>JACQDW010000049.1 GCA_016200845.1 Burkholderiales bacterium | reverse complement strand
GTGTGTCGTTGCCGCAGCATCAGGCGCTAGGGTCTTGAAGCCACGCTTCAGATCCATACGGCAAATGCACTTCAAAACAACTACCTTCACCAACCAAGCTTCGTACTTCAATATGGCCGTGGTGTTTGTGGACGATTTTTTGGACGATATCAAGACCTAGTCCGCTGCCTTCACCTATGGGTTTTGTGGTGAAAAATGGGTCGAAGATGCGAGCGCGTATTTCGTCTGGAATGCCGCAGCCGGTATCGGTAAACGAGACGATGGCGGCGTCGGCATGGCGTCGGATGCCGACACTGAGTTTGCCTTTATTCTCCATCGCTTGCAGGGCATTGTGGATTAAATTAATCCACACTTGGTTGAGTTCGTCCCCCAGACCGCGCAAGGGCGGTAGCTCTTCGTAGTTTCGTATGAGTTCTACGCCCTGTTTGAATTGATGCTGGTAAATTGTGAGTACGGTTTCCACGCTTTCTTTTAGATCAATCGCTAGCATGGCGGCAGTGTTGCCTATGCGCGAAAAACTCTTCAGCGCAAACACGATCTTGACCACGCGCTGCACGGAGAGATTGATGTTGTGGGCATTTCCAACAATCGCTGCCATGTGCTGCGCTGCCTGTAAAATCTGCTCTAATTGGGGGTGGTGGAGTAGAGGTAATATGTCCTTGACGATGGCTTGTGCATTGAGTTGCACCAAGATTCTTGCCACCAAATTCGTTTCAGCGATCTCGTATTGTTCTAGTTGCGCCATCAGTGACTTGATCTGGGCGCGCTCCTCGCGCGTATTGAGCACGGTTGCGGTTCCGCCAGAAGCCGCGATCAATAGCATAAAAAGGTTTTGTTCTTTGAGTGTGAGCACTTGAAATAAGCGTGGCAAACTCTCCATCGCAAGTGCCACAGCCGTGCTGATGTTTTTGCCGCTAGACTCGATGGCACAGAGGGGCGTGTTGATTTCGTGGGCGACACTGGCGATGAGTTGGCCTAGCGATGCCATTTTTTCTTGTTGAACTAATTGCGATTGGGTCTCTTGTAAATGGCGGTGAGCGCTGTTCAAGGCCTCATGCGTGTTCGCCAAACGACTATGGGCAAAGGAGTTGGCGATGGCGATGGCGGTATAGTTGGACAAGACGCGTATGAATTCGATTTTGTCTTTCTTGTAGGCATGCGGTTTGGGGTTTTGCACGGAGAGGCAACCTATGACGCGCTGTTCTAGCATCAAGGGAAAATACGCGATCGTCTCCATCGCTTTGCCATACATAGGTGGCAAAACCTCAGTGACATAATCGCGCAGACCCTCGGTAGTAAAGGCAATTAATTCACGGCGCTCGCGCACGCACCACACTGCAGGCCGGTCTTTATCTCTCATGCTGATGACGAGAGGTTCGTGTCGCTTTCCATTTTCGATTTGGTATAAAAACCGAATTTGCTCTTCTGCTTCGTCATAAATGCCGATGTAAAAACAATAGGCGTCAAGTTGCGCTTTGACCTGTTTATAGACACGCTCAAATGCCTGTTCGATGTCGAGAGTGGCGGTCAGTTCTTGCCCGATCTGTCCCAATCTTGCCAAGTCAGCGGTTCGTGCTGCAACTAAAGTTTTGAGGCGGGCAGTGCGCCATCGATAGAGTGCAATCGTCGCGCTCGACAATAGAAAGAGGGTCAACAACAAGAACCACCAGGTTTGCCAAAATGCGGGTAAGACTTCAATCGCGATACGCAATGGATGTTGATTCCATAGACCTAAACGGTTACTTCCGCGCACCTCCAAGGTATAGTGGCCCGGCCATAAATTGCCGTAAGCCGCCGTGCGATGTTCGGAGTCGGCATCAACCCACTCATTTTCGTAACCAAGCAGGTGAAATTGATAACGATTTTTTTGGGGATCGGTGTAATCGAGGGCGGCAAATTCGAGCGCAAAGTTGCGCTGTTCGTGATTTAAGCTGAGATGGGCGAGGAGGTTCGCGCTACTTTCCTGTTCTGTCGCCAAATCCCCTAATGCGAAAGATTTGCCGTTGATCTTTAGCTCGGTGACGATGAGTGGAGGGCGGTAATTCCATTCTTCAAACTGACGAGGATCGACGATCGCCACGCCCTGGGTTCCGCCAAAAAACAATAAGCCATCGCGGCTACGAAGGTAAGCGCCTGCCCAGATTACGCCTATATCGATACCGTCGGCCTTGGTCAAGGGTATCGCTCGCATCGTTATGGGCTCGATGACTGCGAGATCACTCCAAATACGCCCAAGATCATCCTCCACCAAAATGGTTCCCATCGACTGTCCCGCTCTTCCCAGTAAGCTACTGACATGTTCAAAGCGAGCGAGCTTGCCATCCCAGCTTTGCAGCCTGTCCAAACCCTTATCCGTTCCTAACCAGAGTTGGCCGCGTCTATCTAAGAGCAGTGTCGTGATGTAGTTGGACGCCAGACTATCGGATCGGTCGGGTTCATGGTGAATACGGGTAAGTCCTTGGGCACCCGGCTCTCGTACCCATAAGCCGTTATCGCTCGCCACCCAAACTCGGCCTTGCGCATCTTCCACGATCATCCAGGCATTGCCTTGCATGGGATTGCCAGCGGCATCTGGCACTGCAGTAAATCTTGTGGCGCCCAGTTTCCAGTGTCCCACTCCCCCGTCAGTTGCCGCCCATAGACCGCCGTCACGGCCTTTTAGAAGTCGACGTACATGTGATCCCGGCAATCCCGGGATGCTCTCCCAAGTACGGCTAGCTTGCCTAAGGCGTGCAGCGCCTGCCTGTTGGGTGCCTATCCAGAGGCTACCGTCGGCCGTTTCCGCCATGGAGAAGATGGTGGCATCTGGCAGTGGATCCGTATCAGCTTGAAGCTTGCTATCAATGGCGCGATAGCCCCCAACACGCCCTTTGCGGCGATCGAAGATATCGATGCCATTCCCATCGCTGCCAAACAAGAGTTGGCCATTTGCTCGCTCTAACACGGCATGGATATCGGGGTGGCTCAAGCCGTTAGCCAAAGTCTGACTATGGCGCAAAAGCTGTACCATCTTATTTTTACTATTGCGTCTTTGCAGGCCGCCACCCCAGGTGCCTACCCACAATAGCCCTGCGCGGTCGAGTAAGAGCGGCTTTACCGAGTCCAAAGCCAAGCTGCCAGCGACCGCAGGATCGTGACGTAAATGCTGTACGATGTGACCATCTTGCGCAGACACGATATTGATCCCACCCCCATAGGTGGCTAGCCAGATTTCATTAGCGGAGATTTGCACCGCGCCAAATACCCAGGGGTGGCTCAACGCTAGCTCAGTCGAGACCTTCTTTCCACGAGCTTGGTTCAAATTCAATGGCAGCCAATTTACGGTACTGGTATCGGGCGCTAACCATGCCGCGCCATGTTCTCGTGTGCCTATCCATATCTTCCCATCCTGCGCCTCGAACAGTGTGCGAACATCAATACCTGTCGAACTTCCCCCTGGCGGCATAGTGGCTGACAGACCCGCATCAGCAATGCGCTCAAACGTATTGGTTTTAAGGTCCAGTCGCTGCAAGCCGATTGCCGTTCCCACCCATAAGCGTCCAGCTTTATCGAGCAACAAACTGTGGACACGCTGATCAAGCAGGCTTGCGGGATTGCCAACTTGGTGTCGGTAGTGAATAAACTCAGTTGCCGATGGTGCCAGATAGTCCAGACCACTTTCTGTGGCGATCCAAAGTCCGCCCTTGGCGTCACCAGTCAATGCGTAAATCCGACCCGATGACAAACTAGCGGCGCGTTTTTCGTCATGCCGAAAATGTGCGAAGCGATCTGTGCGCGGATCAAACACCGAAATGCCATCGGCCATGGTGCCTATCCAAATACGCCCATCCGGCGCAGCCCACAATGCTTGTACATACTCGCCAGCGATAGAAGTGGGGTCGGCTGCGATATGTTTGAACACCCGAAAACGATAACCATCAAAGCGCACCAATCCCTTTTGTGTGCCTATCCAAATCAGGCCTCGGGCATCTTGCGCTAAGGCGGTGATAATCCCATCAGGAATGGATTCAGCGTCACCAATTTGTTCAAATCGTGGTTGTGCAAAAGAAAAGTTGCCCTGCTCAGTGGCTGTCAATATTTGCGTCAGGTGCGATGCCAAGCAAACCTGGCACGACAGTGCCAGGACCAAGGTCGATATGATTAAGCTTCTCAAACGAGGCCGAATGATCATCATGAACAAGGTATAAGTGCGGCGATGGGAGGCAAATCTGTCACGAGTCGCTAACGATAAACCTTAAATTGCCTAGACCACAGTATTCCCCAAATTAGAGATCGCTACAAGCTTGCATAGGTTTTACTTACTTCACACGCTTATCCTCAATCACCTGTCCAGCCGCCATGGCCCCGGCTTCGTGCTCGGATTCTACCCATGGTTCTGCTAATGCCTGATCTTGCCATTGCTGGATAGGTGCTTGTTGTAGCATGTGTTGGACGTAGGCTCCGGCGGCATCGTTCATGGGCAAGCCGTAGGTTTGAATGCGGAAGATCACCGGGGCGAAGAAGGCGTCGATGGCGGTGAAATGTTGGCCTGCCAGGAAAGGGCCGCCGAATTCGCGCAGACCTTCTGTCCACAGCTCTTTGATGCGTGCCAGGTCAGCTTTCACGCCTTCTGGGATGGCATCGATATGGATGCGTAAGCCGACGTGCATGGGGCAGGTGCCGCGTAAGTTGGTGAAGCCTGAATGCATCTCCCATGCTTTTGCTTTGGGATCTTGTGGCCAAACGCCGTGGTGGCGATCTGCTAAAAACTCGGTGATCCCTAAAGAATCCCACACCACAGCTTCGCCATCATGCAAGCAAGGGACTTTTCCGGCAGGAGAGAAAGCGCGTAAATTGTCCCAATTGCTGCCTGCGCCAAAGGTGACGACTTTTTCTTCGAAAGGAATATTCAAGGCGCGCATTAAAGCCCAAGGACGTAGCGACCAGGAAGAATAGATTTTGTTGGCGATATAGAGTGTGTACATGACTTGCTTTCAATGTGTTAAGTGGGTGCAGAAAATTGTTGACGATAATGGGTGGGATTAGTTCCTACGATGCGGCGAAAATGACGACGGAAAGTCTCTTCGGAACCAAAGCCGCATTGTTCTATGATTTTGCGTAAAGGCTTGCGCGAGCTCTCTAACAGCTCTTGGGCGCTGGCGATGCGTTCGCGGATGATCCATTCGTTGGGCGAATAGCCGGTCTGCTCGGTGAAGTGCCTTTGTAAGCTGCGCTCACTCATGGCGGCGCGTTTGGCCAGTGCCGCGATGGTTAAATCGGCTTGCAAGTGAGTTCTGATCCAATCGAGTAGGCGTGAGAGTTGTCCGCGCTCATCATGAAATACAGGGCGTGGCACAAATTGCGATTGTCCACCTTCTCTATGCGGCGCGATCACCAGTCTTTGAGCGACCTTATTGGCGATCTTGACGCCATAATCTTTGCGCACCAGATACAGCAGCATGTCCAGCCCTGCTGCCGAACCGGCAGAGGTGATGATTTGTCCCTGATCGATGTACAGCGCATCAGCCTCAACCGTGAGCTTAGGATAGCGCGCCGCGAGTTTGGCGGCATAGCGCCAGTGCGTGGTCACGGTTTTGCCATCGAGGATGCCAGCCGCCGCAAGCACAAAGACCCCGGAGCAAATACTGCACATGCGGCAACCGCGTTGATAGGCGCTGCGGATTTTTTTGAGCAGGGCTTCCGGTGGCTCTTCATCGGCATCGCGCCAGCCCGGAATGATCAGGGTATCGGCGTGGTCGAGCAGCTTGAGCGTATAAGGCGCCTCCACCATGATGCCGCCCGCTGCACGTAGTTTGCCCGGTTCGGCGGCGCAGACATCGAATTGATACCAGGCAGTCTCCAGCTCTGGACGTTGCAATGCGAATAGCTCAACCGTACATCCGAATTCGAAGGTACAGAGCTGATCATAGGCGAGTGCGACGACGCGATGTTGGCTGGTTTTTTGCATAAAGTGTTTTGGAAAGCGGGCTTCTTTTTTCTACATTAACGCAATTGATTTGATCTGAAAAGAGAATTTTCATTATTTTTGTAAGTGGCGGAAAACGCCCGTTGATTGGCGTTTCTGCCACTTGGATGATTGATCGTAATCCATCATGATACTGCCTGTCGATCCAACACCACTCACAGGAGAAAATATGTCAAACAATGCTGTCAATGCAGTCCCCGCCGCCAGCGCTGAGCAAGCGATTGCTCATTTCGCTAAGAGCTTCGAATTTGAAACAGATTGCTGGGATGTGAATGACGCGATGAAAAGCGACCATCCCGGTTTTGTCTTATTGGATGTGCGTAGCCCTGAGATGTATGCACGCGGTCACGTTTCCGGCGCGATCAATTTGGTGCGGGGAAAAATCATCGCTTCCAAATTGGCGGAGTATCCTGCCGATACTTTGTTCGTGACTTATTGCGCCGGTCCTCATTGCAATGGGGCTTCAAAAGCGGCGCTTGCTTTGGCCAAACTGGGGCGTCCTGTGAAGATCATGATAGGTGGTGTGACGGGTTGGTTGGATGAAGGCTTCTCTTTGGTTTAGGACTTACGCAAAATAGACGCTGGCGTTGTTGCGTTCG
>JACQDW010000048.1 GCA_016200845.1 Burkholderiales bacterium | reverse complement strand
TCATTCATGCTGAATGTAATGCAGCATCTAAAATATCCAAAGCTTCCGCCATCACCGCATCAGTGATCGTCAGCGGGAATAAAAAGCGAATCACGTTGCCATACACACCGCAAGTCAGCAGCAGCAAGCCTTGCTTTAATGCCGCCGCCTGCACGCGCTTGGTGAACGCTGCATCAGGTTGCCCATCTTGTTGAAACTCGACAGCGATCATGGCGCCGACACCGCGAATTTGCGCAATCTGCGGCACGCTAGCTTGCGCCGCACGTAAATGTTCTTGCAGTTGTTCGCCCAAACGATAGGCGCGTGCGCAAAGCTGTTCTTCCTCGATCACCTCCAGTACCGCATGCGCTGCTGCAATCGCCAGTGGATTACCCGCGTAGGTGCCACCCAGACCACCCGGAGCGGCCGCATCCATGATCTCGGCGCGGCCACAGACTGCCGACAGAGGCATGCCACCCGCCAGACTTTTTGCCATCGTGATTAAATCGGGCAGCACTTGATGATGCTCCATCGCGAATAGTTTTCCGGTACGTGCAAAGCCAGTTTGGATTTCATCAGCGATCAGCAAAATCCCATACTGATCACAAATCGCACGTAAAGCCTGCATGAACACTTGGGGTGCGACGACGAAGCCACCTTCACCCTGAACGGGTTCCAGAATAATCGCAGCGACGCGCTGTGGATCTATCGATGCTTTAAAGATGGCCTCGATTGCTTTTAGGGACTGCGCGATACTGACGCCATGCAGCTCATTTGGATAGGGCGCATGAAAAACTTCGCCGGGAAAGGGACCAAAATTGAGCTTGTAGGGATCGACTTTCCCCGTCAGTGCCATGCCCATCATGGTGCGTCCATGAAAACCACCAGTAAATGCGATGACGCCAGAACGTCCTGTGGCAGCGCGTGCAATCTTGATCGCATTTTCTACCGCCTCCGCACCTGTACTAAAAAATGCGGTTTTCTTGGCATGGCTGCCCGGCGTGATCTGATTGATTTTTTCCGCCAAAGTCACATAGCTGGCATACGGCACAATTTGATAAGCGGTATGCGTAAATTGCTGCAATTGTTCGCTAATCGCCGCCACGATTTTGGGATGGCAATGACCCGTGTTAACGACGGCAATCCCGGCGGCAAAATCGATAAAGCGCCGACCTTCCACATCCCACAGCTCTGCGTTCAATGCGCGTGCGGCATAAAAATCGCACATCACGCCGACGCCACGCGGCGTCGCCTGATTTTTTCTTTGTTGCCAGTCTTGATTGCTCTGCGTCACTGGAGCTTGTTGCGCTTGCTTAGCGAGCTTGGCTTCAGTGGTGATTGCGGTAGTCATATAAATCTCCTTGTTTCAATTTGATCGTGTGCTGATTTTTTACAAAAGCACAGGCTTGAAGCGCATAATGAAACAAATTGGCACTACTAACTAGATCCAATAAGAACAATTTAATAGAGCCACTTTTTCAAAACGAATACCTCGCGACAAACCAGAATCATGCAAAACTTTGACCTCGCCGACTATCTTTTGCAGCACCTAAATCAGGGTGGCGCATTGCCACAGAACCGTCAGTTATATAGGCTGATACGACAAGCGATTCTGGATAAAATTTTACCCATTCATAGCCGCTTACCAGCCAGCCGCGAGCTTGCCCGTGAAATGGGGATTGCCAGAAATACGGTCATGTATGCCTATGAACAATTGATCGCAGAAGGTTATCTGCACACGCGCAAAGGCAGTGGCAGCTTTGTTGCCGACACACTGTCAGAAACCTTGCTTAATCCGGGGCAAAAAAAGCGCAGCAAAAAAACAGATGGCGACAGCGTGCCGAGTTCATCAATCACTCCACCTGCGCTCTCAAAACGGGGCAATAAGCTCGTCGCCCAAGCGGGTGCAGCAGCGCAACAATGGGGCGCATTTGTACCTGGCGTGCCTGATGTCAGTCAGTTTCCTTATGCAGTCTGGAACAAAATTCAAAGCAAGCTTTGGCGCAAACCGGAGATCAGCAGCCTGACCTATAGCCAGGGTGGCGGCCTGCCAGCACTGCGAGTAGCAATTGCTGATTATTTGAAAGGTGCGCGCTCGGTGGTTTGCGAGCCAGAACAAATCATCATCACCAATGGCACGCATCAATCGATAGACTTGTGCCTGCGCTTACTCAGTGATCCCGGCGATATCGCGTGGATAGAAGATCCTTGCTATTGGGGAGCGCGCAATTTACTGCTCGCGTCAGGTTTGCAGCTACGTCCCATTGCAGTTGATGCAGAAGGAATGAATCCCAAAGACGAAGACAAAAAAGTCGTACAGCGCTTTATTTTTGTGACGCCATCCCATCAATATCCACTAGGCATGGTGATGAGCTTATCGCGCCGCCGTAGCTTATTGGAATACGCCGCGCATTATGGTTCCTGGATTATTGAAGACGATTACGACAGCGAGTTTCGCTATAAGGGCAGACCGCTGGCCTGCCTGCAAGGGATGGACAGCGCCGAGCGCGTTTTATACATGGGCACCTTCAGCAAAACCATGTTCCCCGGGCTGCGGCTAGGCTATCTGGTGGTGCCGCCTGGCTTGACCCCGGCCTTCATCACTGGCATGGAAGAGCTGTATCGCTCCGGTCAGGAAACGCTGCAGGCCTGTATGGCTGAATTCATGCGACTCTCGTATTACCACGCCCACATCCGGCGCATGCGTTTGCTGTATGGCACACGGTTAGAGCGACTGCAAAACGAAATTAAACGTCACTTCCCCAAGGGCGAAGTGCAGGCGACGGGCAGTGATGCGGGGCTGCATCTGACGCTACGCTTACCCGCTCATTGCAAGGATCAGGAGATCGCCAAAGCTGCACTCAAACAAGGCATCGCCAGCCGCGCTTTGTCCAGCTACTTTCATTCCACAGAACAGGCGATGGCAGGCTTGGTGCTGGGTTATGCCAGTGTGTCCGAAGACGAAATCATCACCGCATTTGCAAAACTAGCTGCGGTGATTAGAGAACATCTTTCAATGAAAATTACGGCTAACGCTGTCTAAATCACCGAGTAAGTGACTGAGATCAACCAGACGTTTGGCGACTAAGTGATGTACTTTGCCATCGGTTTGCCAGATGCCATAGACGCCTAACAGGCGGGCGTTGAGGACTTCGCGTCTTTGTTTTTCGACGAGATCGGGCCAGACGATGACGTTGACGCAACCGCTTTCGTCTTCGATGGTGATAAACAAGACGCCTTTGGCGGTGCCGGGGCGTTGTCTGACGGTGACGATGCCGCAGCCACGAGCGAATTGCCTATCTTGAAAAGTGTGCAGCACATCGGCCGGTAAAAAGCGTTGTGCCAACAGGCGTGGCCGCAGCAATGCGAGTGGATGGCGACCTAGGAACTCGGTAAGACATCTACTTAAAAAATTAATTAAAGTCACCTAAGCTAAAGCGACCAGTTTTTTAACGCTTAGCAAATAGGAGATTGCCATGCCTACACCACGTAAAAATCATGTTTCTTTGGAGGCGACGCCTTACTATCACTGCATCGGGCGCTGTGTTCGGCGGGCTTTTTTGTGAGGCAAGGATGCGCATACGGGGCAAGATTTTTCGCATCGCAAGGAGTGGGTGACCGAGCGTTTGGTCGAGTTGTCGCCTGCTTTCACCTAAATTGATTTGTACTGCGCTCGCCATTGAAGGGATAAGCCCGTACGTCTGCCGAGCGATATCGGTGCGTTTGGATCTAAAAAAAATGGCGCTATTTTTTCAGTATTTGGATGTTGTCATGTCGGTAGATGTGGCATTCACAGTCGCCCCATCATGTGCTTCGCAAACACCTGCAAGTGGCACCTACATTGTGTATCCCTCCGGTCAACCGATTTGGGGTAATAACACCAATGGCTATAAAGTTGACTCCAATATGAGCAACGCCTTAATTCATTCGGGCTTGGGGAAACAAAATGAAACAGTAAATGTCGTCATCACACCAATGAACATCGTTTCTTCGTTCGCAGGCAACTTTGCGAACATCGTGAACTCTCTCGACTATGCGAAGCCGGCATGTGCAATGAGGTTGAGTCTGGCCTCCACGCCAACTCCTAAACCGACGCTGACGATCAGCCACACACCAACAGAAATTGTCGCAAACCAAGCGTTTACAACAACATGGCGCAGTACCGATGCAAGCACAGTCAGCTATAGTTGTACCGCCAATTCTGTTGATATCTATGGCAGTGGCACGGCTCCAGTCGCTAATGGCACATCCGAATCCCGCATTGCACCGCCAGAATGGGTAACATCGCCTCCTGTTTGTACGTGGACTGCAACCGGTCTAGGGGGATCGACTAGTATCTTGGATACAATGACCACTATCGGTGGGGCGCCGATATCAACACCACCAAATAGCACTTTAAAAGCTACCAACATCAATGCCCGCGTCGCCTCAGGCCAGACGGCGCTGATCCCGTTCAACGGCACAGGCGCACAAGTAAGTGGCCAAGTCACAAAGTTGGAACTCCTGCAAAATAGCGGCAGCGGATATGCAGCAACACCGGTAAACGTCGTCACAGGTAATGCGGCTAATCTAACGATGAATTACAACGCCAACTTGATGGCGGGTAATTACCGCTTCAAACTACGCGTCACCAATCAAAGCAACATCACAGCCGACTCTAACGAAGTCATCGTCAGCGTCACGGATAGTTCTCTTTTAGGTGAAATCACGGGCGTTCGCAGTAACAGCAATAACAGCAAGCTCGAACTAGTCGGTTGGAGTTGTCAGGACACGAATAGCCAAGCACTGACCTACACCGTCTATGTCGATGCCCCCTCCAATTTAGGTGGCACAGCGATCGGCAATGGCACAGCCAATGTCGCATCAGAAAACAATAGCGCTACAGTCCAAGCCGCATGTCATACGCCCGGAGTGGGTCATGGCATCGTCTTTGACTTAAGTAGCTACGCCGTCGCCTACCAAGGCAAGGCACTTTTTGTCGAAGTCGCCACTGCTGGCAATGCGTTAAAGTCGACCTTGCCTTGTGCCGACAACAGTTGCACTATGCCAGGCGCGATTCGTATCGGCCTGACGACTCCAGCCAACAACGACCGCTACACCGGTCCTGCCACCGTCTTTATGGACGTCAAGATCGACAATGGCAGCGGCGTTTACGACGAAGTCGCGTTTAATCTCAATAGTGAGTGGATCAACGCCAGCCCAGACGCCAGCAAGCCAGGGCACTACTACGCCAGCAAAACAGGCCTGCCGTCTAACGCAGCGCCCTACGGTGTTCGTGCCAAAGTAAGACAAGGCAACACCACCATCTACTCTGCAGAAAACCTCGTCTACGTCGATGCTGTTGTAGCCGGTGCGACCGTCACCATGCTCAACCCTGTGAATAACCAAAGCATCACAGAAGGCACATCACTCACACTGCTTGCCTCTGCCAACGTGGCCAATGGCAGCACAACGCAAGTGAGTACATTAAAATTCACCCAAAATGGCGCCTTCGTTGCCAACGGCACGAAGAATGTCGCAGGCAACTGGGAAGCCAACTGGACAGCGATAGGCACAGGCACCAAGAACATTGTCGCCACCGCTTACGATAGCAACGGCAACAGCGTCGGCACGTCAACAGCCAGCATAGTCACAGTCGTCAGCGCACCTCCACCACCCGTCGAAGCACCAAAACCGGTCAACGTCGATATCAGCGGTTTCCTCAATCTGCCAGACGCTGGCAGCTTGCCAGGCAATCTCTCTGTTGCCCCAAGTGGCGCGGCGACCTACAGCATTCCTATCGATGTACCACCGGGGACGGCGGGGATGCAGCCCAAATTGTCACTTGATTACAGCAGTCAGTCACAAAATAGCCGCGTTGGTCTGGGCTGGAATTTGGGTGGATTCTCCAGCATTCATCGCTGCGGTATGACTATCGCTCAAGATGGAATCAATGGACGCATTAGCTTTGATGAAAATGATCGATTATGCCTAGATGGACAGCGTTTAATTCTCGTTAATCTCGCACCTTCCAGCACAAACTATTGGGCTAGCGGTGCAGAATTTAGAACCGAGCTGGAAAGCTTCACCAAAGTTGTCGCCCTTGGCGCGGTCGGTGATGCAGATCGTCGCTATGAAGTGCGCACTAAAGATGGTCGTATTTCTACCTACGGTGGTAATAACAGTTCGACTGTCAAAGCCATCTTAGGAACACCCAATAGTGGTGAAGGTGCAGACGCACCACAACCCAAAGTGGGAGCGCAATCGTGGGCGCTTGATCGAATGGAAGACCGAATTGGCAACTTCATTCAATACGATTACACCCAAGATGCCGTCAATGGCGAACATCGTCCAAATGCGATTTTTTATGGTGGCAAAGGACGCAGTGCTCATGCCAAAGTCACGTTCAGCTATGAATCCAGAAAAGACGCATGGACACGTTATATCGACGAAACACGCAACGATCTGCGCTTGCGTTTAACCACGATTACCACTTATGCTGATATTGATATCGTCGGCCCAGTGCCGCCTGTTCGCACCACGACATTGAGTTATGAATACAGTCCAAGCAGTGGACGTAGTTTGTTGCAGAGTGTTGAAGCTTGTGGTCGTAATCCACAAACTGGTGTTAACGAGTGCTTACCAAAAACGACCTTTAATTGGGGGAAGCCTGATTCTGGTAAAACGCCAGGGTTTGTGAGTAAGGTGCATTCTTGGAATGGGGCGCCGGTATTGACCACCTCAACGCCAAGTAATTCGATCGAATTTCCGGGTGATGATGTCAATAACCACGCGGATTTCTTTGCTTTTAGTGACTTTGAGAATCACGGACTTACTGATGTGCTTGAGAAACGCATTTCTCGCCCTATTACGCGCCCAGGCTATTTCACTGCGAATCCGGGTGACCCTAATCCTGAAGGCACCTTGAGGAATAATTATCGTTATTTCCATAACAAGGGTGATGGAACTGGATTTGCCGAATATAGCTACAGGCTTGATACGAATGAAGACTTTGCTGTATTAAATATCGGTGATTTTAACGGTGATGGCGTACCTGATCTGTTAGTGGCTGTCTCGAGTGGCACAGCAAAAATTTGTTTATCACCTTTGAAGAACCTGAGCGCACTTGGTGTGCCAGGTTCGACCATTGTATTTACGTGTTCTACTGATTACGCTGTGATTGGAAGTAATGCGGCCTCAAGTATCCCTTTTGTAGTGGATATTGTCGGTGATGGTCGAGTTGGTCACTATGGAAATGCTAACGTCGACTCCAATGATAATGCAGTTGCAACACAATGTATTCAAGGTGCTTGTTTACGGGACACACATCCACCAATCGATACATTAGGTGGTCTTGATCGTACTGATCCAACAGCTCAACCCTTACATAGTTTTATTAGTTTTGAGCAGATGGTAGATTTTTCAGGTCGCGGGAAAACGGAAGATGTGCGATTTACACGTGCAAAGCTCTTTACCAAAATCTGTGACTCACCTGGAAATTGTGGAAATATAAATCCGATTTGGGTAAATACGACACCACAAATCGTGATCTCGAACTTTAACCAAGTCAATGCACCACTGATGCCTAGTTTGACCAGTTACTCTTTCCCGACAACGACACCGAGATGCTTGGCTGTGGGGTGTGATCCGTATGGATTTACTAAACCTATGGAAGGTGCTTCTATTTCTGCTGATTTTAATGGAGCGGGCTATTCAGGCATTGTTTTCGGTTTTTTTGGAAAAACCTCTACCGCGCCACCGATGCAGTATATTGATCCCCAACTGTTTGTATGTTTATCGACTGGTCGCGCACTTGATTGCAAACCTCGCAAAAAACTAAGCGGCAGCAGCTTCCCATCTATACGTGCGGTGGGTAATTTTGTTGGAGACGGTACATCGACAATTTTAGTTGAAAACATCGACTACTCAACGAATCTGCCACCTACACCAAATGGGACAATAAAGATGTGCCATCTCATTGGTGATGACTCGACAGGGGGGGCTAGTGTCGACGATCAGAATCTACGGTGTAATAATTGGGTTGGCCCATTATTGCCGCGAATATCGCAAAGCGGAGCAGATGATCACGTCTATCTGATGGATTTACTTGGCACAGGTCGTACCCAGCTAGTTTACTATCACGCCGGATCTTACGATGCTAACAAAGCATGGCATCCAGACGGCCGCTGGGAAATCTTTGAACCCATCGACATGGCCAAGCCCAATGAGGCGCTAGATCGTATCGTCAGCGTCACAAACGGCATTGGTGCAACATCGACTGTTGAATATATCGATGGCATACCAAGTAACACAGTCATGATCACGGATAATAATCCATTGACTTATCCATTACGCCGTTCACCGAATGTCGGCAAGATTGCTAGTCGCATCTCGCATAGCAATGGCGTTGCCAACCCGCGTGTGACCAATTACAAATACTACGATCCGGCCATCGATGTCTCAGGGCGTGGTTCTTTAGGTTTTGCACGTGTAGTTGCCGAAGAAGAAAACACAGGCTTCATACACTCCACCACCTATAAGCAAGGCTGGCCTTTCACGGGCATGGTCGACACGTACAAAAAAATGATCATGATGGAAGGTCCAGTCAATTTAATTGAAACCAAAAACCAATGGTTGTCCAAACCCATCGCGCAAGCCAATGGTGCGACCACCTTTGTGTATATGGATCAAAGCACGACACAACAACGTGATCGTGCCTATCGTGATGTGGGCTTCAGCGAAACCGCCAACACCTATGGCGATATCTATGGCAACTTGACGAATCAAGTCACCAAACTCACAGGCGGCGGTAAAACAATCACCACCACCAGTGCTACCACCTATCGCAACGACAGTAGCTGTTGGGCGCTTGGATTGCCAGAGACATCAAGCATCACCAAGGCAGATAGCAGCTATACGGGAGGCAGCATCACCCGCACGATGGATCGCGACTACAACACCTGCACCATGCAAGTCAAATCCGAGACGGTTGAAAAAGCCACGCCAACACTCGCCTTGACCACCACCTTGGAGCGTCTGAGCAATTCATTTGGACTGGTCGATAAAAAGACCGAAAGCTGGACCGACCCGGACAGCGGCGCTGTCAAATCGCGCGTGACATCAATGACCTACGATGGCCGTGGTCGCTTTGCCAGCACTGTCACCAATGCCCTGAGCCATTCAGAAAGCCATGACTATGATTCTGGTACCGGTGCACATACTCGTCTGACTGGACCAAATGGCTTGACCACCACGTGGAGTATCAACGCCTTCGGACAAGTCACTAAGGAATTACGTGCCGATGGCAATGAAACCCGACTCTATGTCAAAGACTGCCAAGCTAGTTGCCCGATGGGTGCCAAGATCGTCAAGATCAGCGAACAATTTAATGGTGCTAACCGCACTAGCGTGCCGCAACTGGCCTTCTTAGACCAGGCAGGTCACATCCTGCGCACTCAGACCTATGGCTATGACGGCAAAGTCATTGTCACCGATCAAAGCTACGATGCACTAGGCCGTCCCGAAACCGTCTATCACCCTCGCTTTGCAACGGATACCGCGTATCAGGCCACCCACACGCAATACGACTATTTGGATCGTATCGCGGTCAGCACCCAATACGACACCGATGGCACATCCTTGTCCACCACCTATGACTATCAAGGATTGGTCACCACCATCACCAATCCCAAATCCCAAGTCAGGGTCGAGACTCGCAATGCGGCTAACCAGCTCATCTTGGTCAAAGACCCCAAAGGCGGTGAAACCCGGTTTGAATACGAACCCTTTGGCAACCTCAGCAGAACCACTGACCCCGAAGGCAACATCATCGACGTCGAATATGACAAGCTAGGCCGTAAAACTGCGCTCAAAGACCCAGACCTTGGCTTTATCAGCTACAAAGTCAATCCGCTGGGGCAAACCTGGGCACAGATCAGCCCTAAACAACGCGCTGCTGGTCAGCAAACCAAAACCGTCTTCGACCTATTGGGTCGCATGACAGGTCGCTATGAGCCCGATCTAGAAAGTCACTGGATCTACGACACTGCCGCCAACGGCAAAGGCCAGCTCGCAGAAAGCTACACCGGCACAGAAAGCATGCAGCCTGCGCAAAGAACCTACCGTCGCCTGCACAGCTACGACGACAAAGGGCGTCCGCAGCAAACCACGCACTACTTGCGTGATGCCGTCTACACCAGCCAAACCGAGTACGATGACTGGTCACGCCCGATTGCCCAGCACCATACCCGAGGTACGGGCGCTAAAAAGTCCACCTACCAGCGCTACAACAACATGGGCTACCTCAGCAGCATAGAAAGAGGTAGCCTTAAGCTCTGGCAAGTCAAAGCCCAAGATGCCGCACATCGTGTCATCGAAGCCCAGCTTGGCAACGGACTCACCCAAAAGCGCATCTACAACGCCAACACCACCCGACTTGATAGAGCCAATCTCAGCACGGCAACACAACAAGCCCGGGTACAAGAAGGCTACATCTATGACAGTTTGGGCAATGTAAAGCAACGTCAACAATATTGGAATGGCTCCAGTGATGGCTTCTTTGAAGACTACACCTACGATGCCTTAAACCGCATCGAGACCAGCCAGGTCAACAACAACCTCAGCCTCTTGCAAACCTACAGCTATGACAAAACCGGTAATCTGCTCAGCAAAACCAATGTCAGTGGAGACAAATACAGCTACCCAACCCAAGGACCCGGCAGCATCCGTCCGCATGCCGTACAAAGCATCCCCGGCATGGGCAGCTTTATCTATGACGACAACGGCAATCTAGAAAACGGCGCAGGCAGAACACTCTCTTGGACCAGCTTCGACATGCCTATTCGCATCACCAAAGGCAGTCAATCGAGCCAATTCACCTATGGACCAGAACACCAGCGCACCTACCAAACGCGCAGTGACAACGGCGTTCAAAGCAGCATCGAATATGCAGGTAGCCAAGAAGTCGAAACTAAAGGCAATAGCATTACGATTAAAACTTACTGGCCTGCGGGCTTAGGTTTGGAAATCGACAAGGGCACGACCAATGCCGGTGTAACCAATTGGGAAGCGACCAAACTTCTTTGGACGCACCAAGACAGGTTAGGCAGCCCAATTGCCATCACCGACGAACAAGGCAATCTGCAAGAAAAACTCGCCTACGACACCTGGGGCAAGCGCCTCAACCTCAACGGCATAGGCACACCTGACACGCTGGACGGACAGACTGACAACAAAGGTTATACTGGTCATGAAATGCTGGATCAGTTGGATTTGGTGCATATGAATGGGCGGGTTTATGATCCGCTGGTGGCGCGATTTGTTAGTGCTGATCCGATTTTGCAGGATCCTATGAATGGGCAGAGCTATAATCGGTTTAGCTATGTGCTGAATAATCCGACTAATTTGACTGATCCGACGGGGTTTCAAAGTGACTGTGTACAACAGACAGGCTCTTCTATCTGTTCAAAAAGCGTAGCAGGTGCTGTAAAAATCGCTGAAGCATCCGGGGTAAAAGGCACTGAAATGTCACGTGGGACAATTACCGACAAAGAAGGTAATAAAATTAGTTTTGTGGCGGCGCCTGCGAACGGTCAGTTGAATAGTGTGAAAAATAGTAATGGTGATCTAAAACCCGATGTGAAGAAAGGTGGAGCGGCCAGCGGCGAAGCGACGGGTACTGCTGTTATTGGAGCAATTCCTGGATATCCAGAGACTGGTAAGACTGCTTGGCGAGCACAGAATGATAGCGATTTTATTTCTGCAGCCAGAGATGCGAATCAAGGTTATAAAGAAGGCGATCAAGGTTATGTAAGTGCGAAAACTGTCAAAGCTTGGGCAATGGTCGAATCTGGAGGAGAGGGGTCTAAGAAGGCTTTCCTGAGTGATCCATTACAGGTCAATAATAATGGGGATTGGGACCCTAAGAAAAAGGATGTGGGTCTAACTAAGAATCAAGTTATGGATCCATATAGCAGTGCAAAGGCGGGGATATTTTGGTGGCGTATAAAAAGTGAGATCCGCGATGAGTTGGGTGCTGTTGTCAAGCATCGTACTGAGACGGGAACATTTGAGAAATATAATGGAAATAGCCGAAAGGATAAGGAAATTAATGGTGTCTCAGTTCCACACTATCAATGGTATGCAATCGAAGTTATTCGGCTTAGGGATGAGATGAAATGATGCGGTTTTTATTTTGTTTTTTATTGTGGATTTCGTTCGCTTCTTTGACTCAGGCTAGTTGTTTAAAAATGCCAATTAAGGATTTTAGTTCGGAAGCAAAAGTTGAAATCTCATCGAAAATTTATACGAACTTGGGTAAATTGAACCATCAGTGTTGGTATTTTCGGGATGTCGTTTTTAAAAATGGGCATGGTCAACAGGCGATAGTTGTTTCATCTGAGAAAGGCAAATGCCTTGGTTTCTTTCGAGTTTCGCTTGCAGAGAGTGCGGAATTGATTCAGGCTGAGTTGAAAATTAAGAGCGCCAAAAATGAAGTATTCAGCGTAGATTTGGCTAATGGGATTCCTAAATGGTTATTGTTCGATGGAGACGTGTCAAATTTTGAGCGATGTCGATAAAAACAAAGAAAAAAGTGCGAGGGTCAAGAAGTGCGAGGGTCAAGTCTTTACATATCAGTTTTTCCGACTGAAACAGCATAGGGGGAGACATCCATGTAAGAACAGTGACCGAAGCCACTTAGGCTAAATAGGGTAGGGAACCACAACGAGTTCCCCAAAACCCGCTCTTTAATAAATCACCCCCGCTTTGCAACGGATACCGCGTATCAAGCCGCCCACACGCAATACGACTATCTGGATCGTATCGCGGTCAGCACCCAATACGACACCGATGGTACATCCTTGTCCACCACCTATGACTATCAAAAACGCCGAACGGTGTCAGGTCTAACATTAATACATTTCCTCCCCAGCCTATGCTAATCTAAACAAATGACGAGACCTTTGCGATTAGAGTTTGCTGGTGCGGTGTATCACGTGACCTCTCGCGGGGATAGGCGTGAGGATATTTATTTGGATGAGGACGATCGGCGTGAGTGGTTGGCGGTGTTGGCTTTGGTGTGTGATCGCTTTAATTGGGTGGTGCATGCTTATTGCCAGATGACGAACCATTATCATCTGTTGGTGGAGACCGTTGAGGGTAATTTGTCGGCGGGGATGCGGCAGTTGAATGGGGTGTATACGCAGCGGTTTAATCGTCGGCATGGTTTGGTGGGGCATTTGTTTCAGGGGCGTTATAAGGCGATCTTGGTGCAAAAAGAGGCGCATTTGTTGGAGTTGTCGCGCTATGTGGTGCTCAACCCTGTGCGGGCGGGGATGGTGGATTTGCCTGAGCAGTGGCCTTGGAGTAGTTATTCGTTTGTGGTGAACGATGGCTTTGCGCCTGAATGGTTGGATACGGATTGGCTGCTCGGCCAATTTGGTTCGCAGCGTGGCTCCGCACGGCGAGCATTTGTGAAATTTGTCTTGCAAGGTCGTGGATTGTCTTCGCCTTTGCTTGCCACCAAACATCAGCTTCTTTTGGGTGACGATGCCTTTGTCAAACAACATCAAGCAACTTTACAAGAAGGCGATCTGCGCGAGCTGTCGATTGCACATAGACGGGCGCTGGCGTTGAGTCTGGAGGAATATGCCCAACAGTCGACCAATCGCAACGAGGCAATGGTGGCAGCATATCGGTCTGGCGCCTATACGATGGCCGAGATCGCGGCGCACTTTGGTGTGCATTACATGACGGTGAGTCGGGCGGTGCAGGCGGCGGAGTCGGCGAACAAATAAAGTTGAAAATAGGTCTAACTCTGGGACGGACAGTTCGTAGTGTTCGACCGTGTCCGTTCGTAGCTGTAACCGAGAAAATTGCCAAACTAGCGCAATACGTCTAGCAGCGCGATATCTTTTTTGAGTAAGTCATTGGCAATATCAGACATGTCCACACCTTTTTTTGATGCCAGAGCGGACAAGAAAGCCTGCACATCTTCATCAAGATAAACGGGTAAATTGAGTTTTGCGTTGGGCGAATAAAATTTGCCACGCACGCCCTTGCTAAAGTCGATATTGGCTGGTGTATCGTCGTCACTCTCAGTTTTGATATCTGGTTTGTCATTCATGATTTCACCTTCACTTTTTAGCGCGGCTCATCCGCATAAAAACGTCTTTCTTGTTTATTCGCAAGTCGCGCTGAAATCAAACGTATCCGCGCCGTGTGGAGGCTGGTTGATTGGTAAGTATGCGTGACCAACAATATGCTGCCTCGTGTATCGTATCCCATTGTATGCCAGCGTTCTTCATACTGACTATGTGCTTCATCGTAAACTGTCAGGGCTAGTGGGTCAGAAAACACTTGAGTCGCCCGCGCGAACGTCACGTCGTGCTTCCGCAAATTAATTTCGGCTTTGCTGGCATCCCATTCAAAATTCAACTCAACAGGCGCATTAATATCACTCATGAGCGCCTGCCAACGGTCTGAAAAGTTGTGTAATTATCAGTAAGGCAATCATGAAATTAGCCTGATAGTTTATCGAATTTTAGCGCTGAGTTAATCGTGCGCGATTTTATGCCCACAATGGTCATAAACAAGTTCCTGATTAGTTACTAAGTTCAGACAGATTCAAAATTCGGAAAATTCGTCATTCCTGCCTTCGCGGGAATGACGCGAATTTGCTGAACTATGTTTCATCTGAAGTTCGTAACTAATCAAGAACAAATTTTATGTCTTCAGTCTTCTTTCTGTCTTGCATAATGTACTCCCAAGCATCTCAAAAGAAAAGCTGTGCAATGGTTTCGAAAAATAGGATGCGATCAGAGTACAGAAACATTGTAATTTGTGCCTCGCTCGTCGCCATCATCTTCTCCCCGTCGTCCGACTCCCCACCACCGCATTTTTACTCGCAGCCTTCTTCGGTTTAGCACTGTTATAGGTCAAGCCAGAACTCTTAGTCTTGAGCTCTGGGCTGGCTTTGCTGACTAAGCGCGTGACTGAGTTTTTGCCGAAGGTGTTGAGTTTGGGTGCGGCTTTGACTTTGTTGGCGTTGCTGCCATTGGTCTGGAGCAGATTGCTTGCCAGTGGCGCGCGGCTTGGGATGAGGTGGCGTTCGCCGCCGCCTATCAGGTCGCCGCGTCCCATGCGGATCAGGCCTTCTTTGACGATTTCGTAGTTTTCTGGCGCGTGGTAGCGCAGCAGGGCTTTGTGGAATTTGCGGATTTTTCCTGAACGTGCGGTTTCGACGACTTCGGAGTCTGCCGTCACTTTTTTGAGCGGGTTTTTGCGCGTGTGGTACATGGTGGTGGCTAGTGCCATCGGCGTGGGCATGAAGGTTTGTACCTGATCTAACTTGAAATCATTTTTCTTGAGCCACAACGCGAGGTTGACCATGTCTTCGTCGGTGGTGCCGGGATGAGCGGCGATGAAGTAGGGGATGAGGTATTGCTCTTTGCCTGCTTCACGCGAGAATTTTTGGAACATGGCCTTGAAGGCGTCATAGGTGCCTATGCCGGGCTTCATCATCTTGGATAAAGTGTTGGCTTCAGTATGTTCTGGTGCGATTTTTAACAGGCCGCCGACGTGGTGCGTGACCAGCTCTTTGACGTATTCGGGTGAGCGCACCGCGATGTCGTAGCGCAAGCCGGAGCTGATCAGGATTTTTTTGACGCCGGGGATCGCTCTGGCTTTTTTGTAGAGCGAAATGAGTTTGCTGTGATCGGTGTTGAGATTGCTGCAAATGCCGGGATAGACGCACGATAGTCGGCGGCAGGATTCTTCGATTTTTTTGTCTTTGCAGGCGAGTCTGTACATGTTCGCCGTCGGGCCGCCGAGATCGGAGATGGTGCCGGTGAAGCCCTTGGTTTTGTCGCGGATTTCTTCGATCTCACGCAAGATGGATGGCTCGGAGCGGCTTTGTATGATGCGGCCTTCGTGCTCGGTGATGGAGCAGAAGGTGCAGCCACCAAAACAGCCGCGCATGATGTTGACTGAGAATCTGATCATTTCCCATGCCGGAATACGCGCCTTGCCATAGCTGGGGTGGGGCGCACGGGCATAGTTGCGGTCAAACACGCCGTCCATTTCATCCATCGCCAAGGGCAAGGGGGGCGGATTGATCCAGACGTCGCGCTCGCCGTGCGCTTGCGACAGGGCTTTGGCGTTACCGGGATTGGCTTCTAAGTGGAACACGCGAGAGGCGTGGGCATACATCACCGGATCGTCTTTGACTGCGTCGAACGAAGGCATGCGTATCACTGTTTTATTGTGCTTATTGCGCAGCATGGCTTGCCGTTCTTCGCGGCTCATGATGCGGATCGCTTGCTGTTTGACGACATCGGCGGCGTTGGCGCTGTCTTTGGCGGAATCAGCGCATTTGGCTTCTTTTTCCGGCATCATCTCGTAGGGATTGGTGTGCGCTTCTAGCTTGCCCGGGGTGTCGATTTTGATGGAGTCGATGGAGGTCCATTCTTCATCTGGCAGCCAGTTGGCAGGCGTCATGAAAGCGGTGCCACGCAGGTCGCGTATGGACTTGATCGCTTCGCCTGCTGCCATGCGGTGGCTGAGATCGACGATGGCGCGCTCGGCATTGCCGAAAACCAGCAGGTCGGCTTTGGAGTCGGGCAGCACCGAGCGTTTGACTTTGTCTGACCAATAATCGTAATGCGCAATGCGGCGCAAGCTGGCTTCTATGCTGCCGATCACGACGTTGACTTCGGGGAAGGCTTCGCGTGCTCTTTGGGCATATACCACAACTGCGCGGTCGGGGCGTTTATTGGGATCTCCATCAGGCGTGTAGGCGTCTTCAGAGCGGATTTTGCGGTCGGCGGTGTAGCGATTGACCATGGAATCCATGTTGCCAGCGGTGATGCCGAAATACAGATTGGGGCGACCTAGAGCGCGGAAATCATTCGCGCTATGCCAGTCAGGCTGGCTGATGATGCCTACTCTAAATCCCTGTTGCTCCAACAGTCGTCCGATTAATGCCATGCCAAAACTGGGATGGTCGATATAGGCGTCGCCCGTGATCAAAATAATGTCGCAACTATCCCAACCTAAGGCGTCCATTTCGGCACGTGACATGGGAAGAAAAGGCGCAGCATGTTGACCGCCAACGTCGGGGCGATAATGCGGGAAGGAGAAAAGATTTTTGGCTGGGAGATTCATGGGCGCGATTGTACCGGAAAGCGCTGTGCTTCGCCGTGGCGCACTGGGTTTGATGGCTGAGAAGCTTCAGTTTTCTGTAAAAATGATTATTTATTTGCCTGTAGTTGGTGAAAGTGGGGTTAGAATTGTCATCGTTGCAAAGTTTACTGTGATAGTTTTCTTATCGTCGTTATTGATGCAAATCCCACTTATTCCGATAAAGAGGTTGATGTCTATGGTTCTTATTGTTCGCCAAAAAAATCAGACGCAATTTGGCAGCATCGCTGTGTTAACTGTGGCTGCGGCGCTGAGTGCTTGTGCTCAGGTCGAGACTAAACCCACACCTGTTGTGGCAGCACATTCCGCGACAGATTCTGAAAAATCCTCTCCTCAAAAAGTAAATAACGTACTCAATCAAGAGCAAGCATTTGACTCTAAAGTCGGCGCTGCTATTGCTTCGCCTTTGAGTGATTTGAATTTGGTGAAGACAGATATTCCCGAGGTTTTACTAAAGGCTAAACTCGCTCCTTATGCTTTGCCCGCGGAGCTCACTTGCGCGTGGCTACAAGAAGAAGTGCAAAACTTGAGCGCGGTGCTTGGCCCCGATGTTGATCAGATTAAGCGCGACGCCAACGGAGATTTGATCGATCAAGGCTCTGCAGAATTGGGCAATGCTGCGGTCAATGCTTTGAAGAGCTTTACTGAGGGTGTGATTCCGTTTCGCGCCTGGATACGTCGTTTGACGGGAGCAGATCGCTCGGCGCGTGAGCTGGCCGCGGCAGGCATTGCCGGGATAGTCCGGCGTTCGTATTTAAAGGGCTATCAATTGGCGAAAGGCTGTACGGTGGATGATCCAAAAAATATTCCAGCGACTGCAGGTTCGCCTGTTAAACCATAATCGTTATTTTCATCAAGAACGCCTCTGAGAAATAAGGCTGCATCGCAGTTTGTAATTGCGACACTCGTCAGATTTTTTGAGAGGTAGTTTCGACCGATTTGAATTCCGATCTTCTTTTTTAGGGAAACCACTGATGTTTTTAAAATCTGTTTTATGCCGCTCTTTACTGCTCTTTTTGTTGAGCGGATTGTTTGTTTTAGATGCCAGTGCCAAGGCGAATTCGCCCGCTCAGTTGGCGAGTCTGGAGAAGTCGGTCGTCAAGGTGTTTTCAACGTTGCGTGGGCCCGATCCTTTCAAGCCTTGGGGCAAGGCGTCACCTCAGGAAGTGACTGGCTCTGGCGTGGTGATCGAAGGTCGGAGGATTTTGACGAATGCGCATGTGGTGCAGTATGCGAGTCAGGTGCAAATTCAAACCGGGCAAGAGGGTGATAAAGTGCCTGCGACGGTCGAGGCGATTTCGCGCGGGATGGATTTGGCGATTTTAAAATTAGACGACGACAAATTTTTTGACACGCACGCTGCTGTGGCGCGTGTGAATAAATTGCCGGAAGTGACTGATGCAGTGTTTGCCTATGGTTATCCGGCTGGTGGTAATTCCCTGTCGATTACCAAGGGCATCGTGTCGCGGATAGAGTTTGTTGATTACGATGGCAGTGTGGGCTGCTTGCGGATACAGATTGATGCAGCGATTAATCCCGGCAATAGCGGCGGCCCTGTAATTGCCGGAGATAAGATGGTTGGCTTGGCATTTTCTGGTTTGATGCATGCACAAAATATAGGCTACATTATTCCAAACGAAGAAATCGAATTGTTTTTAAAAGACGTCGCCGATGGAAAATATGATGGCAAACCTATTTTGTTGGACGTCACGCAAACCTTAGAAAATCCAGCGGTCAGAGAATATTTGAAGTTAGAAAAGAGCGTTGAGGGTTGCATCGTTCATCGATCTTATGAGGGGGCGACTGAGGGCTTAAAAGAGTGGGATGTGATCACTCAAATTGGCGACACGCCGATTGATAATCAATGTATGGTGAAGCTCAAACCGAATTTGCGCGTGATGTTCAAATACAAGGTGCAGCAACTTGCGGTCAATGGAAAATTGCCACTCACCATTATGCGGGCTGGGCAGCGCTTGAAGTTAGATGCGCCCGTGTTCCGAGGACGTCCGCATATGATTTCTGATTTGGCGGGTGGTTATCCTTCTTATTTTATTTGGGGACCTATCGTTTTCTCGCGTGCTAGTCTGGAGTACATGAGCTTCATCAGTAACAATGCACCCGCATTAAACGGCTATGCCTATAATGCCAGCCCCTTAATCACTTTGCGCGGCGAGCGCCCGACCAAGGAAAGAGAAGAATTGGTCGTGGTTGCGTCTCCCTTTTTTCCTCATAAACTAGTGACTGGTTATAGCAATCGGTTTGGATCAGTTATTTATGCGATCAACGGCGTGCCTGTGCGCAGCCTCAAGCATTTGGTCACCATGTTGCGCGATATGCAGGAAGATCTGGTGGTGATTCATTTTGATCAGCGTTACGGTGAGACTATGGTCTTGCCGCGCAAGGCAATGCTGACGGAAACCGAAGGCATACTTTCCGATAATGGCATACGCTCACAGGGTTCGCCCGATATGATGGCGATATGGAATTCTGTGAAGTAATCAGTCGAGCTGCATTTCAATCAGGAAGTAGCGGGGCAGTTTAAATTTCTTGCCCAGCTCTTCCGGCGCAACGCCTGACTGAACGACGTCGCAATAATAACTTGCGCCGTTTTTACCGCGATAAGGCATGAGGAAACTGAGCAAGGGAAAGGTCTTGCCTATGGGGGCAGTGAGCGATTGTTGCGCCCACTGAAAACTTTTGAGTGCAAAGTCTTTTTGGTCTGCGCTGACTGCAATTTCTTTACTGATGCCAAAGCCCAGAAAACGAATATCGATTTTGACGGACTGATGTTGGGTGCGCTGCGCCAATACACTAAAGCTCAATTCTTCTTCTTTGATTTTGAAAAATTCATCTTCACGCGAGTCGAACACTTGGTGGGAAGCATGTAATTTTCCGTTCTGAAAATCGCGAATGAAGATTTTAAAATCTTTGCCCCATAAGTGGTTGCCATTCAATTTAACCTTGGCGAGATGGATATCTTGAAAACGCAAGACATTCATTAAATCTTCATTTTCTACGCCTTCTGTGCTGGTGAAGTGGATATTCGATTGCGCATGTGCCGCGTTGGCAAGGCTAAATAGAAGAGTAAATAGAGCAATGAGTTTTGGCATGATAAAGTCTTGAGAATGACGGTGACGAGGAAGCTTGCATTGTAGGGTGTACGCTTTGATCAAGACGATTTTATCGTGAACTTGACGTTTTTTAACATTGAATGTAGAGAGCACTGAGTATGAATAACAACGAAGGCGGCAAGATGAGTGGAATGATTAAATTGCTGGTGCTGATCTTCGCGCTTAATTTGATCTTCGAGCGTTTTTTGCAATTGCAGCAGGTTTATTCGGCGACGCCTAATTTTGATGTGGCATCGACTTTAGTAATGTCCTTAAAATTGCCTCACTTTTGGACGGGATTATTGGTGCCGATCTCATATTTGTCCGCTTTGTGGGCAGCTGCCGGATTGCTACATCAGCTGGAACGCAAGCTCGATTTTACAAGCGCCATGCAAGCTGGATTGCGTACAGTGGGCGAGCGTCTGGTTTATGGTGCAACTGCTGCCATCGTGATCGTACCGACCTTAGAAGCCTGGATTTCGCTCAATCAACGGAGTGTTAAGATGCATTGGGAAATCGATGCTGTCACGATAGGTATGATCGGTGTGGTTTTAAAATTAGTGGCGCGTCGCGCTGATGCTGTGTCTTCACAATCGGAATAAAAGCAAGGCGCTAAATCTGCTCAATATGCTCTATCAATAACTGCACCTTGGTGACGCCATTGTATTCGTTGGCGTCCAAACGAAATGCGACGCGAATTTGTTCTTGATAGCTGTCCGTGTGACCAAACCAGATCGCATCATAGCGCATGCCATTTTTTTCTAAGACGAGTTTTAAGTGGCGCTCTTTGAGTATGCGTTGTGAGATCAACTTAAACTCGTCGCAAAACAAAGGGGGGGGGAAGCCTTGCCCCCACACTTGTTGTTCCAATAGATTGATGAAGTCGGTCGTGTAGTAGGCTTCTTCCAACGCGCCATCGGTCTCGACGATGCGTTCTAATTGTTCTTGTCTGAGCCAATTTTTACCCACCGCCTCAAACGCTGCTTGAAACGCGGCGAAATCTTCCATACGTATGGTTAAGCCTGCGGCCATCGCGTGCCCACCAAATTTTTGTATCAGATTCGGTGCGTGCTTAGAAACCAGATCGAGTGCATCGCGCAAATGAAAGCCGGTGATGGAACGCCCTGAACCTTTGATCAAGCCTTCATCACCTGGTGCGAAGGTGATGGTGGGGCGATAGAACTTGTCCTTGAGACGCGACGCGACAATGCCGATCACACC
>JACQDW010000050.1 GCA_016200845.1 Burkholderiales bacterium | reverse complement strand
TTCCAACACAAACACTTTATCGTTGCGTGCATTCGCGATTCTTTCTTCTATACGCTGCGGCTTACCAAAGCCATCATCACGCCCGGCATCCGCCCAATATTCTTGCAGACGCTTTTCCCACATAGATTGATAGGCGGCTTCTTCAAATTTCAAGCCTCGCGTTTTAGCATCGACTCTGCGCATATAGCGATCCGTGCCTTGTGTGGCATCGTCCCAGCCTAAGCGCTTCCAATATTCGATGATCTCGGCATCCCACGCCAATTGATAGGCATCAGGCCGAACCAGCACCGCCTTTGCTTCCGCCGCTTTGCGATGCTGCACCAGCATCGCATCACTGACACCCGCTTTTGCATCGAGATAACCGAGCCGCGTCCAATAAGCCTGATTACCGACGCGCCACGCGTCTTGATAGGCGCTGGCATTAAACGGGATATCACCCGCGTTCGCCTGTCGTTGCTGCTCCAAACTCGCGGGTTGTCCGGCGACGCCGTCCTGATCACCGATACTGCGCCAGTAACTTGCATTTCCTTGTGTCCAGCCATCCAGATAAGCGGGCTGATTCAACGGTGTTTTATTTTCGCGCACAGATTCAGCGTGAGTTTGCTGTTCATAATACGCAGAGGGTCGGGGGAAAGCACCGTCCGTCATTCCCAGTTTTTGCCACAACTGATAATTGCCCGCTTCCCAGCCTGTTTGATAAAGCGTCGCTGATTCGGCTTTGATTTTTTCACCATCGACACCAGCACAGAAAGAACGACGCTCTTCGTAATTAGCGGGCAAACCTTTAGCTCCATCCTTATTACCGATCAGTGACCAATCACCTTGCTTGCAATCTTTGATCTGGCGTAGGGTGCTTTGACAAGCGACTAAACCTGAGGCAAGTGCGGCGATGAAAATTGCTTTCGCAAAGCGAGAATGTGGTGTCAACATAAAACTTCCAATTGTAAGAAAATGTCAGATGGTGGCATGAACGAACCATCATTCCGAATTGTTGACATCCCTTATTTAACGAATACCTGTTTGCCCGCGACCCAAGTCTGCAAGACTGTGATCTGATGCAACTGCGCGCGCGGAATTTTAAAAATATCGCGGTCGATCACGACAAAATCAGCCCACTTACCGGACTCCAGACTTCCCAACACTTTTTCCTGATGCGCGGCATAGGCCGCATCGAGCGTAAAACAACGCAAGGCTTCTTGCACCGTCATCGCTTGTTCGGGATACCAAGCCTTTGCCTGCGCCTGATTAAAATCCCAGCGATTCACAGCCGCGTCTATGCCCCAAAACGGATTCGGATTTTCGATCGGAAAATCAGAGCCACAAGCAATCGCAGAACCTTGTTTCAAAAAACGACGCCACGCGTAGGCACCTGCGATCCGCACTTTACCGATACGATCCTCAGCCATATTCATATCCGATGTGGCATGTGTCGGCTGCATAGATGGGATAATCTGCAGTTGTTTTAATTTGGGAATATCGTCCACTGCCAAGACCTGAGCATGCTCGATGCGATGACGTAACTGCTGGGCATTCGCCTCCTTGGGCAACTGCGCGAAGGCTTCCAACACTTGTCTGTTTCCAGCGTCGCCAATCGCGTGCACATTGACTTGATAGCCTTTTAAAGCAGCCTTTTTGATCTGCGCCTGCATGTCCTTGTCAGACAAAAATAACAGTCCTTTAGTGTGCGGTGCATCGCTATAAGGTGCTAGCAAGGCTGCGCCACGACTCCCCAAGGCACCGTCGGCATACAACTTCACTGCACGCAAAGCATAACGGTCATCGTAGCTAGTCGTCAGTGGCCCGGTCGCTGCCATCTGATCAAAGAAAAAATCGACCCCGCCGATCATTCCATAAATACGGGTACTTAATTGACCAGCCTGAGCATACTCACGAAACAATTGATCCGCATACGCGGTCACGCCGGCGTCATGCACGCTAGTTAAACCCAAGCGCCGCAATTCTTTCAAAGCCCCATCCAAAGCAAAGCGCATTTCGGTCGCATCCGGTGCCGGCACCACCTTCTCCATCAAGTCCATGGCACCGTCGATCAAGATTCCGGTCGCCACGCCTTGCGCATCACGCTCTATTTTGCCACCCGCCGGATCTGCGGTTTGCGCATCGATGCCCGCCAAACTCAATGCCTTAGAGTTCGCCCATCCGGCATGACCATCGACCCGTCTCAACCAAACTGGACGGTCGGGCACCGCACTATCGAGCTCTTGTGCAGTCGGAAAGCGCCCCAACTTCCATATCGCCTGATTCCATTCGCCGCCCTGTATCCACTTCAAATGCGGTGCTTGCGCTGCGTAGTTGCGTATCGCTGCCAGAGCTTCATTCAGATTTTGAGTAGGACGCAAACTCAGGCGATTGGCTGCAATGCCCAGACTCAATACATGCCCATGCGCATCGATCAAGCCCGGCAACACTGTTTTTCCATCCAGATCAATTCGCGTTGCCTTAGGAAATTGCTTTTGCAGGCGCGCGAGCTGTCCGGTTTTTAAAATTTTCCCGGCATCACTCACAACCATCGCATCAAATCGCCGCAATTGTTTCGCCGCATCAAAAGTATAGCCATTCGCATGCACAAACAAAGTCTCCGCTTGCGCTCCACATGAGAACAACGCACCCGCTATCACGGCACTCGCCGCCAACATTTTATGCTTCATTTTTTGTCCTTGAAAACGATTACCACGCAACGATATTTACGAAAATCAACTTTCACCCGCACTGCACACACGAAATCCGGCAAGCATACGTGTTTTCCCTTGACCTTGAAAGTCACGTTTGCGTACACTGCCGACTTACTTACACCGCTTCGATTTTATCGATGCTCCGCAGACCATGAAACGATTGAATCACGCACTTCATTCTCTCTCTTGCTTTGGCGTTTGCGCCAGTCTTAGTCTTGCCGTTATCCCCGCCTACGCGCAAATGTCAAACAAAAGCGAGCCAGCCCAAGACGATGCGCTGAATTTCACGGAAACCAACTTGTGGAACCGCATACGGGGCGGCTACGCGATTCCGAATTTGGACAATGCTTTAGTCACACAACAAACCAATTGGTATAGCAATCGCATCGATTACCTGATGCGCATCATCCAACGCGGCTCACGTTATCTGTATCACGTGGTGGATGCGCTGGACAAACGCGGAATGCCGACCGATCTGGCCTTGCTGCCTTTCATTGAATCGGCTTTCAACCCACAAGCCGTGTCCACAGCAAAGGCATCTGGCATGTGGCAATTCATGCCCGCCACCGGACGCGATTTTAATTTGCGGCAAAATATTTTCAAAGATGACCGTCGTGGCGTGCTCGATTCAACCGAGGCTGCACTCGACTATTTACAACGTCTTTATGGAATTTTTGGCGACTGGCAACTGGCCTTAGCAGCCTACAATTGGGGCGAGGGCTCGGTACAGCGCGCGATTAAACGACAGCAAGCACTTGGGCTGCCAACTGACTTTGACAGTCTGTCGGCGCGTATGCCAAACGAAACCAAAAATTATGTTCCCAAGCTGCAAGCCGTCAAGAATATCATTGGCAACCCAGAACAATTCAACATGGAATTGCCTAAGCTTGAGAATGCGCCCTATTTTACTTCCGTCAAAAAAGAGCGTGATATCGACGTCCATCTTGCTGCACGTCTGGCCGAAATCCCCTTGAGTGAATTCAAAGCACTCAACCCGCAGTTTAATCGCCCTGTGATTACAGGTCGTAATACGACAATCTTGCTCCCGATTAGTAATGCCGAATTATTCAGCAACAATCTATTGAACTGGGAAGGCCCGCTGTCGCATTGGACCACGCTACAAGTCAACAAAACAGAACGTGTAGAAAGCCTGGCGACGCGCTTTGGTTTTCAGGCAGATCAGCTACGTGAGGTCAATGCGATCCCTGCCAAAATGCTGGTCAAGGCAGGATCAACGCTACTGGTTCCCAAAAAAGAACACAGCAGTGAAGAAAATATCCCGCAGCACATCGCTGAACAAGCGCAACTCAATCTTGAGAGTGGCAAGCGCACCAAAACACTCAAGCTACGCGCCAGCTCACGCGACACCCTCGCCTCACTTGCCCGTCGCTACCATGTCAGCACCAGCGACATCAAGTCATGGAATCAACTCAAACGAGATCAAATCAAAGCTGGACAAAGCATCGTGCTGCAATTACCGGTTACCAACCCCGGCAAGCACCTTGCAGCGCGCGGCAACGATCATGCCAAAGGCCGATTGGCAAAAGTCACCGGAAAATCTGCGCACCATGTGGCGCTTGCCAGGACGAATAAACACGGGCGCACAGCCTCCAGCAAACTATTGGCATCGAACAGTAAGAGACGTAAGCGTAGCGCCTGAAAACAGGGTTTAAATGACTTAGCGGTGCATATCCCAAGCACCAGGAGACCAAGCCAAGGACAACTGATGCGACGCAAAACAAAAAAGGCAACCGAGGTTGCCTTTTTTGTTTTGCATCGCTACGAAAAGCGATGCGAGGATACACTAAGATTATTTCTGGTTGGCTTGAATAACCCAGAAACGCGCCAGATCGCCAGTACCATCTTTGCCCTGAATCGACTTCATCGCCTTGATACCAGCCGCTTTTTTACCCGCCATCAGATACGCCATACCCAAGTGCAAAGTGCCGTCATCTGGGTGCTTTAAGCTATCTTTACGAATACCTTGCTCCATCAGATCGATACCTTTGTCATATTCACCTGCGGTGACATAAGCAAAGCCCAGGTTCAATAAAGCTGTTCCATCCGGGGCCTTCAAAGCATCGGCTTCTGCGCTGGCTTGTTGCGCCTTGTTTGCAGCCAAACGCTTGGTCGCCAGATCCTTCAGGCGGGTATGACGTGCTGCTTCTGCTCCTGTACCCAAAGCACCGATCTTATAACCCTGATCGATAATCTTCAAGGCTTCCGCAGGATAGCCATCTTGTATCGACATCTGCGCCATTTCCATGAAGTCGCTCGTTTTGGTGATTTGACCAATCGCGAATTTCAAGCGATACAAATCCATGGTTAAACGAGAAGAAAATTCTGGTTTATGTTCTACGCTATTGAGCAAATTGACCCAATATTCTTTTTTACCGTAATACATCACCAGCTTCTCCAGAGTGGACATATAAGCTGCCTTATCTGTCTTCTGAATACCAAACGCATAGGTTTCCAATGCTGCCTGACTTGGTGCACGGCCAGCTTTTTCTGCATCCATAATCTCAGCGCGCGTTGCCTTCATTGCGCCAGCACTATCGCCGCTCAAAGACTTGGCTTGTATCATGTATTGACGTGACGCAGAATCTGTACCGCCTTCACTGAAATAACGCTCATACATCTTGACCGCTTTGGCGTAATTATTCGCTTTAAAATATGAATTCCCCAAAACTTGAATCAACTGCAGCTGATCTTTGCCCGGCAACTTATTGGCGGCAACGATAATCTCAGCGGAGCGAATCACTGCATCGTTATCACCAGCAGCAGACGCAACAGATAAACGCATACGCTCAATCGTGAACGTCTCATTCATCGTTTTATTACCGATACGATCTGTCTCTTGCAACTTACTCAGAGCCTCACGATATTTTTTCGCTTTAAACAATTCAGCCGCTTGCTGAACAGGCTTACCGACTTCTGCACGCATTGCTTCTTGCGCGTAGGCCGTATTGGCTGCAACACCAGTTAATTCAGGAACTGCCGCAACACCAATCGCTGCGACGAGGAGGGCAAGTTGAGATAAGCGTAAGTGCTTCATATTTGATCTCTCAATCAATAAAATTAATAAATGTTGAGTCTAAAATGCTGAGCTTAAAAATTGAGCCCACAGTGAGGCTGACGAGCATTGCGCAAACGACGTTACTATCATATCCGCACTCTGCCGAACTCACAATACAAAAAAAGGCAGGGATATCCCTGCCCTCTTCCGTGAGTTTCATTTGAATTGGAGATATCCAATCAAAACAAAACCATTACTTCAAGAACTGTTCGTTACCGACCATACCCAGCTTCGTGATGCCACGACTCTGAGCAGATGCCATCACAGCTGCGACCGCCTTATAAGAGACTAAGCGATTTGGTTGCAAATGCACTTCTGGTTGAGGATTCATCGCTGCTGCTGCAGTGAAACGCTCATCCATCTGGGCACGGTTCACCACTTCACCATTCCAAGTCGTCGTGCCATCAAAGTCAACATCAATCTTAACCACAACTGGCTCAGTCAACGGTGGAGGTGGATTACCTTGCGGCATATTCAAATTCACCGCGTGATTAGCGATGGGCAAAGTTGTAATGAACATGATAATCAACACCAACATCACGTCAATCATCGGTGTCATATTCATTTCTATCATTGGTTCTGGCTCACCACCAGAACCGGAGCCTACATTCATGCTCATACGATTCTCCTATTAACCTTTTGGTGGTGGTTCAAGTACAAAACCAACTTTAGCAATCCCAGCACGTTGTACAGTCAAAATCGTTTTACCGATAGACTCGTAACGGGCATTTTGATCGCCGCGAATATGTACTTCAGGTTGAGGTACTTTCACTGACTCTTTCGACATTTTTTCCATCAATTCGTCTTCAGAAGCAATTGGAGTACGATAACCCTGCCAGAAAATATCACCGTCTTTATTGACAGTAATAATGACGTTCTTCGCATCTGGGTTGTATGGGTCGTTCTTTTCCGCTGGCAGAGTCACTTTGGTCAAATTCAACACTACTGGTGAAGTAATGATAAAGATGATCAATAGCACCAGCATGATATCTACTAGTGGAGTGGTGTTAATTGAGCTATTGAGTTGCTCTTCACCTCCACCGCCGATTTGCATTGCCATAATATTTCTCTCTATTCTATCCGCGAGACATCAACAAGTCTGAGCATTTGCTTTCGCATTGCTGCGACGTGCCGATGTCTGCGTAGGGGGTAAGCAGGCTAAGCCTGACCACTTAGATTACTTATTTGCAGACGCTTTGCTCATTGCGCCAGACAATACTACGGAGTGCAAATCTGCGCCGAAAGCACGGATGTTTTCCATTGCTGCTTTGTTTTTGCCCAACAACAAGTTGTAGAACAATACGGCAGGAACCGCAACAAACAAACCGATCGCAGTCATGATCAAAGCTGCACCAACTGGGCCCGCAACTTTATCGATAGAAGAGTTACCTGTAGAACCGATCGCTACCAGAGCGTGGTAAATACCCATAACTGTACCGAACAAACCAACGAACGGAGCAACAGAACCAACAGTCGCCAAGATACCTAAGCCATTAGACAAACGAGCTTGAACGCGGTCAATTGCGCGCTGGATGGACATAGAAATCCAAGAGTTCAAATCGATCTGCTCCAACAACGCGCCTTCGTGGTGTTCGCTGGCGTTGACACCGGATTCAGCGATGAAGCGGAATGGGCTGCCTTCTTTCAAAGAAGACATACCAGCGCTTACAGATGCTGCTTTCCAGAATTTACGCGCTTCATCAGCTTGTGAATTCAACTTGATCAAATCGATGATCTTAGTGATCGCGATGTACCAGCTCATCATGGACATAATCGCCATCATGACCAAAGTTACCTGATCAACCAAGGTACCTTTTTTCACCAAATGAGACAAACTGTACTGATCTTCCTCTTCTTCTTTTGGAGCAGCCATTGGCAAAGTTGGCTCAGAACTTGGTGCTGCTTCGGCAGCTGCCTGCGGTGCAGATGCTTCAGTTGCGCTAGCTGCTGGAGCAGAGGCTTCTTGTGCGAATGCTGGAACGGATGCGACGGTCGCTGTCAATGCGAACAAAATTGCCGCCAGGAATGTGCTTACTTTTGCGCGGGTTTTCATGTAGATACCTCCTTTAAAAAAAATTTAATACTTACGTCGGTTGTGAGTAAAACTTTACTTATATGACTCTTAATGCTTGTCGGCTCTGTTTTAATCAAGCTTCCAAACGTATTGAACTTGTTTAGTAGTTTCTTGGGCTTTGCCATCAATCGTACCTGGCTTATTACGGCATGAACCAGACAACAATTGTGAACGAACTGCATTATCAAGACCTCGGAAACCACTAGATTTGATAATATTTACCGCTGTCACGGATCCGTCTGCACCGGTAGTCACAGACAAGGTGGTAACACCTGTTTCTTCATTACGCAACGAAGCTCGTGGATACTCTGGCTTACAGCCAGCTTGATCAAAATCTATCACCGCACTGACAACAACCGGTGCTGCGACGGCTTTCGGCGCCTCAGAAACCACTGGAGCGGCTTTCGTCATAGCATTACTATCAGGTCTAACATTAGACACAGTCGAAATCGCGTTAGGTGATGGGCTTTGCTGAGCTACCTGCACCTCTGGAGGTGGAATAAACGGTGGCGGCGGCGTCATCAATTTAGGCGGCGGCGGTGGCGGCGTATCTGGTGGTGGTGGCGGTGGTGGCGGTGCTTCTTTGACCACAGCTTCCATCGGCTTTTGAATCATTTTCGCAATTTTACTACCCAAGCCATTCGCTAATGCCCAGCCAAGGAAAATGTGAAACACAATAACCAAACCCAAACCAACAAATCTCTTTCCCGGTTCCTGTTGGCGTCCTGAAAAATCCATACCTACTCCTCCAATACCACAACAATTTCAATTAGGTTCAAACGCGCGAAACATCAGCCCTGACTCAATTTGCATGACCACTTGAAAAATAGTCGATACAACTCAATCTAACAAGCAGCTAATTCGCTCCTTGACAATACTCCGTCAAGTCACCGTTTGCGCCCCCATACTCACGCTGAACTGTCAGAACCGTGGTTTCAACAACCTCATGTGGGTATTACTTTTTACTAACAAATCGATTTCTAATTGTCTTCACTTAACTAACAACTAACGAAGTCTTACCTTAGCAATCTACATTTTCAAGAGACTATCTCAAGAGATAAACCCAATAAACCAAAATTGCAGCGGTTATTTCGCAGCTTTATCATGGATCAAGACACCAGATAAATGTCAACAAAAAATTGTCTTTTTATGAATCTTTGCGAAAAACAGCGCCTATTTTGACACAAACAAAGTGCAGAATGGAAGTTGCTTTCATGTTGCTATGCAACATAGCATAAGCACTTCGACAATCACTTACTTTTTCGCTATAGCCATTTAATCATAAGACCTCAAAAACTGGCCAATTATTTTCTCGGTAAATTGATATATTTATGAAATCACATAATGACCAAAGCATATATCAGGTATTCCGAAAGGTGATAATTCTACTGGGAAACAGCACAAATGTGCAAAGTTTCCCGCTTTTTTTCACATGGTCGATGTGAATTTAATATCTCGAATTTATCAGCAATGACTGTCGTCAAGAGAGAAAAACAAAGTCAAACCAAAGACTTTACATGGCAAAAAATTTCAGGCTCCAGCGCATAAATATTTGAATGCAAACTAACTCAGGACGACCAATTGATGGACGAGTATAAAAACAAACTTCTTGCCTCAAGCAAGCCTCTCATTCAGTAGTGAGGCAAATTTAGCAGAACCGCATAGATTAACTGTTGAATTATTTGCCCTAAGCTGCCCAAGCATCTACAATTCCGACCTGTCAGTAAATTCTGCTTTTTTACTGTGAAGAATATGGCAGCGTCGAGGGATACGAACTGAAAATTGAAACTTAAGCTTCAATTTAATTTTGCTACTTTACTTTGACGATGAAAACCTTCACATGTAATCGCAGTTTATTCATCTAAAAACCTTAACGCGATAAAAATTAGTTCTTCCGATTTTCGTGAAAGCTTATTTTTTATCAGCGTTTGCAACTGGAGTTGATATGGCATTTTTGCAAGGCAAAAGAATTCTCATTACCGGTTTATTGTCGAACCGTTCTATCGCCTACGGTATTGCGCAAGCTTGCCGCCGTGAAGGCGCCGAACTGGCATTTACTTATGTAGGTGAACGCTTCAAAGATCGCATCACTGAGTTCGCCAAAGAATTCGACAGCGATTTAGTATTTGATTGCGATGTCAGTAGCGACGAGCAAATCGACGCCGTATTCACCGACTTGAAGAAATCCTGGGACACCTTAGATGGCGTGGTTCACGCGATTGGTTTTGCTCCACGCGAAGCGATTGCAGGCGATTTTTTAGATGGTTTTTCACGCGAAGCTTTCCGCATTGCGCACGATATCTCTGCCTATAGCTTCCCTGCTTTGGCAAAAGCGGCGCTGCCGATGATGAATGAAAATTCTTCTTTGCTGACCTTATCCTATCTCGGCGCGATCCGCGCTATCCCTTATTACAATACGATGGGCTTGGCCAAAGCGTCTTTGGAAGCGAGCGTTCGTTATTTGGCTGAGAATCTCGGCAAAAAGGGAATACGCGTCAATGGTATTTCGGCTGGCCCGATCAAGACTCTGGCAGCCAGTGGCATTAAAGACTTTGGCACTTTGTTAGGCTTTGTCGCTGAGCATGCACCTCTGCGTCGCAATGTGACTATTGAAGAAGTCGGCAATACGGCTGCCTTCTTGTTGTCACCATTAGCAAGTGGCATCACCGGCGAAATCACTTATGTCGATGGTGGCTTCTCTCACGTCATGGGTCTGACACCGGACTAAGATGTAGCGTCATCAATCAGGCTAATCCATCAGGCTAAATAAGGGGCTGAAAGTTTTGGTAGAGAGCGTTACTTGAGCGGGTGAGGCAATCACCTCTATCACTTCTGCGCCGACCAAGAGCGATAAGATATAAACGATTTCTTCCTGACGTATCGCCAGCACTTGCGCAGGCAGATTTAATTTTCCTGCCGATTTGTGACGCAAAAAAATCTCATCAGGCGAACCGCTTTGAACCACGCGCCCCGCAGCTATCATCAAGACGTTTTGCGCCAACTTAAATACTTCCGCCAGATCGTGCGTCACCACGACCATCGTCAATCCTGATTCACGCTGCACCGCTAATAAACTCTCTTGCAGTGCTGATCGCGTTTCCAAATCCAGCGCCGACAAAGGTTCGTCCAGCAAGAGTAACTGAGGCCGCCGCGCCAGAGCACGTGCAACCGCGACACGCTGTTTTTGCCCGCCCGAGAGAGTTGCAATAGATCGCGACGCCAAATCACGCAAATGACAGAGCTGCATCAATTTTTCCAGCCAGTCACGATCAGCACGCTTCGCCGCGAAGGCGACATTATCTTGCACGTTCAAATGCGGAAACAAAGCATAGTCTTGGAACACCACGCCGATGGATCGTTTATAGGCAGGCACAGCGATTCTCTGTTCAGAATCAAACCAGACTTCTTGGCCACAACGAATCACGCCCTGATCTGGAAATTCCAAACCAGCCAACATGCGCAGCATGCTGGTCTTGCCAGCGCCGGATTCGCCGAACAAACACCATCGTGATTGCAAAGGCTGACGCACATCGCATTCAAGCACAAACGCTTGTGGAAAAGCGCTTAAAGTTTTTTGCAGGCGAAATTCTAAAAAGGGATGCATCGTTAAGCGCCCCTCACAGTTTCTGGGGCAAGCGCCAGACGACGCCGACCGACATACACCAGCAAGAGCACAACAAAACTAATCGCCACCAAAACGGCGGAATAGAAATGCGCTGCGGCGAAATTTAAGCCCTCGACTTCATCATAAATCGCGATCGATGCGACCTTGGTGACGCCGGGGAGGTTCCCACCTATCATCAACACCACGCCAAATTCGCCGATGGTATGCGCAAAGCTCAACACCAACGCACTGAGCATCGCACTCTTCATATTGGGCAGCAACACACGCAATAAAGTCTGCACCCGCCCCAGACCCAAGGTGTGCGCCGCTTCTTTTATCGACACAGGCAATTGCTGAAAGCCGGCCTGTAATGGTTGCACCATAAATGGCAAACTAAAAATCACAGAGCCGATAACGATACCTACAAAACTAAATACCAAACGCACATCAAAATGTGCAAGCAACCAGGCACCCACACCATGCTGAGGACTCAGCGCCAACAGCAAATAGAAACCAAGCACCGAGGGCGGCAATACCAAAGGCATACTGACCAGTGCTTCCAACACAGGCTTGTAGCGATTGCGGCTGTAAGCCAAAAAATAGGCGATAGGCACACCGATCACTAACAAGATCAAGGTCGTGACGCTCGCCAATTGCAGGCTGAGGAATAAAGGCGTCCAGTCAAATTGCGCCAGACTCATCGCATGTCTCCTACCTCTGTCGATGCCGCCAATACATGCATCTCGTTCGACTTCACCAGGCCTTCAATCTGATCGCCCACCGCTAATTGCAAATGCCGCGCCGAGCGTGTAGTGATCACGGCATCAAATAGCATCTCAGTTCCCGCCGCCAACACTTGAAAACTCACCCGCGTCAAAATACGCCCCCATTCCAAGGCCATAATCGTGCCAGGCAATCGATTTCGCAAACTGATCTGTCCCGACAAATTCTTTGCGATAGCCACTTCCATTTCATTAAATTGCAATTGCACTGGCTGCTCTATCTTCCATAAGCCTAAAGTCTGCGCCTCACCCAAGATGGTCGCGCTTAGACGCAAGTCGCCCAGCACTACGTCAAGCAAGGCAATGCTGCCTTCGTGATCGATCGCCAGTATGTGTCCGTTGATCTGGTTCATGGCAAGGTATAACCGTGTTTTTGTAAAATAGCGCGCCCCGATGCAGAGCCGAGAAAATCAACGAAAGCCTGTGCCGTAGAAAGTTTATTTTTTTTCGCATGCTGAAGTATCACCACCGCCTGCGCGATCGGCGTATACGATTCGGCGGGCACATCGAGCCACTTGCCCTTGCCTTTCATCTCGTCAGACAGCACCACTGATTTTGCCGTGATGCCCCAATCAACGACGCCAGAATAAATATATTGATTCACCTGAGCGATACTCTCGGCGAACACCAAGCGCGAATGCAAATTTGGCTCGAGCTTCAAAAACTGTAAAGCACGCATGCTTTCCCGCCCATAGGGGGCGGTGTCTGGGTTAGCCACTGCAACTTGCCTGATCCGCACGCCCTGCAAACTCTGCTGCCAGTGATTAAAATCAAGATCTTTATTCGTCCAGATCACCAGCGCGCCATAGGCATACACCTTGGGAACGCTGACCGCATGTCCCTGACGATAGAGCGTGTCAGGAAAAACCGTATCTGCCGACAAAAACACATCGAACGGCGCGCCATGGCTAATCTGGCTGACTAGCTTGCCGGAAGAGTTGACAATACCTTGCGCGCTGTGGCCGGTATCGCGCTGAAATTGCGCCTTCAAATCGTCGAAGACAAATTGCATATTCGCGGCGACCGCCACCGATAAATTGTCTGCCTGAGCGCAAAAGCTCCCCCACAGGCTGAGGAAAATACAGAGTCGAATAAAATTTCGCGCTTTTCGCGTCATGATCAATTCAGGCAACTATCGAAGAAATACCTATTTTGACACTGTTTAATTTCTCAGACCAAAAATTTCCGTCTAAGAAAGAATAAACCGTAGCAACTTTGAAGCACATCAAGATTCTGCTGCGCACTTCCTCATTTTCATGTATAGTCTCGTTTTTTGCACTGCAATATAATTTGCCTTGCAAAGCTTTCTTTAATTTGCACCGCGATTAAAGAAAAGGGTGATAACAAAACTCTGCCAAATTTGGCATTTTTGTGAAACCCTGAAGAAGTAAGTAGTAGTTAGCCCTTGCGCATTTCTAATGCTGCAATGTAAAGCCCTCCCGCCCTGTATGTCTGGTTTCACACATAGACTTCAATCCGGCGCAAAGCTTTTGTGCCGAAATTTCATCGCATTCCGAGTTTTATCCCTACTATCCTGAAGGGTACTGGTTTTCTTTGTTCATTTCGTTTGCTTGACGCTGCTTTTTTGCGCGCCTGGATTTTCCATGCGCTGATTCATCACGGAAGAAAATTTACAATGACTTTTGAAACACTAGGCCTCCATACATCCCTCCTGCGCGCTATCGCTGATTCGGGCTACACAGCTCCAACCGCCGTACAGCAACAAGCAATTCCAGCCGCCATTGCAGGTCGCGATTTATTGGTTTCCTCACAAACAGGTTCTGGCAAAACCGCGGCGTTTATGCTGCCAGCCTTACACAAATTCGCCACAGCCGCAGATCAACTTGATCAGTCCGCAGGCAAAACCCCCAATCAAGAACGTCAATCAGCCCGCTCTCGCGGCGAACGTCCTCGCTTTCAAGCAGCAAAGCCTAAGATGCTGGTACT
>JACQDW010000059.1 GCA_016200845.1 Burkholderiales bacterium | reverse complement strand
TGATAGGAGAAATCCCACCAAAATTCGAGTAGAACCTAAAAAAGGGCGAAGAACCCCCTTAAATTGGCGCATATAGCCAACTATTTCATCAAAATCCCCAAAAACCGGTGTCATCAAGAAATTATTGCGAGGCTATGATGAAATTCGTAAATAGAACTGGGGTCGTGCAGGGGTCTTTTGCAGTCATTAATTCTTGCGATGTTTATTTGGAAATGGTGAACTTGGTGAGGATTTCAGAAAAAGGAATTGGAAGTGCGTTAATGCTGGTCCTTGCGTTGTACGGCAACTTGCCGTATGATTGCATTAGGAGGACAACACTATGCCAACAGCCATCTCTACCGCCCGTCTCGAAGCCCGGATTAGCACCGATCTGCATTCAATGCTTAAACGCGCCGCTGAAATTCAGGGGCGCACTATGACAGATTTTGTTGTAGCCGCCGTCCAAGCTGCCGCGCAACGCGCTATCGAGCAGGCAGAAGTTATTCGTCTCTCGCGGGTCGATCAGGAGTGTTTTGCACAGGCGTTGCTGTCGCCGCCGCAACCGTCCCCAGCTTTGGAGCGCGCTTTCGCCCGTCGCAGTAAGCTCTTGCGCGCTGAATGAGCAGGTTCCAGCTTGCGTCACTCGATGCCATGCATGATCGTGTCGCGTTTAACAGTGATTCGGAGCCATTGAACCGCTACTTGCGTGAGCAAGTCACCCAGGATGTCCGCCGTCGCGTGGCTGCCTGTTTCGTGGCCTTAGCGGATGAACAGCGAATTGCTGGTTACTACACCTTGGCGTCGGCAAGTCTTCTCCTAACAGATTTGCCGGCCAGCACCGGCAAGAAATTGCCCCGTTATCCGACCGTGCCAGCCGTTCGTATGGGGCGCTTAGCCGTTGATCAGGCATTCAAGGGGTTAGGGCTAGGTGGCGCGCTTTTGGCTGATGCGCTTGACCGTGCAGTAAGCTCGGAAATTGCCGCCTATGCTTTGGTGGTGGATGCAAAGGACGAATTAGCGGCGGCTTTCTACCTGCATCATGGCTTTATCGCGCTTCCCAATTCGCCGCGCACTCTATTCTTGCCACTGGCGACCGTTCAAGCTTCTCGAAAATAGTAATGAAGTACTGAAAATGTTTGGTGATCTATTGGATTTAAATGGGCATTAGTTGCTGTCCATTTTTTGTCCAGAATATAGACGGTTAATGCAGTTTATTGAGGGTGTGGAAGGTCAAATTTTTTTTTATTTTTACGGGGCAATGATGATTAATGACGGTATATTGAAATTGAAAAAGGGACAGCATTTATTTGCAGTCCCTTTTTTTATTGCTAGGTATTTTTGCATCGCTCAAAATTTAAGCAAATTTGCTCGCCTACTGCGCTCGAAACAGGGATATGGGCATGCATAGTGCTATAATGCGCGACAATTGAAATTCACCTTCGCCTTTACTTTTGCTGACGCAACATCAATCCCGATTCGATGCCGTGTTAGATCCACGGGAGGCACTTAAGATCACCATGACCACTACCCCGTTAAACACGGCTGATGCAGAGACCAGCGCTCTGCCCAATGCTGAAACTCTCCGTTTTGATTCGTTTGGACTTGCGCCTGAAATTTTGCGCGCGCTAAATGACCAAGGCTATGTGCATCCGACGCCGATTCAGGCGCAGGCGATTCCTGTTGTATTGCAAGGGCGCGATGTGATGGGGGCAGCGCAAACCGGGACTGGTAAGACAGCGGGTTTTTCGCTGCCGATTATTCAGTTGTTGATGGCGCATGCGAATAATAGTGCGTCGCCTGCGCGGCATCCTGTGCGGGCTTTGATTTTGACGCCAACGCGTGAATTGGCTGATCAGGTGGCCGACAATGTGAAGGCGTATTCGCGTCATACCCATTTGCGGGCGACGGTGGTGTTTGGTGGCGTTGATATGGCGCCGCAAACCACGGCATTACGTGGTGGTGTTGAGATCGTGATTGCGACGCCGGGACGTTTGTTGGATCACGTTCAGCAAAAGACCATCAATTTATCGCAGACCCAGATTTTGATTATGGATGAGGCTGATCGCATGCTCGATATGGGCTTTTTGCCTGATCTGCAGCGCATCATCAATCTCTTGCCTAAGCAACGTCAAAACCTGATGTTCTCGGCGACTTTTTCACCTGAGATTAAAAAATTATCCGCCAGCTTTTTGAATAATCCGGTGACGATAGAAGTGGCGCGCAGCAATGCCACCGCTGAAAACGTGACGCAGGTTTTGTACAAAGTCGGCGAAGACGAAAAGCGCGATGCGGTGTCGTTCATTATTCGCGAACGTGGTCTCAAACAAGTGATCGTGTTTTCCAATACCAAGATGGGCGCATCGCGTCTGGCAGTGCATTTGGTCAAGCAAGGGTTGAAGGCGTCGGCGATTCATGGCGACAAATCGCAGCAAGAACGAATGGCGGCTTTGGACGCATTTAAGCGCGGTGAAGTGGAGATTTTAGTGGCGACCGATGTGGCTGCACGAGGCTTGGATATTTCTGAAATGCCTTGCGTGATTAACTTTGATTTGCCGTATAACGCTGAAGACTATGTGCATCGCATTGGTCGTACTGGACGTGCTGGCGCCAAGGGCGATGCGATTTCTTTACACACCGATAAAGATGAGCGCTTGCTGGTCGATATCGAAAAACTGATCAAACAAAAAATCGTGCGTTTGCAATTGGCTGGTTTTGTTGCGACGTCTTTGCATAGCGAGCGTAAAGCGCCGTCTTTTGCTGAGCGTGGTGCGAGACCAGAGCGCCAGGATCGCTCCGCAGCTCGCCCTTATTCTGGACAGCGGGAGAAGGTCGATCCTTGGTTCTTGAAACCATATGAGCCTAGCGCTAGCCCAGCGCCAAGTAAGCCCATGCTCGCGGGTAAAGCGGAGACCACGAAGCCGCAGCGACGTGCTGCTTTGTTGGGTGGATTTGTGAAGAGCTAATCGCTACTCAGAAAACACTGAAAAGAAGAGGTCATGAAATGTCATGGCCTTTTTTTTCGCTTAATTTATGCTGCCACATTTCGCTGGCCAGGTTCCAAAAATCTGGAATGTCGATGGGGTGTCGGGCGAGGTGTAATTCTAAAAAATCGGCAGCGGGGAGCAAGGCTTCTTTAAGTAAGTCATTGTCGCCCCAGTCAAAGCCGACAGCGCCAGTTTGCTTGGATAATTTTTCGCCGTTGGTGCTGAGTACTACGGGCAGGTGCAGGTAAGCGGGGGCAGGGAGTCCTAATAATTTTTGCAAATAAATCTGCCTTGCGGTGGAGTCCAGCAGATCGCTGCCACGCACGATGTGGGTGATGTCTTGCAAGGCGTCGTCCACCACGACGGCGAGTTGATACGCCCAGAATCCATCGGCACGTTTGAGCACGAAATCGCCGACTTCTGTGGCTAAGTTTTGAATTTGCCTGCCTAGGAAACGATCTTCAAATTCAAATACTGCAGCGTCACCATCGGGCACGCGCAAACGGTAAGAGCGCGCTGGCTTTCCCGATGCCAGTCCATGGCGACAAGTGCCTGGGTAAATTTGTTGATCCTGCAGCCCGGCGCGCACACGGGAGTCGGCGATTTCTTTGCGTGAACAGCCACATGGGAATACGTGTGTAGCTAAAGTCTGCAAGGCTGTTTGATAGAACTCTGTGCGTTGGCTTTGCCAGACGATGTCCTCATCCCAATGCATGCCACATCGTTGCAGAGTATGCAGAATCGCGGTATCGGCACCCTGTACATTGCGATCAAAATCCAAGTCTTCGATGCGAACCAGCCATTGCCCTTGATGCACACGCGCATCGAGATAGCTCGCCATCGCAGCGACCAGCGAACCTAAATGTAATGGGCCGGTGGGCGAAGGGGCAAAGCGTCCGCGATAAGAAGACATGACGACAGGATGTGAACGAAGAAGAGATGAGTCTATCAAAAAAAATCGCTTGTCACTATCTGTCTGCCGTGGAGCTTGGCAAAGTAATGAGCCATTGCTGCATTTGCGGATCGCGCTTTTTGAGGAATTGTTCGACTGAATCTACCGTGACGGTGTCTATGTGCCCGGACATGCGCCTTCCCATAGGATGATCATCGAATGCGACATTGGCGCGGAACAGGCGTGCGCCTAGTCGAGTCATCATGGGAATCTCCAGTGTGGTCGCTTGATAGCCTGCAATCTTGAGCCAGGCTTGCGCTTGTTCGCGGGTGTCGATCACTGTGTCTTGCGCTAGTGCGGCAGCGATGACTTCTAAGGCCCACTGGTTAGAATTTTGGTAGCGCTGAGAGTAAGGAAAAGCGAGCATGTTGTAATGCGCTTCGTGTAATTGTTTGATGGTGTCGGAATCGAGCTTTGCGAGAATTTTTTGCTGAAGTTCGGCAGAAGGGATTAACACCAAGGCCTCGTAGCGAAAGGGATCATCCAGAAAAAAATTGGCGAGTCCCTGTTTAAAAAGTGCAGACTCTGCGGTGCCGCATTGATTGAGTTCGTGCACGATCATCCAGCGTCCATCGGCGTCTTTGCGTACCAGCCCCATATGAGAATAACGGAGGTGATATTGCGTGAGATCTTGCCCGTTGCGGGCGATGATAGCGAGCTCTGACTTTGATTGATCGAGGGCTTGCTTGACTTGTTGCGCCAATTCAAAACCTTGCATGACATGCTTGGGGTCGGGACTGCGTTGTTCGCAAGTTTGTCCGGCGTGGACGAACGTCGTTGCCAGCACTAGAACTAGCGCGCCAAAATGAAAGCGCTTCATTTTATTTTCTCGTGATGAAGCAAGGCTTTGCCCAGCTCGTTAGGGATAAAAGCGATGACTTTGCCCGCTGAGATTAAAAGATGTCCGGTGCTCACCGCGCTGACTTCGATTACGGTGCCGCTGACAAGGACGGCATGTTGCAGCACTTCGCCGGATAATTGGAGTGTGACGCTGGCGGCATCGGCACTGGCGTGTAACACCACGACGACGCCAGATGCGCTTGCTTTGACGCTTTCTATGACGAAGCTGCCAGAGGCTGTGATGCCCATGAGTGAACCTTGAATAACCGTGTTGCCAGCGGTCGATAAGGCTTCCGATGCGCGCGAAACCCCACAAGAAGGACAATCGGTGTCGGCGGACGTGTTGCTTGTGGCGGGCGGTGTATGCGCCAGACTAGCCTGGCTAAAAATTAGCAGGCTGATGGCGATGAGTACGGGAAGAAATAGAAAATTTTTTGATATCGCAAGCGGTCTGGCTAGCGCTGATGTGTTTTGTTTGCGATTGATGTCGCCTTGATGTGAATTGCCCATCGTATCCTCGTCATGTGATTTATCGTGAACAACGGGCGGCACTACATCAGAAGCGGGTACAGACAGGCAATCGAAAAAGGCGAAGTCGCAGCATGTGCCAAGAAAAGTCGCTTGATATGCTACTACCTCACTTCACAACTTTCAGATCAAGCGTTTGAATTCAAACTATTTTGCGGAGCATCTTCGCGTTGCTGTTTTTGGCAATGCGGGCAGGATTTGCCCGGGACGTACCACGGTGAAATCTGCTCGCGCGGTGTGACCACGGCGCGGCAGGCGTAGCATTGTGTGGTATCGGTGGCTTCGAGTTGTGGGTTGAGAGCGGTGCGATAATCGAACACAAAACAATCGCCGTGATAATGTGCGCCGCCGACTTCTTCAAAGTATTTTAAGATGCCGCCTTCGAGTTGATACACATTGTCATAGCCGACGTTTTGCATGTGGATGGCGGCTTTTTCGCAGCGTATGCCGCCAGTGCAAAAAGTGACCACGGTTTTGTCTTTGAGTTCTTCGCGATGTGCTTCGATGATGGCGGGGAATTCTGTGAATTTGGCGATGCGATAATCGATAGTGTCATCAAAACTGCCGACGTCGACTTCATAATCATTGCGCGTATCGACCATCACGACCGGCTTGCCATTGTCGTCGTGTCCCTGATCTAACCAGCGCTTCAAAGTCTTGGCCTCCACCGCAGGAGCGCGCCCCTCTTCAGGCTTAATCAATGGCATGCGCATGGTGATGATTTCGGCTTTGAGCTTGATTAATAATTTAGTGAAGGGCTGACGATCAGAAAAACTCTCTTTTGCCACGATATCGGCAAAGCGCGCATCGCTATGCAGCCAATCCATATAAGCATCGATCTCATGACGCAAGCCAGCGAGGAACATATTGATGCCTTCTGGTGTCAAGAGTACCGTGCCTTTGAGATTAAGCTCCTGGCACTTGGCGAGAAATTGTGGGCGCTTTTCGGCGGTGTCATCAAAGCTGATGAACTTATAGGCAGAAATATTGACGTAAGGTGTGGCGGAAGAAGGCATGGTTGGGACGCTGGTATGAATTGTCTGGTATGGCAGTCGCGCATCGTGCTTGGCACCTGCTGCGGCTGAAAAGAGGTGGATTATAGCAAAGCCCGGCGCTTGCTTTTTTATTGCGCAGCTTTTTTGACTGCCATAACATGGCAGAGCATGGTTTCCGGACTTACGCAAAATTGCGCTGGCTAGGGTGTAGCGAGGAATTCAGGCAACATGTTGCCTGCTCGCTTAACAACTTAGCCTTGCAAGGCTAAGTGCGCCCTGCAAGGGTGGAGCCGAAGACAGTGCAATTGCACGGCGAGGCGAACACAACAACGCCAGCGTCTGTTTTGCGTAAGTTCTGGATTTTTTTACACGTAACTTAAAAATAATACCCGTAAAATTTTTACGGTAACGTGTAAATCAGTCCACGAATTTGCTATTAATTTGGTATTTTAGTGGTAGAGTTAAAAATTGATTAAAAATAAGATTAGTCAAATCTAGTTCAGCGTCCGCTTATGCAATTTCTTACAATAATAATAGTTTGCGTATGAATCTCCCTCTCACTCATTCAACCGCCAGCTTTGATCTCGCGCCCGAGATTATCACTGCATTAAAGCAGTATGAAATTCGTTCGCGTTTGTCCATGGATCACACTGGGCAAGTGTTAGAAGCGTGGGACAAACAACTTCACCGTCCGGTGGTGATTCGCCAGATTCAACATCTGGGTGTGGCAGGAGAGCAGGTGATTCAACAAGCGCGTTTGGCTGCATCACTCAAGCATGCCGCCTTCGCCAAAATTCATGCGCTGGAAGAAGCGGGCGATAGCTTGCTGATCGTCACCGAAGCGGTGAATGGCACCAGCCTCGCCCAGTGGATAGCGAGCCATGCCAGCGTTGAAAAAAGAAGTCTCGATCACATCGCCCAGGTCGCCGCCGCGCTCTCTGAAGCGCACCAAGCGGGTTTGGTGCATGGCGATATTCAAGCAAGCCAATTCATCGTCGATCAATCCGGCAAAATACGCATACTTAATTGCGGTTTTGTGAGCAGCAGCGCGAGCTATATGCTGGGCTCGCTCGAGCAAATTGATGCGCGCGGCGGTATCGCTTATCTGGCTCCAGAGCGCTTCGCCAACGCCCCCGCCAGCCCGGCTGCCGACGTCTATGCCCTTGGCTGTTTGTTGTACGAGATGCTCAATGGCAGCCTGCCATTCGCCCATTTGCAGGGCTTAGCCATGGTCGCATCACTAGTGCAATCCGACCCCGAACAATGGCCGTGGAACGCCAAGCTAACACCCCCCGTGCGTAAGCTGATGTTGGACATGTGCAAGCGCGTGCCTGAACAACGCCTCACTTGCGCGCAAATCGTAGAAGCATGCCGCGCCCTACGCGCCAACGACCCCTATTCTGGCAGCGTAGGCTCCTTAAGCCTAGCGGCCTTGCAAGCACAACTAGCAAAAGCAGAGCGCCGCCAAAAGTTCTACAAACTCAGCGCAGCGCTCTTGGCCGTCGTATTGTTAGCAGGGCTTAGCTTGCAATTCAAACCGTATTGGCCGCAAGTGGTGAAGGCCTTGACGCCGTATTCGGAGTCGCGGGAGATGGAGCGGGGGATGAATCTTTTGGAGCAATATGCTCAACTAACCTTACCAAAGTATTTGAATGGCGCGAGTGAGCACTTTGCAACAGTGTTGGAACATGATCCTGAGAATGCCGAAGCGGTGGCAGCTATGGCCTACATTTATTTTCAGCGCTATCAATCTAACCAGCGTGATGAAGTTTGGATGCAGAAAGCAAAAGCTAGTACACAGCAAGCTTTGTTGTTGAACCCAAATCTCGCGATGACACAAGTTGTGAATGCGCGATTGCTGCAGTGGCACCACGAATTAAAAAACGCTTTGGCTGCAGCAGAAAGAAGTATCGAATTAGCACCCAAAGGTATTTTGGGATGGCATGTAAAGATGAGCATCCTGTTAGAGCTAGGGCAGCAGGATGCAGCGATTCAATTTGCAGAGGAGGGCGCAAAAATTTTTCCTAAAGATAGGGTTATGCTTGATCTGTCGGCTGGCATTTTTCTTGCTGGAGGTAGATTTGCTGAGTCTGAGCTTGTTCTTAAAAAGAGCCTTGAGCGTCAACCTGAGGGGGGATTAGCTTATGCTTTGATGGCTCAGGGTTTAGTAGAGCAAAGGAAGGATATTGAGGCTTTGCAATATGTGCAGCGGGGCTTAGAGGTCTTCCCGAGCCCAAATCTGTATAGTACTTTGGGCGACATTCATCAATATCAAGGGAAATATGAGGAAGCAGCAGATGCCTATGAAAAAGCTGTGTCCCCAGCCTTTGGTGTCGCGGGAAGTTATCTCAGGTGGTTGAACTATGCTGAATCTTTAATGTGGACCAAGAGCCGGAAGGTCGACGCGAAACTGGCTTTTGATAGAGCTAGATCCTTGTTGGATATTCGTTTGAGGCGTTCGCCAGATGACCCTTATTTGGTGTTGAATTTGGTGCATATTTTGATCAGATTGGACGACCGTAATGGCGCTTTGGAATTGATGAGTCGGCTTAAGATGAAAGAGTTGATCAATGATAGTAGCTTAGTAAAACTTGCACAAGTTTATGAAATGTTGGGTCAGCGAGAACTGGCCGTCCAACAACTTCTAACAATAAGAAGAATGGGCATGCCAATTGATGTTCGACTCCCGATTTTTGATGGCATCAGAGTAGACCCCAAATATCGGGCATTATTTGAAGCGGATAGTCTGGGTTCAAACTAGAAAATAATTTCCTTTGCTTGTGCTAGTAGCACTGCAATAGGTCGAGTGAATTATGGAAAAAATGAATGACGATCAAAATTCAGCAGTGAGATTTATAGGGTACGCTATTTCGACTTTTCCAGCGCAATTGCGTGACGGCTTGGGTGGCGGTGATTACCTAGGAAACGTGTCGGTCGAACGAGATCTCGAAATGCGAGTCTGTATCTTGAAAAATGCGATAGATACGGCCAGAGCACAATTACCTGTAAATGAAAGTGTTGGGAACGTGAATAATATTTTTCTCGTCCCCGAATTTTTTTTCCACGGCCCCCAAGGGCCTTATCTCTTCAGTCACGCCGACGAAGATCCGATGATCACGCTTAAGCGACTACTAGTGCAATATTTTCCCCTTAATGATTATGCTAATTGGACCTTGGTACTTGGTACCGCAATTACAGCGAAGGTTGCTGATCCAAAGCGTTTGTTTGAGTCTAGTAGCGTTCGGGTACGAAACGAAACAGTTAAGTTCTTGATTGACCAGGAACAAAAGGCACGGAGTGCATTGTCACAGATCGTGACGAACACTCTCAAGAGCTTCATTCAGGATTGTCAGAATATACCTGATGTTGCTGTTCGTGGACGTTCTCCTATCTTTAGCCATATTCCTTTGGTGGTCATACCAACAGGTACGGAGTCAAATTGGATGACGAGCG
>JACQDW010000045.1 GCA_016200845.1 Burkholderiales bacterium | reverse complement strand
TTTGGTTTTGTTTTTGGTTTTGTTTTTGGTTTTGGTTTTGTTTTTGGTTTTGTTTTTGGTTTTGTTTTTGGTTTTGGTTTTGTTTTTGGTTTTGTTTTTGGTTTTGGTTTTGTTTTTGGTTTTGTTTTTGGTTTTGTTTTTGGTTTTGTTTTTGGTTTTGAAGTTGACCTTCATCCGCTTCTGCGTCGCCAATGATGCGAAACAGAAAATGGATAAAGAAAGCGTTGCTGTTTGAGCCGAAGGCGAGTTTCAACGCTTTCCCATTTTTTGTTTTGCAGCATTGGGCACCCGAAGGGCGACGAAGTGCGGCCGCGTTCTTTTGCTTACTTTTCTTGGCGGGACAAGAAAAGTGAGCGGCTGCCGGGCCGCCCCCGGCCAACAGACCGCAAATCAACAGCAAACGCAAATCCGAAGGTCAACCAAACCTGAATCCTTGAACGGCGGGTTGCAACCCGCCCTACAAAAAATCACAAAAGACCTCGCGCTATCTCCCTCACCCGCATCACCGTCTTAAAATTCCGCATCGTCATCGCCACACCGATACAACGTTCCGCTGAAGCCGCCAATTTTGATCTGCCTATGCCTTCTGGCGCAGATAAGTAAAACACTCTGTCGCTTAACTCAAATTGCTCGCTGTCTTTACGCAAGCTGTGCATTTTTTCGAGATCGTGTGCGTCAGGCTGTTGCGCTAAAAATCCGTAATGCAGGGTCGCAGGATCGCACTGTTCTGCATCATACGGACTGTGATCGATAGCATGTTCTAGCTCCGCTAACGAAAAGGACAACATCGCAGGCGCAAACCCGAACTGACTTTGAATTTGCGCGACGACCGCAGCTTCCACCGTTGGTAATTGCAAGGCATCGTCCAATGCAAACACCACGTTTCCGCTTTGGATATAGGTCACAACTTGGCTAGCTCCGCATTGTTCAAACAGAGCGCTAAGAGATTTCATCGGTAAGATATTTTTTCCACCGACATTGATGCCGCGTAGGAAGCTGATGTGTGGTTTCATTTTTTAAATATTGATCGTCTAGTGAAGCATTATTTCTGTGGTCCCTCAGCACGATTTTTCATCAACCCAAGGATGGATCGATGAAAATCAGCCAAAACCATTCTGCCCCACAGATCACCGTATGTTTTTAATTGAGATTTATTTTGAAATCGTGTGCTCAGTGTGAGTTCTGTTCCGCCATTTTTTGCAACGAGATCATAGCCTCCATCAAGAACTGTAAAATACTCGCCGCCCATTTCAACATGGCGATCTAGCGCATCCCTTGGAATTGACCCTGCTGGGATTTGAAATTGGTAGTGCAAAGCGTGTGGTTTTTCCCATTTTGTGATCACCTCTTGGAAGCTGACATTTTTCTCCCAATAAGAAGTTCGGACAGCGCCATCTCCACTTCCATTCATACTTGCCTCTGTTGGCTTAGGAAGTCCAATAAGGTGAACAAACGAAAATCCAAGTTCATCCGATGAAATATTTTTTGCGTTCACAAGATGCTCAAATACTTCGCTTGGACTCGCCTGAATTTGTATTGTTGTTCGGACGGTTTGTTCACTCTGTTGCGATGGTAAATTTGCCTCGAGTGGACCTAACAACAAAGGTAGAAAAACGAACGATGACAGTGTAGCTTTGGAGACTCGAAAATGATTATGAATCCATCCACCAAGTAAGCCGCCAAATAATGCTGCGATGAAAAAAACAGGTGCGACTAGGACAAGGCAAATCAATCCTTCCAGCAAGCACAGAAACATGGCAAGGAGAAAAAATGCCATAGCACTCACAGACAGTGAAATTACTTGCCCTCCAGTGATCTTTCTATTGCCTGCGCCAATTAATACTGACACTGCGCCAACACTGAAGGGAGCCACAATAAGGAAAGCATTTGAAACAATTTGCAGATATTTGTTGAATAAGCTTGCTTCAAAGCCGACCCGTAAGAGCAACCCATACGTAACACCTGCAATGAGCGCCAAAATGACACGCTTCTTTTGAAGTGCTGTTGTAGCCTGCGATGTTTCAGTCATCATACAAATCCCGAGTAATTAATTCCAAGTCTGGAAGAATAATTTTCATTTTACCAAGCTTACCCTAGCTACTGTGAATTCAAATGACATCAATGACTAAACAAATTTAATCACTCCAACGCAAACATCCTAGGATGACTATCCGCCAGTTCGCGCAGGAAATTCCATACGGTGCGGACGCGGCGCAGGCGGTAGAGGTCGCTGGGGGCGGCCAGGCAGAAGTTGCGTTCTGCGTAGAAGCTGTGGTGCAGGACGGGGACGAGTCTGCCGTCGTCGGGGACGGCGTAGGGTGGCGCGAAGATCAGGCCCAGGCCTTGAGCGGCGGCTTCGCATTGAGCTGCCATGCTGGTGCAGCAGAGGCGGCGACGTGGTGTGAAGCCTAGCTCGTTCATGTAATTGAGACCGCTGCTGGCTAGCCTGTCTTGCACATAATCGACGAAATCGTGTTGCTGCAAATCGGCGTGTTGTTGGATGACTGGATGTTGGCTCAGGTAGCTAGGCGCGCCGTACACATACATGCGAAAACTGGCGAGGCGGGTGACGACATAGCGTCCGGTGTTGGGGGGGTCTAGCGTGATGCCGAGGTCGGCTTCGCGGTTGGCGAGGTTGGCGAAACGCGGTAGTAGAAGAAGATCGATATTGAGCTCGGGATGGACTTTGAGCAATTGGGCGAGCGCGGGGGCGACTATGCGCGAGCCGAAGATTTCGGGCACGCCGACCCGTACTAAGCCACGCACTGAGACTTGCGCACCAGTGAGTTCATCTTTGGCGGCAGTGAGTGCGCTTTCCATGGCTTCGGCGTGGGGTAGCAGCGCTTGCCCCATTTCTGTGAGCTGATAGCCTTCGCGGCTGCGGTCAAAAAGCGTGGTATTTAGTTGCTCTTCTAGTCGGTCGATGCGACGAGCGACGGTGGTGTGCTCAACGGCGAGTCGACGTGAGGCGGCGGACAGCGTGCCAGCACGTGCCAGTTCCAGGAAAAAGCGCAGGTCTGTCCATTCTGGGAGAGGGTTGCTCATTTGCTTTTTTGCTGTGGTGAATTGCGATAGATCGATTGTGCACCAAAGCACATTGCTTGGGGTGGGTTTGGGTGGGTTGTGGTTTTTAGGGCTTGCTTTTTTAGTCGTTTTATATCGTTGTTCGCGACTGAGCCCCCCTCATCCCCGACCCTAAATTTGAAACCCGCCGCTTGCGGGAGAAGGGAGAAGTGCGCTTTTTTACTTCCTAAAAAATACCCCAGCACCAACAAACTGCTCCCCATGTGCATTCATGCACAATGGGTGGGCGACTTCTGGACTTTCTTCCATTTTGTAATTGGGAGACACTCGCTCCCATGCTTTGATCGGCATCTTGGAATTCGATGAAACTGCCTGCTGAATTAGATGAGTTTGATCGAAAAAAAATAAACAAAATAATTGGAGATACACATGCTAACCAGTTCGAACTCTCAACATCAGCGCACCCTATTACGCAAGTCAGTTGCCGCTCTTTTTGCTATCTATGGCAGCAGCGCCGGTTTGGCATTTGCCGATACCACGACATCTCACACAGCCGAGCCTCAGGACAAAGTGGAGGTGACCAAGGTGGTGGTCAGTGCGCGGCGGCGTGAGGAGACTTTGCAGGATGTGCCAGTGTCGGTGACAGCGTATAGCGCGGATCAGATTTCTAAGAGTGGCGTGGCCGATATCACGGGCCTGGCCTTGAGTTTGCCTAGCACGACCTTGAGTGCTTCGCGGGGTACCAATTCGACCTTGACTTCATTTATGCGCGGCGTGGGTCAGCAAGATCCTTTGGCAGGTTTTGAATCGGGCGTGGGGATTTATCTGGACGATATTTATCTGGCGCGGCCTCAGGGTTCGGTGGCAGAGATTTATGATGTGGAGCGTATCGAAGTGTTGCGTGGCCCGCAGGGGACTCTGTATGGACGCAATACCATCGGTGGCGCGGTGAAATACATCACGCGCAAAATGGGGCCGAAAGAAGACACGCGTCTCAAGACCAGCGTGGGTAGCTATGGACAAATGGATGCGGTGTTGACCAGCAGCTTGCCGGTGTCGGAGAGCGTGCGCCTTGGCGGTACGATTGCTAAATTTAAGCGTAATGGCTATGGCAAAAATCTCACCACAGGCGAAGATAACTACAACAAAGATGTGACTGCCGCACGCTTGAGCGCCGAATTTATTCCTAGCCAAAATCTGTTTATCCGCCTGTCCGCTGACAGCAATCAAGACGACTCCAATCCCAAGCATGGCCATCGTCTGACGGTAGGAAAAACCAGCGGTGCGCCGGTGTTGGACAATGTGTATGACACCCGCGCCAATCTGAATCAGGCTCTGGGACATGCGCAGCAAGTGACGCAATCGGGAGTATCGGCCCTAGTTGAATATCAGATGGCTGCCGATTTGATGTTTAAATCAGTGACTGCGTCGCGTCATGATACCTCGTATGCACCTATCGATTTTGACTCGCTGAACATGGTGAATTTTGATGTACCAGCGCTGTATAAAAACAAGCAAATGAGTCAGGAATTCCAACTCACTTACACCGGCAAATCGGTACAAGGCATTGCTGGTGTCTATTACATCAACGCCAACGCTTACGATAAATTTGATGTGCGTTTGCTGGGCACCTCGACTTTCACCGAGGGCGATATCGATACCAAGGGATGGGCGGCGTTTGCTGATGCGAGTTTTGATATCAGCCCGGAGCTGAGCATGGCGATTGGTGGACGTTACACCGTTGACAAGCGCGAGGCGAGTATCTTGCGTCAGATTTATCTGGGCACGGCAGGCTCGCCCGGCATGGGCAATGCTGGCGCGACTTTGTTCCGCACCGATACCAATTTAAGCAAGGCCGATTTACATAGAGAAGATAAAAAATTCACGCCAAGAATCTCGGCAAGCTGGAAAGTCTCGGCAGATCAAAACTTATATGCATCGTGGACAGAAGGGTTTAAAGGCGGCGGCTTTGATCCGCGCTTAAATCTGGTGGGCACCAAGCTCACTGTCGATAAGGCTAAACAAGGATTCTTGCCAGAGAAAATCAAGACGATGGAACTCGGTTTGAAATCACAATTTGATCAGGGACGCTTGCTCAGCAATCTGGCTTTTTTCCATAGCGATTATAACGATGTACAAATCCCCGGCTCGGTTGCGATCGATACCAATGGCGATGGCAAAGACGATAGCTTTGCCGGTGTCACGACCAATGCTGGCAAGGCGCGTATCAATGGCGTCGAACTGGAAGCGACCGCACGCTTCACCGATGCGTTTTATCTGTCGGCGATGTTCAGCTATATCGACGCCAAATACACACGCTACATAGGTGCTGGCAATCTGGATGTCACTGCTGTCCGTGTGTTCCAAAACACGCCACGTCAAAGCTCCAATCTGCGTGCCAATTACGACTGGTCACTGCCTGTGATGGGCGCGTCTGGCACTTTATCTTTGTCGGGCAGCGTGGCATTCCGTGGCAAGACCTATCAGTTTGAAACACCGACGCCTTTGCTGGATCAAGATAGCTATCGCCTGTACGACACCAGCTTGGTGTGGACACGCGCAGACAAGCGTTTGCGCCTTGGCTTGCATGGAAAAAATCTGGGGGATACGCGCTACAAAGTGGCAGGCTATAACTTTCCAACTCTGGGTGAAGGCAGCGTCACCGCCTTCTATGGCGCACCCCGCACATATAGTCTGAGCATGGATTATCGATTCTGATTTTTTTGTTTTCTTGATTTCTAAAGCGGGTGGCTGCACTGTCTCCGGCCACGCTCCTCTTTAGAGATTTTTTGCGGTCATATCACAAACTCCCTAGCGATATGACCGCATTTTTACCTCCTCTTCCAATACGCTACTCGCCACTTTTTTGGGTTAATTATCGTGACTAACGCGAACGATTTTACTGACGTGTTTTACACCAGCACAGATGGCTTACGCTTGTATGCGCGTGATTATGCAAGTCGCGGCACAGCGGAAAAATTGCCCATCATCTGCATCCACGGCTTGACGCGCAATTCTGGCGACTTTGATGAGCTGGCACCACTCTTGGCGCAACAAGGACATCGCGTGATTGCGGTCGACGTGCGTGGCCGCGGGCGCTCTGCGCACGACACGGTGAGCGCACATTATCATCCCTGGGTGTATGCGGGCGACATCGTGCAATTGGCAAAGACCTTGCAGATTTCCTGCGCGATTTTTATTGGCACCTCGATGGGCGGGTTGATCACCATGACGCTGGCTTTGCGCAAATCTAGTCTGATTGCGGCGGCCGTGTTAAATGATGTCGGCCCTTATCTGTCACCACGCGGTTTGCAACGCATCGCCTCATATGCCGGTGGCAATGAGCAGTTCGCAAGCTGGAACGAGGCGTGTGCCTATATCCAGCGCATTAACGAAATCGCCTTCCCCAACAACACCGCTGCAGAATGGGACAAATGGGCACGCCGCGCCTTTGTCAAAAACGCGCAAGAGCAATGGGTCTTGCAGTATGATCCCAAGATCGCGATTGCCATCAAGACCGGCAAACTAAAACCGACTTCATGGCTGCTGCGTTGGGCGTTTCGCCGACTGAGCAAAGCTAGACCTTGTCTTTTGATCCGGGGTGAAACATCCGACTTGATGGAAGCAGAACAAGCCGACACGATGCGTGCGATGGCACCGACGCTGCGTTATGCCGAGGTGCCGGGTGTAGGACATGCGCCGATGATGACGGAGGTGGCTGCGCAGAGCGCGCTGCTCAGGTTTATCAATGAGACTGAACTTAGGTTTTAAATTCGAGGATCGCTATGCAATCAACAAATCAATTTCGTCGCAACAGCCTGATAATGTCGACACTCTTAGTCTCAGCGCTGACTTGCTTTCACAGCGCGCAAGCACAAGACATCAAGATCGCCCTGATCGCGGGCAAGACTGGGGCTTTGGAAGCTTATGCCAAAGAAACCGAAACCGGATTCATGTTGGGACTGGAATACCTGACCAACGGCAAAATGGAAATCGACGGACGCAAGATCAAAGTCATCGTCAAGGATGACCAAAGCAAACCCGACATGGGGCGCAGCTTGCTGGCCGAAGCCTATGGCGACGACAAAGTTGATCTGGCAGTCGGCACCAGTTCTTCAGGCTCGGCGCTTGCCATGTTGCCAGTCGCCGAAGAATACAAAAAAATACTCATCGTGGAACCCGCCGTGGCGGACGCTATCACGGGCGACAAATGGAATCGCTATATCTTCCGCACCAGCCGCAGCTCTATGCAAGATGCCATCGCCGCCGCGTCCACCTTAAAGTCAGGCGGCAGTATCGCTTTTCTGGCGCAAGATTACGCATTCGGGCGTGATGGCGTGAAAGCCGCCAAGGAAGCGATTGCTATGGCAACGGCGAACAACAAAGCACCCGTCAAAGTCGTCCACGAAGAATACGCCGCGCAAAACACCAGCGACTTCACCGCCTCCGCGCAACGCATTTTTGACGCGCTCAAAGACAAGCCAGAGCCACGCATTTTGCAAATCGTCTGGGCTGGCCCCAGCCCCATGAATAAGCTGGCCGATTTGCGTCCTGAACGCTTTCGGATTGCGCTTGCCCCCGGCGGCAATATTTTGCCGGTAATGAAGCTCTGGAAGTCGTATGTCGGCACGCAGGGCACGATTTATTACTACTACGATTTCCCCAAAAATAAAATGAACGACTGGCTGGTCAGCGAACATCGCAAGCGCTACAAAACGCCGCCTGATTTCTTCACCGCCGGAGGTTTTGCTGCTGCCAGCGCCGCCTACAAAGCGATCAATACCCTACTCAGCCTGTCATCAAACAAAAAGAAAACGATAGACACTGAAATGCTAATCGGCATCATGGAGAACATGGAATTCGACACGCCCAAAGGCAAAATGAGCTTCCGCAAAGAAGATCATCAGGCGCTGCAAAGCATGTATCAGTTCAAGATCAAAAAAGATCAAAAAGATGAATGGGATTTACTCGAACTGGTACGCGAAATTCCGGCGAATGAGATTCCTTTGCCGGTGAAGAATAAGCGTTAGATGAAACCACCTCTTTGTGGAAATAAGTGTCCCCTCTCCCGCCAGCGGGCTGAGGCTTAGGGACGCAATATAGTAGGGCGGATGAAACCAGCGCTGCTCAGATGCTTAGTATTCTGGCGGCGGGTTTCACCCGCCCTACGAGATCACCTACTTAATAGAAGTGGGGTGGTTCTGAAGCGGCAGAGCGATTAGACCGACAAGGATCCAGTCATTCTAAACAGAAATGCCGAAGTATAGACTTTCATAATTGAAGAAGAACACAATGTCCGCTTCCAGCAAGCCAGTTCACACTAAACTGCCCTCACTAAGCACCGAACAACTCAGTATTTCCTTTGGCGGACATACTGCGGTGAATCAAGTGACGGCGGCGTTTTATCCCGGCACTTTATCTGTCATCGTCGGGCCGAATGGCGCGGGCAAGACGACTTATTTTAATCTGATGAGCGGACAACTCGCCGCCAGCTCTGGGCGCGTACTGTTACAGGGCGAAGACATCAGTCGTCATGGTGCTGCCGAACGCACACAGCGAGGGATAGGCCGCGCTTTTCAATTGAGTAATCTGTTTCCACATCTGACAGTGATGGAAAACGTGCGCCTCGCGGTGCAGGGAAAACATCAGCGCCGTCTGCAATTATTCTCGCGCTGGAACAGCCACCGCGATTGGATAGAAAAGGCGGCGCATTATCTGGACAGAGTGGCGCTCGCAACAAGGCAAGATGATCTGGTCGCCAACTTATCGCATGGCGACAAACGCAAACTTGAAGTGGCGCTGCTATTAGCATTAGAGCCGACCGTGATGATGTTTGATGAGCCGACTGCGGGCATGAGCATCGATGAAGTACCAGTGATACTCGACCTGATTCACGACATCAAAGCGCAGGGGCAACACACAGTGCTGTTGGTCGAACACAAAATGGACGTGGTGCGCGCATTGGCCGACCGCGTCATGGTGTTACACAACGGCTGCCTGCTAGCTGACGGTGACCCTGAGACCGTGATGGCATCGCAACTGGTGCAAGAAGCCTATCTGGGTGCTAGCGCAAAAGAAACGGATCACTAATATGCCCACCACCACTCCATCCTCGCAAGACATGATCTTGCAACTACAAGGTGTCCACACTCACATAGGTGAATACCATATTCTGCAAGGCGTCGATCTGTGCGTGCCACGTGGTGAGCTGACGGTTTTATTAGGGCGCAATGGCGCTGGAAAAACCACGACTTTGCGCACCATCATGGGCTTGTGGAAAGCCAGCGCGGGCAGCATACGTTTCCATCAAAAAGAAATCAGCCAACTCGCTACCGCCGACATCGCCAACGCGGAGATCGCCTATGTGCCAGAAAACATGAGCGTTTTTTCTGATCTCAGCGTCAAAGAAAATCTGACCCTGGCAGCACGTCGCCCCAGCTTTGACAGCACCCGGCTGCAATGGATTTTTGCGCTGTTTCCTGCATTGGAAAAATTTTGGAACACACCTGCGGGACATCTCTCTGGCGGACAAAAACAAATGCTGTCCATCGCCCGCGCGTTGATAGAACCACGCCAATTGATCTTAATCGACGAGCCGACCAAGGGTTTAGCCCCCGCCATTATTCAAAGCATGATCAGCGCATTTCAAGAATTAAAAAACAGCCAGACTAGTGTGCTATTAGTCGAACAAAATTTTAATTTCGTACGCCAGCTTGGCGACAGCGTTGCCGTGCTTGAAGATGGTCGCGTGGTGCATACGGGTAGAATGTGCGCCTTGGCGGAAGATGAAGAGTTACAGCATAAATTGCTGGGCTTGTCGCTCGCTGCGCATCAATGACAGTTCACAATGTAGGGCGGGTGAAACCCGCGCCGCCAGAAGCCCAAGCACCGAAGCAGCGCGGGTTGCACCCGCCCTGCGTCATTACGACAGATCATAAAGATTTGGACAAAGCCCCACTCCCGCATGCGATAAAGGGGAGCAAAAAAGGACAACAATGGCTACACATTTTCTCTCCAAAAAATCCCTACCACTAACACTCATCCCCGCACTCGCGCTGGCAGCCTTGCCCGCGGTCGGCAGTTTTCCAACTTGGTTAACGCTGACGGTTGCTGGCCTCGCGATGGGGATGATGCTGTTCATTATGGCGAGTGGCTTGACGCTGGTGTTTGGCTTGATGGATGTCTTGAATTTTGCGCATGGTGCGTTTATCACGGTGGGGGCGTATACCGCCAGTCTGGTGTTGCTTCCTATGCGTGGCTGGCTAGAGGCGGATTCACTGTTGCGCAATCTGGCGGTGCTGGCTTTGGCGATTGCGCTTGCGATGACGATGACTGCGCTCTTGGGTAGTTTGTGCGAGAAGGTGTTAATTCGCGCTGTGATGGGGCAGCATTTAAAACAAATCCTGATCACCATGGGCGCGATGATCATGTGCGAACAAATCGTTGGCGTGATCTGGGGCGCCGAGCAAATTCCCTTGCCTATGCCTGAGAGTTTGCGTGGTGTGATTTTTTTGGGTGATGCCGTGATTGAAAAATATCGCTTGCTGGCAGTGCTCATCGGTGTGGTGATTTTCATTGCGATGAGTTTGATTTTAAATCGCAGCAAGCTTGGACTCTTGATACG
>JACQDW010000044.1 GCA_016200845.1 Burkholderiales bacterium | reverse complement strand
CAGCACACTGGCAGATAAATTGCGTGAATTTGAAGCTAACACTGAGCAAAACTTCACGCGTAAAACCTTAAGAGATTATCTTGTCGATGCCAAATGCGGTATCGATATCTTGCAACAAAATCTGGCGCGCTCGGCGACGTTAATCAGCAGTTTCAAGCAACTTGCCGCTGACCAGCATTCCGAACAAAGGCGTCACTTCCGCTTGCATGACATGATGGAAGAAACCGTGATGGCGATGATGCCCTCTATCTCAAAAACCGGACATCAGCTGCAACTTGATATCGATCACAACATCATGATGGATGCCTATCCCGGGCCTTTAAGTCAAATCATAATCAACTTCATCAACAATGCCCTGCTACATGCGTTCGACGGGAAACAACAAGGAAAAATGCAGATCTCCGCGCGGCTATCAGATCCGGAGCATGTTGAAATTTGCTTCTCTGATGATGGCGTTGGTATTCCCGCAGCGATCATACAACGCGTCTTTGAGCCTTTTTTTACCACCAAACTAGGAAAAGGGGGAAGTGGGCTTGGTATGCATCTGGTGCACAGTATGGTGACGCAAATGTTTGGAGGAAGAATCGAGCTGCGCTCTATCCCCAATCAAGGCACCCAGATCACCATGCAACTTCCCTTGGTTGCACCTGATAACACGCGCCACGTCCTCAAAATCGGCGCGCCTGCCGATGTTGTTAAAGACTTTCATCTATTTCTGTCGCAACGCCCTATTGCCGACATCCATGAATTCAATCATCCCCACAGTCGCCGCGATGTGGTTGAGCTCACTCTTTTCTTGCAAGCCCTACTCAGACTAGAGCCCAAAGTCGATTATGAATTAACCACCGTCGATAGCTACGCGATTGGAATAGAACAACTGCGCGCGGGCAAAATAGCGGCGCTCGCCACGACCGTCTGGAAGTCCGACCTCACCCCCTATCCCAAAGAAATCCAGCTTTCTGATGCCATCATCGGCATCGGCGAAAGCGAAGTCGGCGTGTTCACAACGCAGGAAAAATTGCAAAGCTTAAGCGGTCATCAGCTCGATGATTTGCGTCCATTGCGCTTTGTCTCTAACCGCGACTGGAGCGCGGACTGGAAGGCAATACAAGCCTTGGGTGTAGAACACTGCGCCGACGTTAAGACCTGGCGACAAATGGTATATATGGTCAGCAGCGGAGAATGTGACGCCTTATTGGCGCCGTTTAATCAACATCCAAACGCAGAAATCGAACTTGATGACTGTCGCTTGCTACCGATTCCCGGCATCAAAATAAACTTGAATGATTCACGTCACTTCGCCGCCAGCAAAGATGCTCACGCCACGATCATTATCAGTAATGTCTTCCCACAATTAAAAGACCTGGTCAACAATGGGCAAATCGAAAAAGCGCTGCGTGAATGCGGCTTTTTCATCACCTGAACGAGTTAGGTTTTAACCGGCGCTCCGACTGTCACACCGCGACGCGAAACCGCACTCAATAGCGCCTGCGCTTCCGGACTGCCTAAGACAGCCTCTGCCAATAAGAAGCCGCCCACATCACCAATACTGACGACCAGATCGGCGCCTGCCGACTCCAGATACACACGCTGTGTTGGATCCAATAATTCTGCAACAATACGTGCATCGGGATTTAACTTGCGCGCCATCAGCACGTTGACCGCAGTCAAAGAATCCGCGTTTTGTCGTTCACTATAATTGGCGAGAACAATCACAATCTTCGCCTCTGGCAGAGCGGCCCGGGTGATGGGTTCCCCCCGAATCGGGCAGCCCGCACGCGTAAAATACAACATAGGGTCTTCCATCGGCTTTTGGTCAATGTCCGCCATCACCACAATCGACTCACGAGAATAGTTGGGGTCATTCCGCAAACTGGTGACGATCTGCGCACCTTTCAAATTCCAACCAATAATGACGATATGATTTGAGACCTTATGCATTTTCAACCCCATTTCCAGTTTCAATTTATGATCGATCAACATCGCTGCAGCGACTGCACACAAAAGCGCGGTCAACAGTTTTGACAATATCAGTGCAAAACTCATGACCATGCGTCCGCCAGGCGTCAATGGCGTCACGGCTGAGTCACCCGATGTGGTCATGGTGACCAGCAAATAATAGACGGCCTCTAAGCGACTATGAATCTTGGGATTTGAACCGTATTCAAACGCATAAATCAACAATGCGCCGCATCCCCACACCATCACAAAAATAATCGTTAATTCCACGATGAAACGAAAGCGCGTCTTCGACATCAGACGGACAAACATCGACATGAGAGATTCAATACGGGGAAACATCGACATCCTTTCTGCATGAGTTTTTCAAACAAACGAATCGACTATCATCAAGGATCAAATGAAAATAGCGCTCGGAGAAGGACTACGGTCTTCAAAAAAGAACTCGTTGATTGAGTATGGTACAGGCAGATATTTACCACAAGAAAGTTTAATGCTGCAATGCAAAAAGTGTCGTGCGACACTCAAGCTCGACTTAAGACGTAAAAAATCCCCCATACCGTAAAAGACAATATGGAGGATTTTCCTACTCTCAGTTCTGAGCAAACTATTTCTTACGCTGAGGCGGCAAATCAGTACAAACGCCCTTATACACTTCCGCTGCCATGCCCATGCTCTCACCTAGGGTTGGATGAGGATGGATGGTCTTGCCGATATCAACGGCGTCAGCGCCCATCTCTATCGCCACTGCCAGTTCACCTATCATGTCACCGGCATGGGTACCGACGATGCCGCCGCCGATAATGCGCTTAGTCTCAGCATCAAAGATCAATTTAGTGAAGCCTTCAGCACGACCATTCGCCACCGCACGACCCGACGCTGCCCACGGGAACACGCCTTTTTCGATGGCGATGTTTTTCGCTTTGGCTTCGTCTTCCGTCACGCCCACCCATGCTACCTCTGGATCGGTATAGGCGACCGATGGAATCACCGTCGCATCAAAGTAGGATTTTTCACCCGCAGCTGCTTCCGCCGCCACATGCGCCTCGTGTACCGCTTTGTGTGCCAACATAGGCTGACCGACTAAATCGCCAATCGCGAAGATATGCGGCACATTGGTGCGCATCTGTTTATCGACATTGATGAAGCCGCGATCCGTCACTTGTACACCCGCTTTGTCGGCCGCGATTTTCTTACCATTAGGACTGCGTCCCACCGCCACCAAGACCAGATCATAGATTTGCGCAGCAGGTGCAGCAACACCCGCCTCTGCTGCTTCAAATGTGACCTTGATGCCTTCTGGCAGTGCTTCCACGCCTACCGTTTTAGTCTTGGTCATGATGTTGTCGAAGCGATGCGCATTATGCTTTTGCCAGACCTTGACCATGTCGCGATCTGCACCTTGCATCAGACCGTCCAACATCTCAACTACATCGATACGAGCGCCCAGTGTTGAATAAACGGTCGCCATTTCCAGACCGATGATGCCGCCGCCAATCACCAGCATGCGCTTAGGAATTTGACGCAATTCCAACGCGCCTGTGCTATCCACGATGCGAGGATCTTCAGGAACGAAAGGCAATTTAACGACTGAGGAACCAGCCGCAATAATCGCCTGCTTGAACTGCACAACTTTCTTCGTACCATCTGCCGCTGCGACTTCGATATGATAAGGGCTGAGGAACTGTCCCAGGCCTTGCACCACCTGCACTTTACGTGCTTTTGCCATACCCGCTAAGCCGCCTGTCATTTGCTTGATCACGCCATCTTTGTGTGCGCGCAATTGATCGAGATCGATCTGCGGCTTGGCAAATGTCACGCCATGCCCCGACATATTCGCCGTTTCATCGATCACTGCCGCCACATGCAATAAGGCTTTGGAGGGAATACAACCGACGTTCAGGCAAACGCCACCCAGAGTCGCAAAGCGTTCTACCAAGACGGTTTTCATGCCCAGATCAGCCGAGCGGAAAGCGGCGGAATAACCACCGGGGCCTGCGCCCAAGACCATCATGTCGCATTCGATATCGACTGTGCCTTGATAGCCGGATGCGGCTGGTGCTGGTGCAGCAGCAATAGGTGCACTCGCGGCGGCTGGCGCAGCCGCAGGAGCCGCTACTGGTGCTGCAGCAGCACCTGCTGCTTCGACCACCAACAATACACTGCCCTCGGCAATTTTATCGCCTACTTTAATCTTGAGTTCCTTCACCACACCAGCGTGGCTAGAAGGAATTTCCATACTGGCTTTGTCAGACTCAACCGTGATCAAAGATTGATCGACCTTAATTGTATCGCCGACTTTCACCATCACTTCAATAATTTCGACTTCTTTAAAATCGCCGATATCCGGGACTTTGACTTCTATTGTGCTCATCTTGTTGCTCCAATTTTTTCTTTCTTCTTACAAGGGCGGGTAAAACCCGCGCTGTTCAGGTGTTCAAAGGGCGCACGGCGCGGGTTTCACCCGCCCTACAATTCTGTGCCCGTCCATACCTAACGAAATACGTTTTTACAGCATCGTCTTACGCAAATCAGCGAGTACATCCGCCAAATAGGCCGTGAATTTCGCCGCCATCGCGCCATCAATCACACGGTGATCGTAAGACAGTGACAGCGGCAACATCAAACGTGGCAGGAATTGTTTGCCATCCCAAACCGGCTTCATCGACGATTTTGAGAGACCCAAAATCGCCACTTCAGGCGCATTCACAATCGGCGTAAATCCTGTACCGCCAATACCCCCCAAAGAAGAAATCGTGAAAGTCGCACCTTGCATATCGGCAGGTTTTAGCTTGCCATCACGTGCCTGCGCCGACAACTCACCCATTTCATTGGCGATTTGCGACAGTGTTTTTTGATCAGCGTTTTTCACCACTGGCACTACCAAACCATTCGGTGTATCGGCGGCAAAACCGATGTTGTAATACTGTTTCAGAATCAGATTTTCACCCGTAGCATCGAGTGAAGAATTAAAGGCGGGGAATTTCTTCAAGGCCGAGACGCTGGCTTTGATCACAAACGCCAACATCGTCAATTTCACGCCAGATTTAGCGAGCGCATTATTTGAAGATTTACGGAATTCTTCGAGGTCGCTGATGTCAGCTTCGTCAAATTGAGTCACATGAGGAATCATGACCCAGTTACGATGCAAATTCGGACCGCTCAATTTCTTGATGCGAGAAAGTGGCTGCAGTTCGGTCGCACCAAATTTGCTGAAATCCAAAGACGGCCAAGGCAAGAGATTGAGCCCTGCACCACTGCCATTGGTTGTTGGTCCAACTGGTGCAGCGCTAGTGCCGGACATGATGCCCTTCACAAAATTCTGCACGTCTTGTTGGGTGATGCGACCTTTCGCTGCGGTACCCGCCACCTTGCTCAGATCCACACCGAGCTCGCGCGCGAATTTGCGTATGGATGGCGAGGCGTGGGCTTTACCGGCAGGCGCAGTAGCGACTAAAACTGGGGCTGGCGCAGCAACCACTACTGGCGCTGGCGCAACTGCCACCGGCGCCGCTGGTGTTGCAGCAACAGGCGCTGGAGCAGCAGTCGTAGCGGAAGCTTCCCCCGCTTCAACGATCACCAGCAATGAACCCAAAGCGACTTTATCACCGACTTTGACGCGCACTTCCTTCACCACGCCAGCATGGCTGGAAGGGATCTCCATACTTGCCTTGTCCGATTCCACTGTGATCAAAGATTGATCGACCTTAATCGTGTCGCCAACTTTCACCATCAATTCAATTACTTCCACTTCTTTGAAATCACCGATATCCGGGACTTTCACTTCCACTGCACTCATAATATTCTCCATGGACTCCCTCCTATGCAAGGAGGCGGGTTGGGGTCACTACCATTAAATTAAGCGCTCGTAGGGCGGGTGAAACCCGCGCCGTCGGACCATCGAGCACCTGAGCAGCGCGGGTTTCACCCGCCCTACTTATTCAATTACACAGTCACCGGGTTTGGCTTGTTCGGATTAATGCCATATTTCTCTATCGCCTGCGCCACTACGGACGCAGAAATCGCGCCTTCGTCTGCCAAGGATTTCAAGGCAGCGATGGTGACGAAATAACGATTCACTTCAAAGAATTCACGCAATTTAGCGCGGCTATCGGAACGACCAAATCCATCGGTACCCAAAACTTTATAGCTACGTTCTTTCGGAATGAAAGCGCGCACTTGCTCGGCATAAGTTCGCATGTAGTCGGTTGAAACCACGATAGGGCCTGCCGTATCTTTCAAACATTCGGCGATGTAAGGAACGCGTGGCGCATCCGTTGGGTGCAACATATTCCAACGCTCTGCGTCCTGACCATCACGCGCCAACAGTGTGAAGGATGGTGCCGACCAGATATCCGCCGCGATGCCCCAGTCATTCATCAATAAATCAGCAGCTGCGATCACTTCGCGCAAGATGGTACCGGAACCTAATAACTGCACACGATGCTTAGTTTGTGCTTCCGCTTTCTTGAAGGAATACAGACCCTTGATGATGCCTTCTTCTTGCCCTGCTACCAAACCGGGATGGGCGTAGTTTTCGTTCATCACGGTGATGTAGTAGAACACGTCTTCCTGATTGGTAACCATGCGACGCAAACCGTCTTGAATGATAACTGCGACTTCGTGCGCAAAGGTTGGATCATAAGGCACGCAATTCGGAATCGTCGAAGCCATTACATGACTATGGCCATCTTCATGCTGCAAGCCTTCGCCATTCAAAGTGGTACGACCAGCCGTGCCACCGATCAGGAAACCACGGGCGCGCATATCGGCCGCGGCCCATGCCAGATCGCCGATACGCTGCAAACCAAACATGGAGTAATAAGTGTAGAACGGTATCATCACGCGGTTATTCGTGGAGTAGGAAGTCGCCGCAGCGATCCATGAACTCATACCACCGGCTTCGTTAATCCCCTCTTGCAAAATCTGACCGGCTTTATCTTCGCGGTAGTACATCACCTGATCTTTATCGACCGGTTCATATAATTGACCGACTTGACTGAAAATACCGATTTGACGGAACAAGCCTTCCATACCAAAGGTACGCGATTCATCCACCATGATAGGCACGATGCGCTGACCCAAACTGCTATCGCGCAATAAGGCTGTTAACACCCGTACATAGGAAGCCGTGGTGGAGATTTCACGACCTTCTGCAGTCGGTTCTAACATCGCCTGGAACGCCGACAAAGGCGGCACTGTCAAGGCCTCATCGGCTTGTTGGCGACGCTGTGGCAAATAACCGCCCAAAGCCGCACGACGCTCTTGCAGATACTTCATTTCTGGCGTGTCGTCAGCGGGTTTGAAGAAAGGGATTTCCGGCAAATGTTCATCGGCAATCGGCAATTGGAAGCGATCGCGCAAGGCCTTCACGGCTTCATCATCGAGCTTCTTGGTATTGTGCGCGGTATTGCGCGCTTCGCCCGATTTACCAAAGCCAAAACCCTTGATACTCTTGGCTAAAATCACGGTTGGTTGATCGACGCTTTCTTGTGCTACTTTGAATGCAGCATAAATTTTATGCGGATCATGACCACCGCGCGTCAAACGCCAGATATCGTCATCCGACATGTGCGCCACCATGGCTAAAGTGCGTGGGTCTTTGCCGAAGAAATTGGCGCGTACGAAGGCACCGTCTTTAGCTTTGTAGTTCTGATATTCACCATCGACGGTGTCCATCATGATCTTACGCAAGGCGCCGTCTTTGTCTTTCGCCAGCAATTCATCCCAGCCCGAACCCCAGATCACTTTAACGACATTCCAGCCGGCGCCACGGAAATCAGATTCCAGTTCTTGAATGATCTTGCCATTGCCACGCACCGGACCGTCCAGACGCTGCAAATTACAGTTAACCACGATCACCAAGTTATTCAACTTCTCGCGCCCTGCCATGCCGATGGCGCCCATGGATTCTGGTTCATCCATTTCACCATCGCCGCAGAAAGCCCAGACCTTGCGCTTCTCGGTATCGGCGATACCGCGTGCATGCAAATACTTGAGGAAACGTGCCTGATAAATCGCCATCAGAGGGCCAAGACCCATGGACACGGTTGGGAACTGCCAGAAACTTGGCATGAGCTTTGGATGCGGGTAAGAAGACAGACCTTTACCATCGACTTCACGGCGGAAGTGCAGTAATTGATCTTCACTGAGACGACCTTCTAGGAAGGCACGCGCATAAATACCGGGAGAAGAGTGACCTTGGATGTACAACAAATCGCCGCCATGATCAGCAGTCGGCGCATGCCAGAAGTGATTAAAACCTATGCCCAGCATATTCGCCAGCGAGGCAAAACTAGATAAGTGACCGCCAAGATCACCATCGAGACGATTGGCTTTCACCACCATCGCCATCGCATTCCAGCGCATATAAGAGCGCAAACGCTCTTCGATTTCCAGATTGCCGGGGCAATGCGCGCCTTTGTCAGCGGGAATCGTATTCACGTAAGCGGTATTGCTAGAGAAAGGAATATTCGCACCACGACGGCGCGCCAGATCCATCATGCGTTCCATCAGATAGTGAGCGCGATCTGGGCCTTCGGAATCGATCACCGACTCTAAGGCATCAAGCCATTCACTGGTCTCAATCACATCTGGATCATTCGCGGCTTGCGCCAAAATTTGGTCTATCTGTGCCATACAGTCTCCTCGCTAAAAAAGCTTCAATTCGAGCTAAATTTGGGTTAATTTTTTCAAACAATCAAAGTCCAGGCTGTCGCTCCAAAAGCGCCCATCGAAAAAAAATGACGAACGAAGACAGTCCCAAATTTGGAATACAAGGATTCTAACAGCTTTTTACTAAATTTCAAATTGCGATACGTGATTTCATAATGTGAGATATTGGTTGCAGCGCAACATACAATTCCCTTAAAAAAAGGGAACATGATTTGCCTCTCACGAGCCCCTGATTAGCCTCTTATTTACCGCACACTAGCCGCAAAATTCCACGACACATCAGAGGCGGAACGCTATTTCACACACCCAGCAGCCTCACAAAATCACCTACCATTGTCGCCAATTTTGACGTTTGGCATTTTGCTTTCAAGCTGAAATCGCCGCACTTTTCAACAAAAACTCCACACAATTGGGCGAAAAGTACCTAATTCTTTCCCAATTTTTTTCACAATTTCTCGCAATTGAAGTAATCGATCGATACCCAAAGCGGCTGGATATGGAGCGACATCCTTTATAATCTCGGTCTATCCCCTCTTTTGTAATCTTGGTGAATTCTGACGCTCACCCGCGTATTCGCCCTTTTTCTGAGTCCACACATCATGACTGCACAACTCATCAGCGGCACCCAACTTTCCCAGCAAATTCGTGAAGACGTCACCAAGCGTGCCGCCGCCTTAACAAAGCAAGGCAAGCAGCCTGGCTTAGCGGTCATACTGGTCGGCGAAAATCCAGCCTCCCAAGTCTATGTCCGCAACAAAGTCAAAGCCTGTGAAGATTGCGGCTTCTATTCCATTCTTGAAAAATATGATGCTGAGCTGTCTGAAGCGGCCTTGCTGGCACATATAGACCGCCTCAACAATGACCCGAAAATCAACGGCATCCTAGTGCAACTGCCGCTGCCCGCCCATATCAATGCCAATAAAGTCATTGAAGCCATCGCTGCCGACAAAGACGTCGATGGCTTTCATATTAGCAACGCCGGACTCTTGATGACGGGTCAGCCTTTGTTCCGCCCTTGCACCCCGTATGGCGTGATGAAAATGTTGGAATCGATCAACTATCCAGTGCGCGGTGCGAATGCCGTCGTGGTTGGCGCATCGAATATTGTTGGTAAGCCACAAGCTATGTTGCTCTTGCAAGCAGGCGCTACCGTCACCATCTGCAATTCCAAGACACGCGATCTGGGCGCACATACCCGCAACGCCGACATCTTGGTGGTCGCCACCGGCAAACGCAATATCGTCACTGCCGACATGGTCAAGCCAGGCGCGGTGGTGTTAGACGTTGGCATGAACCGCGACAACGAAGGTAAGCTGTGCGGCGACGTTGATTTCGCTGGTGTCCAAGAAGTCGCAGGCTACATCACGCCAGTACCAGGTGGCGTGGGGCCGATGACGATTACCATGTTATTAGTGAACACGATAGAAGCTGCTGAAAGAAACTAAGATGACCAACAACCCCTTGCTCGACTTTCATGACCTGTCCCTGTTTGATCAGATCAAACCCGAACACGTCACCCCTGCTATCGATACTTTGTTAGCGGAATGTCGGACAGTGGTCGCTCAACTTGAGCAGCCGATTGCCGACATCCACTGGGATAATTTTGTGACGCCCTTAGAAAACGTGACAGAAAAATTAGGTCGGGCTTGGGGCGTTGTGGGACATCTTAATTCTGTGGTTGATACGCCAGAGTTACGCGCCGCGTTCAATGAAAATCAGGTCAAGCTCACAGAATTTTGGACCGCTTTAGGTCAAAATCTGCACCTATATCAACACTATAAAAATCTGGCGAATAGCGCAGACTTTGCCAGCTTGAGCATGGCGAGAAAAAAAATCATCAGCAATGCGCTACGCGATTTCAAACTCGGCGGTGCCGAGCTAGCCGAAGAACACAAAGCAAGATTCGCAGAAATCCAAGAAAAACTCGCCGCCCTCGCCACTCGTTTTTCTGAAAACCTGCTGGACGCGACCAATGACTACAAGCTACACATCAGCGATGCCGCAGAGTTGCAAGGTTTGCCCGACTATGCCTTAGAAGCCGCTCAGCATGCGGCGGAACAAGACGGTAAGACCGGTTATCAGTTCAGCCTGCATTTCCCCTCTTATTTTCCGATTCTGCAGTTTGACGACAATCGCGCTCTGCGTGAAACCATTTATCGCGCCAATGCAACGAAAGCATCCGAATTAGGTGGCCATCCCGAGTGGGATAACTCCGCCATCATGGATGAATTACTAGCCTTGCGTCAGGAAGAAGCCAAGCTCTTAGGTTTCAACAATTATGCCGAAGTCTCGCTGCTGCCCAAGATGGCCGAGAGCGCAGAACAAGTGGAATCCTTCCTCCTAGATCTGGCGCACAAAGCACGTCCCTTCGCAGAAAAAGACTTACAAGAATTGCGTCAATTCGCCCGCGAGCAATTTGGCATAGACGAGCTGCAAGCTTGGGATAGCACTTATGTCTCAGAAAAACTACGCGAACAACGCTATGCCTTTTCTGAACAAGAACTCAAACAATACTTCCCTGAACATAAAGTCTTGGCTGGTTTATTTCATGTGATCGCCAGCTTATTCGAGGTAGAAATCAAAGTCGATCAGGCCAGCACCTGGCATCCTGATGTGCAGTTCTATCGCGTCGAACGCGCAGGTCAACTGGTCGGGCAATTTTATCTCGACCTCTATGCCCGCGCTGCCAAGCAAGGTGGTGCCTGGATGGATGGCGCACGCGCCCATTGCCGCACCGCGACTGGCATACAAACACCAGTGGTCTATCTGACCTGCAATTTCAATGCACCCGTCATGGTCGATGGCATCAAAAAGCCAGCCACATTTACCCACGATGAAGTGATAACTCTGTTCCACGAATGCGGTCATGGCCTGCATCAATTACTGACCAAGGTCGAGGACATTTCTGTATCGGGGATTTCTTGTGTGGAATGGGATGCAGTGGAGCTGCCTTCACAATTTATGGAAAATTTTTGCTGGGAGTGGGATGTACTGCAAGAGATGACGGCGCACAGTGGGACAGGCGAACACCTGCCACGCGCGCTGTACGACAAAATGATCGCGGCCAAAAATTTCCAGTCGGGCTTGCAAACTTTGCGTCAAGTCGAGTTTTCTTTATTTGATATGCGCATCCATGCACAGTCAGACCAGACAAAAAAATTGAACATAGCTGAAACCTTGCAACAAGTGCGCGATCAGGTGGCGGTGATTCAACCACCGGCGTTTAACCGTTTTCAACATTCCTTCAGTCATATTTTTGCTGGCGGATATTCAGCGGGCTACTTTAGTTATAAGTGGGCAGAAGTCTTGTCAGCAGACGCTTATGCGGCCTTTGAAGAAGCCGCCAACGCCGAAGGAACGAGCCTGTCGCGTCAGACTGGTTTGAAATTTCAAACTGAAATTTTAGAGATGGGTGGCTCGCGTCCGGCGATTGATTCCTTTGTTGCATTCCGTGGCAGAAAACCTTCCATCGATGCTTTATTGCGCCATAATGGCATGACCAACTCTTAATGGAGACGCCCACCATGTCCGGCTCACGCGTTAGCTGTACTGCTCGCAGCACGAAACTGGCGAGCTTACTTTTGATCTCGACGCTGCTTCTAACTTCTCATGCACATGCCCAAATGTATAAATGGGTCGGTGCCAATGGTAAGACCGTTTATAGCGACACCCCGCCACCAGCGAATGCCAAGAAGTTAGCCAGCAAGTCGATGGAGACAAGTAGTTCGATTTCCACAGTCACGTTTCCGCCGGAACTACAGGCGGCTGTGAGTAAAAATCCAGTGACTTTCTATTCAGCAAGCAACTGCACCGCATGCAACGAAGGCCGTACTATGCTCAAACAAAACGGTATTCCTTTCGTTGAAAAGACGATCAAGACCAACGAAGACATAGACAAGCTCAAACAAATCAGCGGCGACTCAATACTCCCGTTAATCTTTGTTAACAAGAGCAAATTTCTTGGATTTAATGAGCACGAGTGGCGCACCGCTTTGACTGCTGGTGGTTACCCCGAAACCAGCGTCCTCCCTAAAGACTACCGCTATCCAGAGCCACAATCGATCTCGCCTGCACCTGCGAATGGCAATAAAACGGAAGCGGGCAAACCAGCAGAAACTGTGCTGCCACGCACATCCTCGCCAACTGGCATACGTTTTTAATGGGCGCGACGCAATTATGACGACACGGGTCGATTTTCATAGCCAGATCGCTGACAAAACCGCCTATGCCTGCCGCCTGATCCGCAAGGCGCGGGCGGCGCAATGTCAGATTGTGGTGCTTGGAGACAATGCAGCAGAGATCGCCGCACTTGATCTCGCTTTGTGGGAGTTTTCTCGCGCCGACTTTTTACCGCATGTCGTCGCCTCTGATCCCAACGCCCGACATGCGCCTATCCTGTTAACAGAAGATCTCAGCCGAGCTGGTCAGCATAAAGAATTATTGATTAATCTTAGCCAGGGTTTTCCCGCTGGCTATCAGGATTTTCAAAGGGTGATCGAATTAGTTTCTCAAGACGAGCACGACGCCACGCTTGGTCGCCAACGTTTCCGGCAATATCAGCAAGATGGTATCAAGCCAGATCACCTCATCGCCAACACATAATCATCCTCTATGAACGAACAAATCGATTCCGGCATTCCGGTCTTAACCGAAGTCATTTCACCCGACGAAATCATCGCCGAGAACAACGCCGCGCCTGCTGCGCCGCAGGCGCCAGCACCGTCGCCAACACCTATGCAAAGTTTCGTCGAACCAGCGGATACGCCACAAACATCCTCTGGCCTTAGCGCAGAAGAATGGCAGCAATTAGAACAAACAGTAAAAGAAGGCGTCTTGCGTCAGGTTTTATCGCGCATCGATTTTGTGCTGGAACACAGAGTCAGCGACAGTCTGGCAGAAGTATTGCAAGTGGCGGTAGACAAACTCGCCGATGATATTCGTGCTGGCTTGCGTCAGAGTTTAGAAGAGGTCGTGACGCGTGCGGTCACGCAAGAACTCAGCAAGATTAAAATCCCTCGTCCACCGCAATAAACAATTACTTACTAACTCGCACCCGCAACTCCGGCGTCTTTTCATCAAAAGCAATGCGGGTGGAGAATTTGGCGCGCTTCATCGGAAAGCGCGAATGAAAGTGACGCACATTGCCAGAGCCAGAAATCGCCCTACGCACAAACTGGTAATACGCTTCCATGTCGACGACATGAATCACTAAAAAATAATCGATCTCACCAGACACAAAATAACACTGCATGACTTCAGGTTCGTGGCTCATGCATGTTTCAAAATCGCGCATATGTTCATCGGATTGATTGGAAAGCGATATCTCCAAAAAAGCCAACATGCCATAGCCTATGGAAAATGGATCGACCATCGACACATCGGCACTGATCACCCCGGCATCACGCAAACTTTTAATCCTGCGCAAGCAAGTCGGCTGCGATATATGCAGCTTTTCCGCCAGCACGCGCGTCGGCGTCTGGTTATCCTTTTGCAGTAAGTTGAGCAGCTTACGGTCAACTTTATCGAGTGTTTGAAATTTAGGCATTGTTTACGAGCACAGCGCACCAGAAAAAAAGCCCGGAAAAATCCGAGCCTTTTTTAGTGCATCGTTCATTTAAGAGAGAGAACCCACTTCACCAAAGTCTTGGCTTCGGCTTCAGTCACTTGAGAATTCGCTGGCATTGCAATCGCGCCCCAGCTTCCACTGCCACCTTTCAAGACTTTTGTGACTAACTTTGCTTCAGCTGTTTTATCGCTCGCATATTTTTTAGCGACATCTTTAAAAGCTGGGCCAACGATCTTGTTATCTACGCTATGACAAGTCAAGCAGTTCTTGGTTTTTGCCAAATCAGCGTTCGCCAATGCAGAACCCGATGCCAACAAACTCAAACTTGCCGCCAACACTAAAATCGCTTTCATACCATTCTCCTAGTCAAAGTAATTCGCGCATTTTACCGTGTTTATCGCGTTGAGAAAACCTACCTAAAAAGGCATCCTACGCTCCGCTTGTCCTTGACCCCACGCCTAATTAAACCTATGATTGCTCACACCCTTACTTCACCTCTGCCTTGCCATGATACTCATCATCCTCGTCGTCGCCCTCTATGGTCTAAAATTCGCTGAAGTGAGTTTTATGGCGGAAGTCTCATGGTGGTGGATCAACGGTTTGGCGTTTGTCGCTTTTATCTGGTTTGAATTTTTAGAACGCATGCTGGGCTTTAATAAGAGCAAAGACGATATGCATCACGAAAAAATGCGCAAAGAAAGAATCAAACGCAATTTCAAAATGAATCAAAAAAAATAAGTCCTATAACTTTCGTTTGCAGCCATGTCTATAGAACTGCGTCAACTCAATTATTTTGTCGCAGTCGCCGAAGAGCTGCATTTCGGTCGCGCCGCCAATAAACTCAATATGACGCAACCTCCCTTATCGCAAGCGATACAGGGTTTGGAAACGCAATTAGGCGCACAACTTTTCACCCGCACCACACGTCATATCGCGCTGAGCGCTGCTGGTCGCGCTTTGCTACCGGAAGCAAAACGTTTGCTGGCACAAGCGCAAGCACTACCAGAACTGACGCAAGCTGCAGCTCTCGGAAAAACTGGAGAGCTGGCACTCGCATTCATTTCGGTGGCCGATTACAACGTATTACCTCCCGCGCTGCGTTACTTCACCAGCACCTATCCTCACGTCAATATTCACCTGCGCGAAGCGACCAGTGATCAGCAATACGATTTATTGGCTCAATCCGATATCGACCTAGGCTTTCTGATTCCCCCTGTGCCAGCACATCTGCAACATCTGCTGACCTATCGCAAGCTGCGCAGCGAAGCCTTGATGATGGCGATCCCCGCATCCGAAGCACAACGCAAGTTCAAGAGCAATCTTGCCACCTATAAAGATTTGCCATTAATCCTGTTTCCGCGCAAAATTGCGCCTGCTTTACATGACACGATTTTGGCGTGCTTTCGCGATGCAGGTTTAACACCGCGCATTTCGCAAGAAGCGATACAGATGCAAACCATCATCGCGCTAGTATCGGCGAATTTAGGTATGGCCTTAGTTCCGGCGTCGATGTCGAATCTCAAACGCGATGGTGTCGCTTACCTTCCTTTGAAATCAACATCCGCAGAACTAGAAATCGGCGTCGCCTGGCGCAAGGACAATGCTTCACCTGCCCTGCAGGCTTTTTTAAACCAACTGCACAAATAATTAACACCGACCTTATGCTGGAACATCCCAACTTCAACCCAGTCGCACTCGACTTGGGCTTTTTCAAAATCCACTGGTACGGCATCATGTATCTGGTCGCCTTTGCGCAATTTGTGTTGTTAGGAAGATTGCGTTTGCGTCTGCCGCATGTCGCCCGATTAGGCTGGACGGCTGAACACATAGACGACATGTTGTTCTACGGTGTGTTGGGTGTGGTGTTGGGTGGGCGTTTAGGTGAAGTGCTGTTTTACAATCTTTCCTATTATCTCCACAACCCGCTGGAAATAGTCATGATCTGGAAAGGCGGCATGTCCTTCCACGGTGGATTTTTAGGCGTCCTCGTCGCGATGTCGCTGTGGGCACGCAAACAGGCGATGCCGATCGCTCAGGTGTATGACTTCATCGCCCCCTTGGTTCCACTTGGTTACGCCGCCGGACGTCTGGGAAACTTCATCAATCATGAATTACCGGGGCGCATCGCCTCCGCAGACCTGCCTTGGGCAATGAAATGGCCAGGCATCGCCTATCCAGTTCATCCATCGCCGATTTATCAAGCCT
>JACQDW010000043.1 GCA_016200845.1 Burkholderiales bacterium | reverse complement strand
CTGCGTCCGCCGATAACTCAAATGCTCGCGGGTAAAAAGGTCAATTACCTCATCGACTACCCATGCGGTTTTTTTTGCGACCACCGATCCGACGCGTGGGGGTAGTTTTATATTTCCGACTTGGGAAAGTGCACCCGGATTTTTGGGTGTGAGGTTTCCAAAATTCGTGCGAAAATAGATGAACAAGGCGCGCATAACCCCAACGCAAAAGTCCCTCAACAACTAAAACGCACAAGCGCGAGAACAAAATTAAACAAATAAACAATGCAAGGGAATAAAAATGAAGGATGCAAACGATCAAACGTAAAATAGCCTCACCAAAAACGGTCAGTTCAGGATTTAAGAAAGTACCGATGAGTGAATTCAAACAATCGCCTGCACCAACGAATAATGATTTACTCTCAATCAGCTTCGTTCGGTTGTGCACTTTAATTTGCGTTGTCGAGGGATTGCAGAGTCAACGTAGCTATGTTTTGGCTGAAAAATTATGGACAACGAACTTCGCCAGCGAATATCACTGGCAAGCTAAAAATCAGACAGCAACCTCCTGCCACTGAAATTCGCCATATCAAGAGTGGCAAAGTGTACTTGATAGCATCCATTTCGGATATTTCATCTTTCTCAATAAAATGAGGGTAAGCCTTGTTGTCGAAAAGGTTATAACTGAATTTTTGAGAAATACTCAACTACATTTTGATGGGATAGCCCTTTTGTGATTGGGTTTGTAATTGCTAGGGTGCAGCAATTACTGCTATAATTCGAGGGTTTAGCTTATTCAAATTTCGTCGTAGCGCATATCCAAAAAAAATCACTCTCTACTTTGATTGTTTCTCATTCTCAGGATAGCGCTCTGTTCTTGGCGCGACTGTCTGGGAACAGCAAGTAACGATCGATGTTTTGGCGCGCAGCGGCGGTAACAATACAGGAGTTGCCCTTGCTGCCCATTCCGCAGTCCTTAAGTCCCGATCCCGATTCCGTCGCCATTCTTGCCCTCGCTGATGGCACGATCTTTACTGGCGTATCGATTGGTGCCTCCGGTCATACGATCGGTGAAGTTGTTTTTAATACCTCCATGACGGGTTATCAAGAAATTTTGACTGACCCTAGTTATCGCTCTCAAATCGTCACGCTGACTTATCCGCATATTGGCAACACGGGTGTCAATTCGGAAGACGTGGAATCAACTCAGATTCACGCAGCGGGTCTGATCATTAAAGATCTACCTTTATTACTCTCCAATTTCCGCTCTGAGCAATCACTGTCCGATTATTTGAAAGCTCAAAATGTCGTTGCAATTGCCGGTCTCGATACTCGTAAGTTGACGCGTATTTTGCGCGAAAAAGGTGCGCAGGGCGGTGCGATTTTAGTTGGTAAAGATGCGACCAAAGCGCTGGAGTTGGCAAAGTCTTTCCCCGGTTTGTCAGGCATGGATTTGGCAAAAGTGGTGTCAGCGACCGAGCCTTATGAATGGACTGAGGCTGAGTGGGTATTGGGTCAGGGTTATGGGCAATTGAGTAATCCGAAGTTCCACGTGGTTGCTTTTGATTTTGGTGTGAAGCGTAATATCTTGCGCATGCTGGCTGAGCGCGGCTGTAAAGTCACCGTGTTGCCAGCACAATCTAGCGCGGCGGACGTGTTGGCTTTGAATCCTGATGGCGTATTCTTATCGAATGGCCCTGGTGATCCTGAGCCTTGTGATTATGCGATTGCTGCTGCTAAAGAATTGATAGAAAAAGGTATACCAACCTTTGGTATTTGTTTGGGCCATCAAATCATGGCATTAGCATCTGGTGCCAAGACCTTGAAGATGAAGTTCGGTCATCACGGTGCTAATCACCCTGTGCAAGACCTCGATAGCAAGCAAGTCTTGATCACCTCGCAAAATCACGGTTTTGCGGTTGATGCCGATTCCTTGCCTGCCAATTGCCGCGTGACGCATGTGTCTTTGTTTGATGGTTCTCTGCAAGGCTTTGCGCGCACAGACAAACCAGCATTTTGTTTCCAGGGCCACCCTGAAGCCTCACCAGGTCCGCACGATATTGCCTACCTGTTTGATCGTTTCACCTCTTTAATGGCTGCTCAGTTGGAGAAGAACAAAAATGCCTAAGCGTAATGACATAAAAAGTATTTTGATTATAGGCGCGGGGCCGATCATTATTGGTCAAGCGTGTGAGTTTGATTATTCTGGCGCGCAGGCATGTAAGGCTTTGCGTGAAGAAGGTTATAAGGTTATTTTGGTCAATAGTAATCCAGCGACCATCATGACCGATCCAGAGATGGCCGATGTGACTTACATTGAGCCGATTACCTGGCAAGTGGTTGAGCGCATTATTGACAAAGAGCGTCCAGATGCGATTTTGCCGACTATGGGTGGGCAAACTGCCTTGAACTGCGCTTTGGATTTGCATAAGCATGGCGTGCTGGATAAATATAAATGCGAATTAATCGGTGCATCACCGGAAGCGATTGATAAGGCAGAAGACCGTTCTAAGTTTAAAGAAGCGATGACTAAGATTGGTCTTGGGTCGGCGCGTTCTGGTGTGGCGCATACCATGGAAGAGTCGTGGGAAGTGCATAAGAACATCGGTTTTCCAGTCATCATTCGTCCTTCGTTTACGATGGGTGGTACGGGTGGCGGTATTGCTTACAACGAAGAAGAATTTGAAACGATTTGCAAGCGCGGTTTGGAAGCCTCGCCTACCAGCGAATTGTTGATCGAAGAATCTTTGATCGGCTGGAAAGAATACGAGATGGAAGTGGTGCGCGACAAAGCGGACAACTGCATTATCGTTTGCTCGATTGAGAATTTAGACCCGATGGGTGTGCATACCGGTGACTCAATTACGGTGGCGCCGGCGCAGACCTTGACCGACAAAGAATACCAGATCATGCGTAATGCTTCTCTGGCAGTCTTGCGCGAGATTGGCGTGGACACGGGCGGTTCTAACGTGCAGTTCTCAGTCAATCCTGCAGACGGTCGTATGATCGTCATCGAGATGAATCCACGTGTGTCGCGCTCTTCCGCTCTGGCATCGAAAGCGACTGGCTTTCCGATTGCGAAAATCGCGGCAAAACTGGCGGTCGGTTTTACACTCGATGAATTGCGTAATGAAATCACTGGCGGCCAAACGCCTGCTTCGTTCGAGCCTTCGATCGATTATGTCGTCACCAAGATTCCACGTTTCACGTTTGAGAAATTCCCACAAGCTGACAACCGTTTGACGACGCAGATGAAGTCGGTTGGCGAAGTGATGGCGATTGGTCGTACCTTCCAGGAATCTTTCCAAAAAGCTTTGCGCGGTTTGGAAGTCGGCGTCGATGGCATGAATGAAAAAACCACCGATCGCGAAGTGTTGGAAAAAGAGTTGGGCGCACCAGGACCAGATCGTATCTGGTACGTGGGCGACGCATTTGCGCAAGGCTTTAGCATGGAAGAAGTGCATCAGTTGACGCACATTGATCCTTGGTTCCTGGCGCAAATCAAAGACATTATCGATATCGAATTGTGGTTGGAAACGCAGAGTTTGGACGCGATTGATAAAGATGTTTTATTGCGGCTGAAGAAAAAGGGTTTCGCTGATCGTCGCCTTGCTAAATTATTGAAAACCACAGGTACGGCGGTACGCGAAAAGCGGATAGCTTTGAATGTGCGTCCAGTCTATAAGCGTGTTGATACTTGTGCTGGTGAGTTCGCGACCAAGACCGCCTACATGTATTCCACCTATGAAGATGAATGCGAATCTGCGCCGACCGATAAGAAAAAAATTATCGTCTTGGGTGGCGGTCCGAATCGCATTGGTCAAGGGATCGAGTTTGATTATTGCTGCGTTCATGCAGCATTCGCGATGCGTGAAGATGGTTACGAGACCATTATGGTCAATTGCAATCCTGAGACCGTTTCTACCGATTACGACACCTCCGATCGTTTGTACTTTGAACCTCTGACACTGGAAGATGTGTTGGAAATCGTCGCACTAGAAAAACCAGTTGGTGTAATCGTGCAATACGGTGGTCAGACTCCATTGAAATTGGCCTTGGAATTAGAAGCCAATGGCGTGCCAATTATTGGCACTTCGCCAGACATGATTGATGCGGCGGAAGATCGTGAACGTTTTCAAAAGATGTTGCACGAATTTGGTTTGCGCCAGCCGCCTAACCGGACTGCACGCACCGAAGAAGATGCGTTGGTATTGGCGCAGGAAATTGGCTACCCATTAGTGGTGCGTCCATCATATGTACTTGGTGGTCGTGCTATGGAAATCGTGCACGAGCAGCGTGACTTAGAACGCTATATGCGCGAAGCGGTCAAGGTGTCGCATGACTCACCTGTACTGTTGGATCGTTTCCTGAATGATGCGATTGAAGTGGATGTTGATTGCCTGTCAGATGGCGTGCGCACCTTTATAGGCGGCGTGATGGAGCACATCGAGCAAGCTGGTGTTCACTCTGGTGATTCCGCGTGCTCGTTGCCACCTTACTCTCTGAAGCAAGCGACGATAGATGAATTAAAACGTCAAACCAGCCTGATGGCAAAAGGCTTGAATGTGGTCGGTTTGATGAACGTACAATTTGCGATTCAACAAAAAGATGGTGAAGATATCGTCTATGTGTTGGAAGTAAATCCACGTGCATCCCGTACCGTTCCTTATGTATCTAAAGTCACTGGTTTGCAATTGGCAAAGATTGCGGCACGTTGTATGGTCGGTCAGTCTTTGGATGCGCAAGGCATTTACAAGGAAGTGGTTCCTCCTTACTTTAGCGTGAAAGAAGCAGTATTCCCATTCGTGAAATTCCCCGGCGTTGATACGATTCTTGGTCCAGAAATGAAGTCCACTGGCGAAGTAATGGGTGTGGGCCGCACTTTTGGTGAAGCGTTTGTGAAATCACAAATGGGCGCAGGCGTAAAACTGCCAAAATCTGGACGCATCTTTTTGACAGTCAAAAATTCCGACAAACCACGTGCTATCAATATCGCCAAAGATTTGATCGCAATGGGCTTTGATTTGGTAGCGACTAAGGGCACGGCAGCAGCGATCAATGCGGCAGGTATCGCTTGCGCCTCCGTGAACAAAGTGGCAGAAGGCCGGCCGCACGTCGTTGATATGCTTAAAAATCGCGAAGTGGCTCTGGTGATCAATACGGTGGAAGAAAAACGCAATGCGATTGCCGATTCGCGTATGATCCGTGTCGCTGCGCTGGGCTCAGGCGCGACGACGTTCACGACCATCGCGGGTGCCGAGGCTGCGGTGCAAGGTATGCGTCATTTGGATGAATTGCATGTCTATGATTTACAAGGATTGCATAAGTCTTTACACTAAGCAAAAATAAGTAGTACTTGGTAGAGGTCACAAAAAGCGATGTAGGATGTCGCTGTAGTGACCTCTCTATTTTTGGTGGACAGGATTTGCTTGGCATGCAGGACAGGAGAAAACTTCTCCGATTTTATTTAACTTTGGACTTGTCTGAGAATGCCGAATACGATGCGGCGAAAGAGCGTCAGGCATTTATCGAAGGCCGTATTGCAGAATTAGAGAGTAAGTTGAGCGCAGCACAGGTGATCGATCCGACAGAATTGGACGCGGAAGGCCGCGTTGTATTTGCCTCGACAGTGCAGTTGGAAGACTTAGAGTCGGGTCAAAAAGTGCAATACCAGATCGTTGGTGAAGATGAAGCCGATTTGAAATTGAGTAAAGTGTCGATTACATCTCCGATTGCACGTGCGTTGATTGGTAAGTATGCAGGCGATGTTGTCGGCGTACAGGCACCAGCGGGTGTGCGTGAGTATGAGATCTTGGATGTGCTCTATATCTGATTAAGCGCATTGCTGTTTCCTTGTTTTGGGAGCAGCTTGAACTAAGGGATAAGCAAATGGGGCGCTTGACGGCGCCCCATTTCGATGTCCAGCGAAAAAGAAGATGTGAGGCTGATTTAGGTTTTGCTGGATTTTTTTACACTGGATTGACGTGGTTTTGCGCGCTTAACATTGCCGCCTTGTGTGACGCGTTCATTGCCTTTGACCAGCACTTTTGAGACAGATGGTTTTTTTGTTCCGCTGGCGCTTGGTTTAACGATAGTCACTTCGCGCAGACCCTTGCCACGTTTGACGAATTTGGTTTCTTTGACGCCCTCAATCTTGGGGCGATAAATAACCAAGAGTTTGCCTATGTGTTGCACTGGTTCGGCGCCGAGTTCGGCGCAAATTTGTTCATACATGCCGACGCGTGCTTCACGATCATCACCAAAAACGCGTACTTTGATTAAGCCATGTGAGTTGAGACTGGCATCGATTTCTTTGAGAACCGCAGCAGTTAACCCTGCTTCGCCAATGATGACGATGGGTTTGAGTCCATGTGCCTCTGCGCGCAGCTCACTACGTTCTGCCGGACTGAGTTTAGATTTTTGTTTTGGTTTGGTAGTTGTTGCGTCGTTTGACATATAAATTCCTTTAAAAGCAGTATTTTACGCCAATGGCCAAGAATAAATTCAATCAAAATTGGGTTCACGATCATATTAATGATCCTTATGTGAAATTAGCACAAAAAGAGGGCTATCGTTCGCGCGCTGTGTACAAGCTTAAAGAAATCGATGAGACAGAAAAGCTCATCAAGAGTGGGCAGATTATTGTCGATCTTGGGGCAACGCCAGGCGGATGGTCGCAATATGTACGTAATAAGCTCTCGGGAAAAGAAGGTGGCGGTATCTTGGGCGAGATTTATGCCCTGGATTTATTGCCAATGGAGGCGATTGCGGATGTTCATTTTATTCAAGGTGACTTCCGCGAAGAAGAAGTCTTGTCGCAACTCGAATCTAAACTTGTGGGTAAAAAAGTCGACGTGGTGTTGTCTGATATGGCGCCCAACTTATCGGGAAATTCGACAGTTGACGCGGCACGAGTTGAGTATATTATTGAATTGGCGGTCGAGTTTGCGAAGGCGCATTTGAAACCAAATGGCGCTCTCTTAGTGAAATGCTTTCACGGTCCAAGCTATAATACTCTGGTGACTCTGTTCAAGAGTGAATTCAAAACGGTAGCGAATAAGAAACCCAAGGCAAGTAAAGATAAGTCTGCTGAGATTTTTTTGTTGGGTAAGGGTTTGAAAAATCCAAATTAAGTCATTTCAGCCCTTGATAATTGTCAATCCCGTCAGCATATCGTGTGCAGTAAGCTCTATTCGATGCGAGTAGAATACACATATATGAGTGCAAGGTCTTTCGCGCGTCCTTTGGTGACCGCGACTTTTTGTGCATGTTTGCACCTGAGGAGTTTTTGTGAATAATTCTATGTTAACCAAACTAGCCATGTGGGCAGCCGTCATCTTGGTGCTGGTGATGGTATTTAATAAATTTGACGGTAAGAATGCCGCTGCCGGAGCAGTCGCTATGCCTTATTCGCAATTTCTCGATGAAGTACGCGCCAAGCGAATTAAAGAAGCCTTGATTGACGATAGTAATCGCACTGTGATTGCGACGACGATCGATGATAAAAAAGTGAAAGCGCAGCTGACAATATTCGATAAAGGCTTGGCCAAAGATTTAGTTGATAACGGCATTAAATTCGACAGCAAACCACCAGAAGAGCCTTCCCTGATCGGTAGCATTTTATTGTCTTACGGCCCCATGTTGTTGCTGGTCGCCGTCTGGATTTTCTTTATGCGTCAAATGCAGGGCGGTGGTAAAGGTGGTGCGTTCTCTTTTGGTAAATCAAAAGCGCGTATGCTTGATGATACGAATAATCACGTGACGTTTGCCGACGTTGCTGGTTGCGATGAGGCGAAAGAAGAAGTCAGTGAAGTGGTCGATTTCTTGAAAGATCCTAGTAAGTTCCAAAAGCTCGGCGGTCGTATTCCACGCGGCGTCTTGATGGTAGGTCCTCCAGGTACTGGTAAGACTTTGTTAGCACGTGCCATCGCGGGTGAGGCGAAAGTGCCTTTCTTCACAATTTCTGGTTCTGATTTCGTTGAAATGTTTGTCGGTGTCGGCGCGTCTCGTGTGCGCGATATGTTTGACAATGCGAAAAAACACTCTCCATGTATTATTTTTATTGATGAGATCGATGCGGTTGGACGTCATCGCGGCGCGGGTATGGGCGGCGGTAATGATGAGCGCGAGCAGACTTTGAATCAAATGCTGGTGGAGATGGATGGTTTCGAGCCTAATTCTGGCGTGATCGTGGTGGCGGCGACTAACCGTGCCGATGTGCTCGACAAAGCCTTGTTGCGTCCGGGGCGTTTCGATCGTCAAGTGACAGTTAGCTTGCCTGATATTCGTGGTCGCGAACAAATTTTGAACGTGCATATGCGTAAAGTGCCCATCGCTCCCGATGTGCGTGCCGATATTCTGGCGCGTGGTACGCCTGGTTTTTCTGGTGCTGATTTAGCAAATTTGGTCAATGAGTCGGCGTTGTTCGCGGCACGTCGCAATAAGCGCTTGGTTGAGATGTTAGATTTTGAAGATGCCAAAGACAAGATTTATATGGGACCAGAGCGTAAGTCTATGGTCATGCGCGAAGACGAACGTCGTAATACCGCATATCATGAATCCGGTCATGCGGTGGTCGCGAAATTGCTGCCGTCGAGTGATCCAGTACATAAAGTGACGATCATGCCGCGCGGGAATGCCTTGGGCCTGACCTGGTCCTTGCCTGAGCACGATCAGTTAAGTGACTACAAAAACAAAATGCTGGATAAAATCGCGATGTTGTTTGGTGGACGTATTGCCGAGGAAGTGTTTGTCGGTCAGATGTCGACTGGCGCATCGAATGATTTTGCCCGTGCCACCAAGATGGCAAGGGCAATGGTGACACGCTTTGGTATGTCCGATAGTCTCGGCGTGATGGTGTACGAAGATGAACAGGAAAGCGGTTATTTTGGCGGCACTTCCAAAACGATTTCTGAAGCGACTCAGCAAAAAGTAGATGCGGAAATTCGCTCAATTCTGGATTCGCAATATGCAATTGCACGTTGTTTGCTAGAAGAAAATCGCGATAAAGTTGAGGCGATGACCAAGGCATTGTTAGAGTGGGAAACCATCGATGCAGATCAGATTAATGACATCATGAACGGCAAAGAACCCAATCCACCAAAGGCCTCGACCTCGGTGCGCAAATCGACCGATACACCTCCGGGTGGCGTGACGCCGAGCGCGACTGCACCAGCATAAATGCAGATTTGGATTGAGTGAGGTTGTGATCATAAAGAGAGGGTGAGAAGAGATTCTCACCCTTCATTTTTACAAGAATTGCTTTGATTGTTTTGCCTACGATTTGCTGACTATATGATGCCGAATTTTTTTGAGTGTGGGCGTTTTCGGTTTGATGTGCGTTCAGCGCATAGCAAGCCTCTGGTGATGGGTGTGCTCAATGTGACCCCCGATTCGTTTTCTGATGGCGGGCGTTACCAATCCATCGACCTGGCGATCAGTCATGCTGAGCAAATGATCGCTGATGGTGTCGATATTATCGATATCGGTGGCGAATCCAGTCGGCCCGGCGCTGCGCCTTTAGCCTTAGACGAAGAGCTGGCACGTGTCATGCCCTTGATCTATGCCTTGCGTGATTGTGGTAAGGCGATTTCTATTGATACTTACAAACCAGAGGTGATGCGCGAAGCGATCATTGCGGGTGTCGATATGGTCAATGATATTCGCGGTTTTGGCGATCCAGCGTCGAGAAGCGTCGTTGCGGGCAGTGATGTTGCTGTGTGTGTTATGCACATGCAGAATAAGCCTGAAAATATGCAACAGCAGCCGAGCTATGTTGACGTGGTGCGCGAGGTGCAGGCGTTTTTGTCAGGACGATGTGAAGACTTGCTGGCAGCTGGTGTAGAGCGGTCCCGCATTTGTGTTGATCCCGGTTTTGGCTTTGGTAAAACACTGGAGCATAATCTGCATTTATTGCGACATCTGGGCGCGCTCGGTGAGCATCTGCAATTGCCAGTGTTGGCAGGTATATCGCGCAAAAATATGATAGGTGTATTGACGGGTAAGCCTGTCGAAAAGAGAATGGCTGGTAGTGTTGCGGCTGCCTTGGCAGCGGTGCAGCAGGGCGCGAAATTGGTGCGGGTTCATGACGTGGCAGAAACGGTGGACGCGATCAAGGTTTGGCAAGCAATACAGTCTGGAATTTAAACTGAGGTTGGCACATGACGAAGAGAAAATATTTTGGTACGGATGGCATACGCGGCAAAGTGGGGCAGAGCCCGATTACGCCTGATTTTGTGATGCGTTTGGGATATGCCGCAGGCAAAGTATTGGCGCAACACGATGCGCAAGGGAGTGGAAGACCGACGGTATTGATCGGCAAGGACACCCGCGTCTCTGGCTACATGCTGGAGGCCGCGTTAGAGTCTGGCTTTGCGGCGGCCGGTGTCGATGTGATGTTGTCTGGACCTATGCCGACGCCAGCGATTGCCTATTTGACGCGGGCCTTGCGTTTGTCGGCGGGCGTGGTGATTTCTGCCTCGCACAATCCGTATGACGATAATGGCATTAAGTTTTTTTCTGCGCAGGGTACCAAGTTGCCTGACGAAGTTGAATTGGCAATCGAGGCGGAGCTTGATCGCGACATGCAATGCGTGAGCTCGGATCGCTTGGGAAAAGCGAAACGCCTGCGTGATGCGAATGGTCGTTACATCGAATTTTGCAAGAGCACTTATCCCAACGAACTTGATTTGCGCGGACTGAAAATTGTGGTCGATTGCGCGCATGGTGCAGCTTATGATATCGCGCCTCATGTGTTTCATGAATTGGGTGCTGAAGTGATTGCGATAGGTAACCAACCTAATGGCTTTAATATTAATGACAAAGTCGGCGCGACAGCGCCGGAAGCCTTATCCCTAGCGGTGCGCGCGAATCATGCTGATCTTGGGATTGCTCTCGATGGCGATGCTGATCGTTTGATGATGGTGGATCGCTTTGGCAAGTTGGTCGATGGTGATCAGCTCTTGTATTTGATGGTATTAGATCGCTTGGCACAAGGACCGGTCGCGGGTGCAGTTGGTACTTTGATGACAAATATGGCGGTGGAGTTGGCGTTCAAGGATTTGGGTGTCAATTTTGTGCGTGCGAAAGTCGGTGATCGTTATGTGCTGGAGCAAATGCAGCAGCATGGCTACGTGTTGGGTGGCGAAGGCTCCGGACATTTGCTGTGTCTGGATAAACATACTACCGGCGATGGCATCGTCTCCGCCCTGCAAGTATTGTCAGCATTAAAGCGCAATGGAAAATCGCTGGATCAGTGTTTTGATCAATTGCAGTTGTTCCCACAAGTCTTGATCAATGTGCGTGTCACTGCCGGTCTTAATTGGGAATCGAATGCGGCCTTAGTCGCAGAGAAGCAGCGTGTTGAAACTGTGTTGGCTGGCAAAGGCAGGGTCTTGATTCGCGCTTCTGGAACCGAGCCGTTGATACGCGTGATGGTAGAGACCGCAGACGCCGAACAAGCGACCAGCTTGGCGCGTTCTTTGGCAAATTGCATTAACTAGTTTGCTTTGTTCATTGCGGCTGCTGGGTTGAACTTGTGGGCGATACCCTGTAATATGCAGCCTTCTGATTTTCGCGGTGTTCTGCTGTGAAAATGTGTGGAAAGTGTGTGTGCGTCGGTAGCTCAGTTGGATAGAGCAATGCCCTTCTAAGGCATGGGTCGGGGGTTCGAACCCCTCCCGACGCGCCAGTCAATTTTTTCTCATCCTCATATTCATTCGTTTGTTTCAGACCTTAGCCTGCACACATCAAATCCGCTTTTTGTTGTGCTCGTTTGAGTTTGGTTTGCGCTTTCATTTCTGCGCGCGGCTGTGTGTTTTTCAAATCCTCTTTTGCCCATTGCGCTTTCATTTTGAGTGATTCGCATTGCTTGCGGGCGTTTGCTGCTTGTTTCATCGCACTACGATTGCTGGCGTCATCCTTGGCTTGTTGCCGTTCACGGATTTTCTGCAGTCGATTTGATTCCTTTAAACGTGCCTGTTGTGCAGCTTGTGCTGCTTGTTGGTCTTTGAGGCTAGGTTGTTGGCTGTGAACGGTGATGGCGCTGGAAGAGCCGCTAGAGCATGGCATTTGCTTGAAGACGATGCGGTCACCATCTTTGCATTTATAAACCTGGGTATCTGGACTTGCTGCGCTGGCTGGCTGAAGTCCTGTGAGGAAGAAGAGGAGGGTGGCGCAGCATCGAAATATCATCAGAGTATTTTCCCGGGATTCATTAAATTATCAGGGTCGAGTGATCTTTTTATGGAATTCATTATTGATAATTCTACCGCAGATTTTGATCGGCGCAACTCTTCTTTTTTGAGTGTGCCGATGCCATGTTCGGCGGAAATGGAGCCGTGGAAAAGTTGAACTTGATCATGCACGATGCGATTGATGGCATCTTGCTGATGTAAAAAAATCTCAGGTGCGATGCCCTCAGGTGCGGCGACGTTGTAATGCAAATTGCCATCGCCCACATGACCAAAAGTGACCATCTGACAGTTGGGCGCATAGTTTTGTAAGAGCGCATCGGTGCTGGCGACAAACTTGGCGAGCTGAGAAATGGGGAGAGAAATATCGTGCTTGATATTTTTTCCCTGCTTGGCTTGTGCTGCTGAAATCGATTCGCGTAATGTCCAAAAATGCTGGTGTTGTGCGAGCGAAGTGGCGATGGCGGCGTCGCTGACCAGATTATTTTCGAGTGCAAGTGCTATCAACTTGCTGAGTTGTTCGTCATTGTCTTCTTGCGTCGCGCTGCCGCTGAGTTCAATCAACACATAGTAAGGCGCTGGCTGGCTTAAGATCTGTTGATAGTGCGGGAAGTGCTGATGCACCCAGCGTATGCTCAGTTCATTCATGATTTCAAATCCGCTGAGCGTGGCGTGTGCGACTTGCTTGCTGAGTGTAAGTAGCGCGATGGCTTGCGACATACTTTCAAGCGCAAGCCAAGCCGCACTGGTGCTGCGCACTTGTGGAAATAGTTTGAGCGTCGCGGCGGTGATGATGCCTAGCGTTCCTTCTGCGCCGATGTAAAGGTCGCGTAAATCATAGCCCGTGTTGTCTTTGCGCAGCGCGCGCAAGCCATGCCAGATCTCGCCTTGTGGTGTGACGACTTCTAATCCCAAGCAGAGTTCGCGCGCATTGCCATAGCGCAGGACGGCGGTACCACCGGCATTGGTCGCAAGATTGCCGCCTATGGTGCAACTACCTTCTGATGCCAGGGACAGTGGAAATAACAGCGCGTGTTGGATGGCTGCATTCTGCACCGACGCCAGCAAACAGCCAGCTTCCGCGGTGATAGTGTGGTTGTCGCAATCGACTTCGCGGATGCGGTTTAAGCGCGTCAGCGACAAGATAATTGCCGTGCCACTGTCATCGGGAATGCTACCCAGCACTAAGCCTGTATTGCCGCCCTGAGGCACGATGGGGACGCGAAATTGCTGGCACAGACGCACAATAGCGGCGACTTCTTCAGTGTCGCCGGGTTTCAGAACGGCGAGTGCTTTGCCAGTGGCTCTTTGCCGTTGATCGCGTTCATAAACAAGCGTATCGACTTCCTCAGTCAGGACATACTGATTGCCTATCTGTTGTCGGCATCGCTGTAGGAAGTCGTTCATGTGGAGTTAGTGTTCTTGCGTTTGCTTTTTCGCTTCTGCCATTTTTGCTTTAGCGATTTTCTTATACGGACGCACATAAAAAATTGCGCAAAAAAAGAAAGTGACACACAGGATAATTTCTATGCTAGCCAAGCCGCGTGATATTGCATCTGCATCCCCCATCGCACGGACTACGCCTTCGATGAAATAAAACAAAATGAACATCGAAGCCCATTGCAGCGTGTAGATATTTTTTTTGAGGACGCCTGAGAGTGGAAACAGCAGTGGCAACACTTTGAGAACGAATAGCGAACCGCCGGGCGTAAATGGAGCGAGCCACATCTCCCACGCCACACCAAGCAAAATGAGAGCGATCAGGCTGAGACTGGCGAGTTTATGTAAATGAGGTGCTTGCATTATGCTGTGTGTAATTTGAGTGCGGTTTCTGCGAGACGCTTGCCGAGTGCAATACTGAGGCGGCGACTGTCTTCGGTGATGACTTGTTTGCCATCGACGCCGGACCAGTGTGTGGCGCCGTAAGGGCTACCACCGGACTGTGTGCGCATCAACTCGGGGTGAGTATAAGGCAGACCAATCATTATCATGCCGTGATGGAGTAAGGGCAGCATCATGGAGAGTAATGTCGATTCTTGCCCGCCGTGCAGGCTGCCTGTCGAGGTGAACACGCAAGCGGGTTTATCAACCAGACTGCCCGCTAGCCAGTCGGCTGCGGTGCCGTCCCAAAAATATTTCATAGCGGAGGCCATATTGCCAAATCGTGTTGGCGAGCCAAGCGCCAAGCCATGACATTCTTGCAGATCGCTCAATTCCACATAAGGCGCGCCTTGTTCTGGAACGCTTGGGGCGCTTGCTTCACACACAGTCGAGACAGCGGGCACGGTGCGTATCCGCGCTTCGCAGCCGGGCACACTTTCTATACCTTGCGCGATGAGCTGCGCCAATTGCTGCGTCGCGCCGTGACGCGAATAGTAGAGAACTAAAAGGGTGCATGTGGAAGTAGTCATTGTGCACATTATAAAGAAACTGTGGGGCTGAGTGTGTGTTTCTCTACCCATAGAGCAGGTACAATGTTCGATTCAATTATTGGCTTGAATGGGTAGGCTTATGCGTGGTTTGAGTTGGGGGCAGATCAAGAATTTAATCCAGTTTGCGCATAGGCGCTTGCAGGAAGTGCGTCTGCCGCAGGTTGCGGGAAGTTTGACGTTTACCACGGTATTGTCGCTGGTGCCAATTGTGACGATAGGCTTGGCCATTTTGACCGGCTTTCCATTGTTCACCGACTTTAAATCTTCTTTGGAAACCTACTTTACCCAAAGTCTGATGCCTAAGCAGATTTCCACTACGGTGCTTGGATATCTGACTCAGTTTGCGACTAAGGCAACGCGTTTGTCGGCGGTGGGTGGTGTGATCCTGATGGCAACCGCCATCATGACGATGGCGATGATCGACAAGACATTTAATGACATTTGGCAGGTCAAGCGTAGCCGCCCCTTGGTGCAGCGTATTGTGGTGTATTGGGCGATCGTGACCTTGGGTCCGATTTTGATCGGTGTGTCTTTAAGTGCGACTTCGTTTTTATTCACTGCGACGACGGGTGTGACTAAGAGTATGCCTTTGTTAGGCGTCATTTTTTATACCAGTGTCTCGATTATTTTTACCACCAGTGCCTATACCTTGTTGTATTTGACTGTGCCCAATCGTGCGGTAGATTGGCGCGACGCTGCCTGGGGTGGTTTGTTTGCCGCGATCGCATTTGAAATCGCCAAGCGCTTGTTTGCAGTTTTTATTAAGCAGTTCCCTAGCTACACCATTATTTATGGCGCGCTGGCGGCGGTTCCTATTTTTCTGATCTGGATTTATTTGTCGTGGCTAATTACTTTGATTGGCGCCGTGATTGCGGCAGCGCTACCTGTCGTCAAGCACGAACGTTGGTGGCATGTGCCTGCGCCCGGATCAGCATTTGAAGATGCCATTGCAGTTTTGCGGATATTGGTATTGGCGCGAGGTTCAGAAGGCGATGCCAGTGTTGGTGTGCTGGATATTCGGAGCAAGACACGTTTTGGCGTGAATGAAATCGAAGGTTTGTTGGAAAAGATGCTGGAAATGGGCTGGGTCGCAAGGCTGGAAACCAATGAGCCGAGTAAAAAACGCGGTCGCTGGTGGAAAAAGCATGATGCCGGTGCGGATCGCTGGATCTTGATTATGAATCCAGCCTCATTAGCGCTGGCCGATGTGTATCGCTTATTCGTGTTTGATACTGATGCAGAG
>JACQDW010000058.1 GCA_016200845.1 Burkholderiales bacterium | reverse complement strand
TGATCAAAATTAGAGCGCCCAAGGCATCAAACGCGGATTCATTGAGCTGGCGTTTTTGGAGCAAGGGTGGTCGATGTATGGCTGGTAGAATCGTTAATGTGGGAGTTTGGCTGGGGCTCGTTGGAGTGTAGTGAATCGCGTTTTCTTGCTTTTTAATTTGGATGTCTTGTGTCGTTTATGAATGGCGATGGCAGGTCAAATCGCGATATGTACATGGGCAGTACGCCTTCAAAGGATTCTTCAGTTGGCCTTCAAGTACAAGAGACAATGAGGCAGAATGGTGCCTTGATTGGGGACGGTGCGAACCGACAAGTGCTAGGTTCGGACGGAAAATGGTATCCGATAAGTCAGGCTGATATGGGACATGTGACTGCTGCAGTGGACTACTGGAACACCACAGGCCGCTTTTTTGGACCGCGTGCTCCAGAAGTCCGCAACTTCATGAATGATCCGACAAACTATTGGCTTGAGCCATTGCATATAAACAGAAGTAATGGCGCATCGATGGGAAAGACTTACATGAAGCCAGCTACTCAAATTGAAAAAAATCAATTCTTCAGTATTGATGACATTAACTAGGATAAGCAAATGATGTTGCAACTATCAGAAGCAGTACACGCCAAAATTACCGCTCTTTGTCAGCTTGGCGATGATTTGGTGAAGACTGGGAAACTTGAGTCGGCTAAGGAACAATATGTCGCTGCGTTAAAGCTACTTCCTGAGAATCACAGAGACTGGGAAGCTGCCACCTGGATATACGTGGCAATAGGTGATGTTCATTTCCGTATGGCTAATTTTGAAAAAGCGTTTAAGTGTTTTTTCAATGCCGTCCAATGTCCGAAAGGACTAGGGAATCCATTTATACATCTTCGACTCGGGCAATTGTATTACGAACAGGGAAGTCTTGAAAATTCTGCCGATGAACTTACCAGAGCGTATATGGGCGCTGGAATGCAGATTTTTATGGAGGATGATCCTAAATATTTGGATTTTTTGGAAACGAAGATAGAGATTTGATGCGAAGGGAACGGGGTCAGAAGGGAACGGGTTCAGGGCACACATTCCTACATTCATGGGAACGGGGTCAGGACAAACATTCTAACATTTCACAACCAATTTCCACGATTTGAAGCAAATCACGACAACTCCAAGGTTGTCGTGATCTAAAAGTTTGCCACCTAAAACAGACGGCAACCGGATTTACAAATCCATCACTCTTTAACAATCAACCAGTTTCCCCCAGCACTAGTTGAACGATGTAGGAATTGATTTAACCACTGCGGCAAGCCGCAACACAAAATCAACATCCACATAACCGCAAATGCAAAAGTGTGGCTACGAGCCACGCGCTGGCAGGCGCGTGTCGTTCTGCGGGCGCATTGCATGCAATGCTTGATGCCCGCGCCACCGCCATGAACCGCCGCACAGCGACCATCGTGAACGGCACCAGTTACGCGATTCGTTACGACGCGGCCAACCGCGTGGTGGAAGAATGGATGCAAACAGCCAAACTGCCAGAAGCACACGCAGGTGTCGCTTATCCCGGCAACTTCAATGGCAGTAAGCCCGTTGAACCGACCGCACCGCCACCGGGCAGCTGCCCTGTTCAGCGTTCGGAACTGCCTATTTTTTCCGCACTTGTATTTCTTTTCAAAAAACAAGTGCGGTTTTTTCGGCAGACTGAACGCCTAAAGGTAAAAATTTAACTCAATCGATCACAACAATCTTGCCATTTTCACCGAATTTCACGCCAATGTATTGCTTGAGACGAGCTCTATCCCGGGCTGTTATACAACCCGTTTTTACAACCTGTTTTGCACTACCCCGCGAACAGCTAACGGCGCTGGTAGTATCCCGTCAGCATGCCGTCCCAAGCAGAGAAAGGAATCACTTCTTTGGGTGCTGTTCGATACGGATCAATGCCGCGCCAGACTTCTAATGGTGTGAATCCGTGCAAATGTTGATGCGGTCTGACGGCGTTGTACCAAAAGGTGAAATCAGCAAGCAGTTTGTCCAAGGCGATTCCATCAATCGGCACGATGCAATTCAACTTTTGTTTCAAAGTCCAAAAGAATCGTTCAATGCGATTTTTCCAGGGTTTACCCGGTGGGATAAATTCATGGTGGATACCCAATTTAGCGATGCCAGCTTGAAACACGCGACTATGAAAAATCGATGCATTGTCGGTACGAATCATCGATGGTTTCCCAAACAGCGCAACTGCGTTGCGCACTTCTGCCAAAGTCGTTGCCGCATTGGCTCGCACCAAGCGTTTCAGTGTCAGAATTTTGCGTGATCCATGATCAAGAATGCCGAAGATAAAATGATTCACGCCCAGTGTATCGACCTTACCAGTGCCATCCAAACACCAGCACAAATTCGCAGGCGTCAATTCTGGAAAGCGGTTACGAGTTTGACTTCGCACGACTTCCATTTCGGTCAGATATTTTTGTACCCAGGTGTGAACAGTTGTCTTGCAAACGGTGACTCCCAAATGAGCGAACAAGCGATTGAATTCAGCGCAGGCCTTTCCATGACTATCGATCAGGATATACAGGCGCAACACTTCTTCCAACACCCAAGCCTCTTTGGGACGACCACCAGAACGGCGGTGCGTTGCTGCTCTAAAATGTTGGGCGGGCACAAGCGGAGCAGTGCGCTGGAAGTACAACATTGCCGATCTCAACCACGAGCAAATATCTCGCAACCACGCAACAAATACTATCCATATCAAATACATTCCATAAAATGTCATACATCACTCTCAAGATCGTTTAAATACAACTTATCCAGAGAATTTGTCGATTATTTAGTGCGAGACAAAAATAGTTGTTTATGAGTCTGTTGGACGTATTTTGATGACGCTAAAACCTTGGCGGATTGATGCAGTTCAGGAACCGTGGCAGGATACGGCAGAACTTTAGAATATGAACTTAAGCAAGGTGGTCGCACTTAGCGACCACTTTTCCGAACAAAGTTGACCGAGCCCAAAAAAGCACATGCCCTTTTTCTCAGAACGCGATCGAGCGCTGGTGGAATCGCTACGATACGACCCAACACTCAAGCCAGCCTTTGACAGCATCAAAAGCTGCTTGATATGGCCCGACGAACGCGCAGACAATTTAAGTCCAGACGGATACGAAAAACTAAGCGACCTGATCGTTGCTCGCGCATTCATCCATGAGAACCGCCCGTTCTCTTCTTGGAAGTTAGACCCACATCACTTTGCACAAGTGTGGGAAGACGCCATCGCGGACAAGATACAGTGGCCGGGCTTTCAGCGTTTGACATTATCAGAAGAAGACCAAGCTTATTTGAACGAAGAATTAGCCAATAATGACGCGGTCTAAGCCAAGGCCGCTGGAAAGCGTTCATCATCAAGCGATGATCGCAGCCGAGCCCCCTCAACATCGCTATAATCGCCCCTTTAAACCAAACAAACCAAGCGGAGAGCAGCATGGGTAAGGGACGATTTGAGGCATTTAGTGATGGTGTGATCGCGATCATTATCACGATCATGGTGTTGGAGTTAAAGGTGCCGCATGGTGAGAGTTTGGATGCCTTGATGCCCTTGTTGCCTGTGTTTTTTAGTTATGTGCTGAGCTTTGTGTACATTGGTATTTATTGGAACAATCATCATCACATGCTGCATGCGACGCATACGATTAGTGCGGCTAGTTTGTGGGCGAATCTGCATTTGTTGTTTTGGTTGTCGCTGGTGCCTTTCACGACGGGCTGGATGGGGGAGAATCATTTTGCGACGATTCCTGCTGCCTTGTATGGATTTAATCTGTTGATGGCTGCGTTGGCTTATTGGTTGTTGCAATTTGCTTTGATTCGTTGCGCCAGAGATAATCATTTATTGCGGCAAGCCATCGGTAGTGACATTAAGGGGAAAATTTCTTTGCTCTTATATGCTCTTGGCATTGCCTGCGCTTTTGCTTTGCCTTATTTGTCACTGGCAATTTATGTGGTCGTCGCCTTGTTGTGGTTTATTCCTGATCGCCGGATTGAAGCTGTGTTGGCGAGTAATCGGACACCGTGAAATTGATCTGGGACAAGTAGCAAGTATCCTAGATTCCTCAGTTGACCGCTCAATTTTATCTTTGGAGCCGCATAGATATTAGTTTTATCGGCGTTCTTTGTGGCCGACCCTTAAGTGTGAACGCTACAGATTCGATTGCACACTTTCCCGCGCTGCTGGACTTCGTTGCTCCTCCTATCAACGTGGGAGTTGCGTCGTCGTCGCGCCTTGCCAGCAACACGGGAAAATGCACACTCAAATCTGTCCAACTGAAGAATCTAGGATCATTCACTTCCGCATAAGAACAACACTTTGCCTGATCAAAGTGGTCAATCACGTCTGATTTCATTGCCGTATGGCACAAATTCGCCTAATTTGAAACTACACAGTGACGACTCCGTCCGCTGTTCTATTTCTTCCTTGTTGTTGCTTGACCGTTTTTTGTCCACCTCTTTCAAAGGAAAACAATTATGTTCGACGTCAGCATTTCCGTTCAACGATACCTAAGGCTTATGCTTGGGTTGTTTCTGCCGTGGCTGGCGATCGCTGGCGCGCAAGCGCAAGAGAGTTCGTCTGATTTTAAGCTGACGGGTTTTCTCTCTGTGGTGGGGGGTAAAGTCGTACAAAGCAATTTTGATACTGACTATGCCGGGCCGACGACGATCTACAAATACGACTGTCCTTGCTATATCGCAGATTGGGGTAATGCGGGGCTGTATACTAAGTCGGCTAGCTTCAAGGCGGAATCGCGGGTCGGTGTGCAACTGACTTATAAGCCCAGCACCAGCACCAGTTTTATCGGGCAAGTGGTGAGCCGGGGCACGGACAGCAAACCGAATGTGCAATGGGCGTATGGTGGCTACAAGCTTAATAGCAATTGGGAAGTGCAGCTTGGCCGCAAGCGTATTCCCTTGTATTACTATTCCGATTTTCAAGACATAGGGCTGTCTTATCCTTGGGTCACGCCGCCGCCAGAATTGTATGGCTGGGAGGTGACCAATTACAACGGTGGCAGCGTGCGCTATAACGGTAATATCGGCGATGCCAACATTGCGGCCAGCGTGTTTATGGGGTCGGAAAAGGTCAAAGATTCGCTCTATCAGCTACTGTACTACAGCGGCAAAAACGAGGTGAGCTGGAAGAACATCAAAGGCGGCGACCTGGAAGTGAATTTTGATACCTTGACCTTGCGTGGCATTTATATGAATGCGGACGTGCGTTCGATTATGTATGCACACGATATCGATGACAGCGCCAAGCTCAAGGCGTTTGGATTGGCCGCCAATCTTGATCTGGGTGACTGGTTTATTCTGAGTGAAGTGACACAGTTATCGCGCCATTTTATCGCCAGCGATTACACTATCACTGCCCCCGCCATGACGATCGGTGCGGGCAGGCGCATGGGTTCGTGGACGGTCTTTGGCAACTATGCGCAATATGTAGAAAGCTCGACTAACCATGCGATTTATATACCGCAAAAGTTCAAACGAAACTCGCTTACGGTGCGGTACGACCTCGATTCCAGTAGCGCGATTAAGGCGCAACTTGATCGCAACAAAGATACCTCGAATAACTTTGGTGGGAACACGACAGTGTTGCGCCTCAGTTATGACCGCGTATTTTAAGGGGAGCGACGATCATGAAAAACTTAATTAGACTCTTCGTCATCCTGAGTAGCTTTGTGTTCATCAACATCTGCTCGGCGCAGGTGGTGGTGGTAGTTAGCGCTAAAAGCCCTGCTGCCAAGCTCACCAAAGAACAAGCCGCCGCTCTCTTTTTGGGAAAATCATCGCAGCTTCCGGGCGCGGGGATTCCTGTGCTGATCGATCAACCAGAGTCGGCTGAAATCCGGCAGATGTTCTATGCCAAGGTCACAGAAAAAACCCCGATCCAGGTGAAGTCGATCTGGTCTCGTTTGGTGTTTTCTGGCAAGGCGACGATTCCTAAAGAAGTCTCTAGCAGCGACGAGGTGAAGAAGCAATTGGCGGCTAATCCTGACGCCATCGGCTACATCGATAAATCTGCGGTGGACGCCTCGGTGAAGGTGCTGTTTGCGGTGGAGTAAATCTTCTCTGGTGACCTGACAACAAAAAACCCGGCATGATGTTATGCCGGGTTTTTTATTTTAATGAACCTATGCCAGACTCCGCAATTCCCGCAACGCCACGGAGACCGGTGCCAGATCAGCGCCTTGCGTGACGATGGTGTTGAGCAAATGATTGAGTTTGTCGATTGCCTGTGCATGCTGGGTGCGCCATGCTGCCAGATTTTCCTGACGTGACAACATACCCTTGGTGACTTGACTGGCGATGGAGTAGATATCGTCACGCGCGCTGCCGCGTGCCTGTGTCTGCCATAGCGTATCGGTGGGCAGGCGATTGATCTGATCACGCCATCCCATCAGGCTGAGCTCGGCATCGACGCCAAAATAAGTGCGCGCGGTTTTTTCCAGATCACTATTGGTTGCTTGCGCCAGGTCGACCAAATCAAGTGCAGGGAAAATATAATCAAGTGCCACCAGATTTTCTGCCAAAGTGGCATCGACTCCGGCTTGAATAAAGCCGCGGCTAGCGTCTTGCAAACTGGCATAGGCAGGCGCGGGCAACCAGCTTGCCAGATTGGCGCGCAGCTCTCTGGCACTGGGCTGATAGCGTTGAATCAGGGTCGGCAAATCCGCATTCGCAGTGCGCGCCCGCAACATCCAGCGCGAAGCACGTTGTGCAATCGCAGTTAATTTGGTCAGCAAATCAAGCTGCAATTTAGCGTCGACTTTGTAATCGAGCGCATCGATCTGATCCCACAAGGCTTCCAGATCAAAAATCTCACGTGCCAGGGTGAATGCACGGATCACATCAGCGGCGGAGGCGGCGGCTTCGATCGCAATAAAATTCACGAAGGTGGCACCGGTTCTGTTGATAACGGTATTGGTAATAAAGGTCGCGATGATTTCACGTTTGAGCTGATGATGCGCAATCGCACCGGCAAATTTTTCGGATAAAACTTGCGGGAAATATGCCCTCAATGCGCGGCTAAAGAAGGGGTCGTCAGGGAGATTGCTGGCCACCAGTTCATCGAACACCGCCATCTTGGCATACGCCAGCACGACGGCATTTTCTGGTGCGCTCAAGCCTTGCTTATGCGCTTTGCGACGAGCGATCTCTTCATCCGATGGCAAAAATTCGATCGCGCGATTTAAGCGACCCTGACTCTCTAAAGTCTGCATCAAACGCTGCTGTCCATCGAGTACATACAAAGGACGGTGGCAAGCCAGATCTAAAGCCAGCGACTGATAGTAATTGTCGGTCAGCACCAGATGCCCCACTTCGTCCGTCATCGATGCCAGCAAATCGTTGCGCTGTTTGAGCGTTAAATCACTAGCTTCGACGATACCGCCGACCAGAATTTTGATATTGACTTCGTGATCAGAGCAATCAACACCCGCGGAATTATCAATCGCGTCGGTATAAATTCTGCCCCCTTTTTGCGCGAATTCGATGCGACCATTTTGGGTGCAACCCAGATTGCCGCCCTCTGCCAATACCTTGCAACGCAACTCATTGCCATTGACGCGGAAAGCGTCACTTGCCTTGTCGCCGACTTGGGCATGAGTCTCAAAGGTCGCTTTGACATAGGTGCCGATGCCACCGTTGTAGAGCAAATCAACAGGCGCTTGCAGAATCGCTTTTAAGACTTCAACCGGTGTTAGATCGCTCGCTTCTATCCCTAGCACGGCGCGTGCTTGCGGACTCAAAGACACCGATTTTGCACTGCGCGGATACACCCCACCACCTTCAGAAATCAAGCTTTTATCGTAATCATCCCAGCTCGACCGCGGCAGGTTAAACAAGCGCTGGCGCTCGGCAAAAGATGTGGCAACATCGGGATTTGGATCGATAAAAATATGCCGGTGATCAAACGCGACTAATAATTTAATCTGCTCAGACAGCAGCATGCCATTGCCAAACACGTCGCCCGACATATCGCCTATGCCTGCCACGGTGAAAGGTGTGGTTTGCGTATTGTGACCAAAAGAGCGGAAGTGCCGCTTCACGGATTCCCACGCACCGCGCGCCGTGATGCCCATCTTTTTATGGTCGTAGCCCACCGAGCCACCGGAGGCGAACGCATCGCCCAGCCAAAAGCCATAATCAGCCGAAACGCCATTGGCAATATCAGAGAAAGTCGCGGTCCCTTTGTCCGCTGCCACCACCAGATAAGGATCATCCGGATCATGCCGTACCACGCGTGCTGGCGGTACCACTTGTCCCTTGACGATGTTATCGGTGATATCAAGCAAGCCCGACAAAAATAGTTTGTAGCAGGCGACACCTTCGGCCTGATACGCCTCTCTGTCGGTCGCAGGCGGCGCGCTCTTCAACACAAAGCCGCCCTTAGAGCCAACTGGTACGATCACCGTATTTTTAACTTGCTGCGCTTTCACCAAACCTAAAATCTCGGTGCGGAAATCTTCGCGTCTGTCCGACCAGCGCAAACCGCCACGCGCCACTTTTCCGCCGCGCAAATGCACGCCTTCAACCCGGGGCGAATAGACCCAAATCTCAAACAAGGGCTTGGGCTCGGGCACACCGGGGATCTCTCGCGGATTGAGTTTAAAACTCATATACGATTTCCACTCACCGCTGGCCGTGGTTTGCCAAAAATTGGTGCGCAAGGTCGCCAAGATGGTCGCAATCAATTGTCGCAAAATCCGGTCTTCATCCAGACTCGCCACCTGGCTCATTGCGGCTTCGATTTTTTCACGAATCTGTTTTTGTGAAGTCTCGCGATCACCGACATAATCGGGCTTAAATCGCGCGCCAAATAGCTCTGCGATTAACTGCGTGATGCCGCAGTTTTTGTTAAGTGTGTTTTCAATATAGTTTTGGCTGTAAGCAAAACCGAGTTGTTTGAAATAGCGCGCACATGCACGCAATACTGCAATCGAGCGGCCGTCTAAATCGGTGTTTAACACCAAACGATTTAAGTCATCGCTCTCAACCTCCGCACGCCAAACTTGTCCGAATAATTCTTCAAATCTTTCCTTCACCGCGCTTAAATCGGTCTCTGGTGGTAATTGCAAACCCAGATCATGAATCCACAATTCCTGATCACCATCAGAAATGCGATACGGATGCTCGTCCAATACCCGTGCACCCATGCGCTCTAACACCGGCAAGGAGTCAGACAAGGCGACTTTGCCAGTATGAAAAATCTTAAACCGCAACAAACCCGCCACCGCATCAAACGGGCGATAGAGCTTGACTGCCAGCGGAGTCTGTTGCGACAGTCCCGCCAAAATATCGGCATCCTCCGCGCCCGCTTGCGGAGAGAAATCCGCCAGGTACGCGCTTGGAAATGCATTCGCAAAACGTTGAGCCAGATCAGAGCCCTTACCATCACCAAAAGCACGCAACAACTCGGCACTGCAATCGTCTTCCCAACTAAGGCGGTCATCAACTCCGCACTGATTTTCATGCGCAGCTCGGTGTTATAGCGATCGCGCGGCACGAATACTTGTGCTGAAGTGAACCGACCAAATGGATCGCGCCGCAAGAACAAACGTACCCGTTGCCGCTCCTGCAAACGCAAAATACCAACTGCATGATCGGTCAAGGTGGCCGTATCGACCTGGAACAATTCATCGCGTGGATAATCGTCCAAGATAGACTGCAACACCTTCGCGGCATGACTCTCTGGCACCACGCCAGCTGCCCGCATCACCGCTGCTGTGCGCTGACGGACTTGGGGAATCTCTCCCACCGGCGCTGAATAGGCGTTCAATGTATATAAGCCTAAAAAGCGCGATTCACCGACGATTTCGCCAGCATCGTTAAAGCGCTTTACCGCAATATAATCAAGCCAGGAGGGGCGATGCACGGTCGAACGCGTCATCGCTTTAGTGACCAATACCGTCTCTTCGGAATCAATCAAAGCGACCACTTCCGGTGGCAAAGTCGTTTCCACCGTTTGCACTTTTCCGCGCAAAATTCCCAGTCCGGTATCTGGCAACGCCACCAGACTCACCTGATGTCCATTGCGCTTTAATTCGTAATCGCGTGCCCCTAAAAATGTGAAGTGCTTGTCTTCTAGCCAGCGCAAAAATGCGATGCCCTCACTATGCGCGTCATTCCCTTTAGAAAAGCGTTCCGACGCCACGGTCAAGCCGTTCACGCGCGCCAGCATCACTTCCCAATCCACCACCGCGGCCCGCACGTCTGCCAACACCCGCATCAAATCATCGATCAAAGCTTGCTGATCCGCTGCGCTGACGATCCGGTCGCACTCCACCAAAATCAAGGATTCAATCGGATCATCCCGGCCCTCCGCAACCGCCGCCGCTACCGTGCTCGCCGTCGCAATACTTCCATCGGCATTGCGCGTCACGCTCATCATAGGATGCACAATCCAATGTGCAGTGCGTCCAGTTCGGTTGATAGCCATCGTCACCGAATCAACCAAAAAGGGCATATTGTCATTCACAATCTGCACCACCGTATGTTCACTGGCAAAACCGTCTTCTGCTAGGCTGGGATTAAACACGCGTATCTTGGGCTGCTGTGCTTCACGCGGAGAATCAAATAACCGCCAATGCGCATTCGCCAACGCAAACAAAGTCGCCGCGCCACGCGCAGTAATTTCGTCGGGATCTGTATTCTCAAAATAGGCTGCGATAAATCCACCCTGACGCTTGCTGGCGGCACCAGAGTGCTCTTGGGCATAAGCAAGTAGTTCGGCGAAATGAGATGAAGTCATGCTAGTTCCTTACCATTCAAAAGTTAGGGATGACGCAAAGTAGGAGAGCGTCTTTTGCAGCGATGTGACTCACAAGCACAGTGAAGATTGCGAACAAAAATCGACTTCAAAATTGTCCGTACAAAAACATCCACTGTTGTAGTAATGCAAGTATCCACCATTCACCACCGAATGACAATTAAGGAAAGCCATTCGCCCCGATATAGCGGCAAGAGAGAGACACTTCGTTTGAAAATGAGAGGGGAACTTGGTTTATATCAAGGAGTCGGAGGGGCTTTGTTTGCTTCGAATTGTTTTTTATTTATTAGTAAGAGCGCTTGCCTGCAACGAAGAGAGTCATGCTCAACTCCAATCAAAAGAACAGCAAATGTGATCATTCTGAGCTCCCGATAAGGCGATTTTGGGGTTATGCTACAAGGGCGGCAAAATAGCGCGCCGATTCCGTTGTTGTAACTCGTGATGCAAGGAGCATTCACGGCAGCAAGCGAAAGGACAAGCAAAATGAAAACCTCGCGTTTTTCTATTTTCCCTGCCGATGACAGCAAACAGGAAATCCGATTGCGGCGCTTTTTTATCGGATGTGCTGCGCATCTGATGAATGTGGGATTCATCCTTCTTTGCTGGTATTTTTCTTATCTTGCGACCACCCCAACCCTGGTCTTTGTCGGGCTGGATCTGAGTTTTATACTCTTGTGTTATGTCGTATTGCGTAGCGGATTAAATCAACGATTTGCTGATCCAAGTCTGACGTTTTTTCAAATTGCGGTGCCAGCTGTGCTGGGTTTGTACATCATGTTTCATGCCGGAGCGGCACGCAGTGCATTTTTGTTGTTGGGTGTGACCATGTTTGCTTTTGGCATGTTCCGCTTCAAGATCCGACAGTTCATCCTTCTGGCTTTATTCATACTGTTTGGCTACTGCCTTCTCATCGTATTGCTGTACCAACACGCGCCCTCGCAGATTGATCTGCGACTCGAAATCGTATTGTGGCTGGCTTTTGCACTCACCTTGGGACAGTTTAGTTTTTTGGCGGGAACGATAGGACAATTGCGGCGCAAGCTCAGCGAGAAAAACGCGGAATTGGCAAAACAAAATACCGAGCTCGAAATCGCGCTGCAGCGTATTAGCGATATGGCGATTCGCGATGAATTGACAGGGCAATATAACCGACATTATTTGATGGAACGCATCGCGGAGGAAACTCAGCGCTGTGCGCGCTACGGCTCTGCCTTTTGCTTGTGTATTCTGGACATCGATTTTTTTAAGCGTGTGAACGACACACGTGGTCATTTAGCTGGTGATGAGGTGCTGCGAAAGGTCGCTAGCAGCATATCTGCATCTCTACGTGCAACCGATTTTTTAGGGCGCTTTGGCGGCGAGGAATTTGTGATTGCCCTGACGAACACACCCATTGACGGCGCGACGGTGATCGCCGAACGTGTGCGCGAAAAAGTCGCTCAACTAAGCTTTCCTGAAATCGATGCGCAATTTCAAGTCACAATTTCCATCGGCATCGCTGAACATGATAAGCGGGCGACAGCAGCGAGCACGCTCAAGCTCGCTGATGATGCACTCTATCAGGCCAAAGAAAGCGGCCGCAATCGCTGTGTCTGTGCGCCGTAAGATCATTCTTAGCGGCCATCACTCACATTGATACTACTTACGTCTCATCGAATATACTTTTGCGCCGCAGCCGTAAAACCCGTCACTGCGGTACAAGCTAAGTCGGGGAAGGCCTCCGCCTTGATTTCGCGCGCGCCTAACATCTGCACCAACATGCAGCCTTTGACACCCGCTTGTGCGACGATGCTGATCGCCCCGCCCGGCATGCTCTTGCCGTTCCAAGTTTGCCCCTGTACACGCTGTTCAAAATTAGCCAGTGTGTATTTCACCAAGCCGGTCGCCGGTTCCACATTGGCAGGATCAGGACTTCCCTCTACCGAAATAAACTGACTCGCCCCGGCTGGCTTTGGCCAGTTGCCGATAGAGATGATGAAGCGCGAGGTGTCTAAGAAGTGAGGGGCAAAGGCGAGATGAGTCACCCAATACTCACCATTTCCCGTGCCATCATAACCGGTCGTTGTGCCATCGCTATTCTCTGCAAACCAATTGCCGATCAAACGATTGTCCTGATCAAAATCGATACGTCCGCTGACAGGAGCGGCGGTGCGTATGTATTTGGCTAAAGCTTTCGCCTTCGTGGGTGCATCGTAATAATCGAGCGGATCTGCTGTATAGAGCTTCCAAGCTTCGCGATCATAGTGTTTAGGTACGATGAAGGTTGTCAGCGGTTTATCCATATCCCACACCGCAAAATCGAGCGTCTGATTACCAATGCGGCCGACTAACTGCCCGGCGCGCACGGCCAACTTGCCGCCACTAGCATTAAGCTGTTCTTGCAAACCCGGCGCCAATTCATTGACTAAATCGTAGTAGTACAGCAAATGACAACTGAGACTAAACACCATGCGGTAATCAGTCACGGTTTGACTCTTGTATGGCCCCTGCCCCGAGTGAGTGCGCGTCGTTATCCCGTGTAAAAAGCTGTCGGCCATCGCAAACACAGGATACGTGCCCGGGGCGGAATCGAAATTGGTGGGTGAAAAATACTGGTGATCAACTGGCGTTACGTGTCCACCCACCATCAAGCCATAGGGCAAAATAAAAGCGAAATCATCTTGCGCCATGGGCAGTGTGGTCAAAGGCGGTTTATCGCTGCCTGTACATTGCTGATTGCTCAACGACTTACCGGCAAGCTCACCCGCGCTTGGGTTGCTTGTTGTTCCTGTTGTTGTGCCGGTCGTTGTTCCTGTTGTTGTTCCGGTGGTTGTTCCGGTGGTTGTTCCGGTGGTTGTTCCGGTGGTCGTTCCGGTGGTCGTTCCGGTGGTTGTCCCGGTGGTTGTTCCGGTTGTCGTTCCTGTCGTTGTTCCGGTGGTTGTTCCGGTCGTCGAATTAGAGCCAGCGGGTGTGCCTCCCCCTCCGCCGCCGCAAGCATGACACATGAACAGCACTATCATTGCACTCACTATGCGACCTTGTCTTTGCGATAGCATGTCTATCCTCCATCCTCGTAGAACTGGGCGAGTATTTCAAAAATAGAATTCCCGAAATTCAGGGAACGATAGGGAAAGAGTAGTTGCTGACGAGAACTTGTCAAGAAAGGTTTTGGGCTGCTTCTGCCCGCATTATTGATTAAGAAAGCGCCTCCAAACGCAACACGATCTCCAAGCGTCTTTCCTTCTTAATCTCCAGCCAATGTTTTCCTTCTTGTGCGCCAATGAGGGCATACAAGAAATTGAGGCTTACACTAGGATTGTTTTGTTTGAGCTGCGCATACAGCGCAAAGGGATCACAGGTACGCAATTGCTCTATGGTGGTGATACCAAGAGCCTTGAGTTGAACGCGAGATTTTGGACCAAGATTTTGCATGGCGGTCTGGTTTATCGCCTTGAATTAACATCGCGAATTAACATAATTTAAACGCGGTTTCCATCGCCGCTATTTCTGTGCGTGCGATACCAATTTTAGCGGCGATCTCTGACCAACGACGCACCATTTGTTTGCAGTGCGTTTCTATATCGATCGCTGCTTTTTTTGAGACTCTAAACTGCGGCGCGACCGAGCGCACCAGTTCGAGATCCAAGGCATTGTCGTGTTCATCAATATTGAGCTTTAAACCGTGCGAGTTGGGCACTGGGTTCATATCGTAAGCAGGCGATAAGCGCCATCCTTGACCGGGCACCAGCAAAAAGCCGTGATTGCGAAGATGATCGTCAGTGTTAGAAACTAACACATTAAACAGTATGCGCGTCCACAACTCCTTCAAATCCGCTTGGCTCTGCGCGCCATGTTGAATCAAAAATTGCGCGATCTCCAAATAGCTAACGCCGGTGCTTTCGTCTTCTCCATCGACGTGATTGGTCATCGTCATGGCAGAGGCAAAATGAAAGCGCTCGCCTGTCGCGCTGCGATCAAATCGCGTGGTTAAAAAAGTGTAGCGCTTACTCGCGTATTTGTTGATTCTGGAATCGGCCACACGAATTCCGCATGCTTTTGCCAGTACATGGACAAGCATTTCCCAGCCGCCGACATCAATCTCATCATGAACACTGGGGAATTTTGCGATCATGAGTTGACCTTCGGGGGTGACGACGCTTGCTTTTGGCCGTGCGCCACCGAGCGAGCCTCCGGGGGCAATCAAGAGATTGATCCACTCGTTTTCAAGTGGCGCGTCGATTTGCTCGTCGCTTTCTATTGCACGCGCGGCGGCTTCCAGCTCTCTGAGTTTGACCAAAGGCGGAGCACCAAGCTGATCACGGCAATCTAAAAATGGGCCGTCGTCTTGCAGCCGCAATCGTAATGCGCCGACACGATATTGATCATGCACTCCCAATAAGTAGTCGGACTCAAATAAGCTTCGTTGCAGCGCGGTGTCGCCTCGTCGCTCCCGTTCGTGACGCCTCTTCATCAGCATCCGCCCCCAGCGATCCGGGCTGGCATCGGCAAATAGTCCCCAAGTCATGCGACCTTCCGGCGGGTATTGCATACCACCATAGGGATGTAGCCAAGGATCGAGGTGAGCATAACGCAGCAAGTCACTCTTGATGGCCTCGGGCGCATATTCAAATGCGAACTGCTCCGAGCGCCCGGCATCGTAGGCGTGAAGTGTGCCCAAGCGCAACGGAGTCGATAGCCCTTCACAATCGAGATAGACGAGAATGGTGTTAGACATCACTTCTTCCTCGTGGTGTCGCTTGGCTGAAATAAAGCCATCAAGTCATCCGTCGTGTATCCATCGGTGTCGCTGCGCCACTCTGAGGGCTTGTCCGCCACCTTAAGAGCGCTGGTCACCGGTTTTGCTTCTGGATACGCAGTAACGACTTGCTTAAGTTGATCTGGCCTCTCTAGAGATTTGGCGTTCTTAGATTTGTTGAGCTGTATGTCTTGCAAAGTGCGGCCGAGGGGATCGTCCTTGGCCAGCAACTCCAATTGATTTTGCATGCCAAGCACTTGCATCACGGCGAGGTAAGCGCCCAGCGTTGCACCGGTGCTGCCGCGCTCTAAAGCTCTGAGTGTCATCGGCGACATACCGGCTCGTTCGCACACTTGCAAAGCAGTGAGTTTGCGGCGCAAGCGAGCCAGCCGAAGCCGCTCCCCCATGCCTTCCGCCAGACGTTCTGTTGCAGGTAAGAGTGCTGAAGTTGTGCGTCCCATAGCGACTATTCCGGTTAAGTGTATCGCTAGAATAGTAGCTCTCAAATCACAAAATTACAAATATGTTGGCGATATTATCGATAAATCGCCATTTTATTAGCTATTTTATTTTCTCTTATTTCCCCTGCAGCGCCGTCTTCACCGCCAACTCTCCCCCCACTACAGGTAGCATCAATTGACTGCCACCCAAATCCAGACTCAATTGCGAGCCCGCTTTCGGCCACAGGGTAAATTCTTGGTCACTCGCCATCACCATCAGCGCGAGGCGTTTTCCGGCGGGGATGATTTTATCGATAGGCTGCAAGTCAAATACCAGCTCAACAAATTGTCCTGGAACCAGC
>JACQDW010000057.1 GCA_016200845.1 Burkholderiales bacterium | reverse complement strand
GTCCTTTAGGTGGTATGTTTATTTGGGTGACTTTGCCAGCACATATTAATAGTAAAGAGTTGTTGGATGCGGCGATTGCTCAAAATGTAGCATTTGTTCCGGGCGGACCTTTCTATGCAAACGAAGCGGAGACCAATACTTTCCGTCTGAGTTTTGTGACTGTGCCTCCAGAGAAGATTAATGAAGGTATCGCGAAGATTGGCAAGCTCTTGCATGAACGTATGTAAGAGTATGCATTGAAGGACGCGAAAGGCTTACTGTAAAAGGTAAGCCTTTTTTGTTATGCCGATTTCGTCATCAATAAAGAAAGGCGTGACAAGACCGTAGCTATGAATTTTGTTACCGTAACGTCTTTAAGGTTTTCGAAATAAAGGAAATAACATGGCAGGCATAGGCGGCTCCAGTGCAGCGATAGAATTGGCCGGTATCGCAAAAGATTTATCTCATATTCGTCCTATCAGTGCGCAAGAGCGTCAGCAGCGCAGAGAAAAAGCGGCGCGCTTGATGCAAGAGCGTGGGATTGCGGCCTTGGTGTTGAGCGCGAGCACCAGCTTGTATTATTTCACTGGGCTTTCTTGGTATCAGAGTGAGCGACTAGTCGGTGCGGTGTTGACGCCCGAGGCAAAACTAATTTTTGTCAGTCCCGCTTTTGAAGACTCCAAACTGCGCGAAACTTTAGGCAATGACGCGGATATTCGTTTATGGGATGAAGACGAAAGTCCGTATGCGCTGGTGGCTCAGATTGTGCGCGAGCAGGGACGTGCAGGCGATATCGCTCTCGATGAAGCCGCGCCATTTTTTATTGTCGACGGTTTGCGTCAGGCATGTGCTGATCACACTCTGATGAATGGCATGGTGATTACGGCGGAGTGTCGTATGCATAAAACCGCCAACGAGATCGCGTTGATGCAGGCAGCGAAAAATATCACGATTGACGTGCAAGAACGGGCAGCACGTATTTTGCACGAAGGGATTTCTTCGGTTGAAGTCGCTGATTTTATCAACCAAGCACATCGTGCTCACGGCGGCAGCAGCTCCACGTTTTGTATCGTCAGTTTTGGTTTGCCGACCTCGATTCCTCATGGTCCCGATGGTGTGCAATATTTAAAAGACGGCGATATGGTCTTGATCGATACTGGTTGCATGATAGAGCGCTACCATTCCGATATTACGCGCAGCTATGTGTTTGGCACGCCAACGGCGCGGCAGCGCAGTATGTGGGAGCTGGAAAAAGCAGCGCAGGGAGCAGCATTTGAAGCGGCACAAATTGGTGTGCCTTGTGAACAAGTCGATGCGGCAGCGCGCCGTGTATTGGAAGCAGCGGGTTTGGGACCCGGTTACAAAACACCGGGCTTACCGCATCGCACTGGCCATGGCATAGGTTTGGATATTCACGAATGGACCTACCTGGTCAAAGGCAATAAGACACCATTGGCCGCGGGTATGTGCTTTAGTAATGAGCCTATGATTTGTCTCGATGGTGAATTTGGTATTCGTCTGGAAGACCATTTCTACATGACAGAGCAAGGACCGAAGTGGTTCACTGGGCCTAGTGTGGCGGTCGATGCTCCGTTTGGTGTTTGAACTTTTAGTTTTTCCACTCAATAGCGATTGAGGTACGTGCTGGCAACAGCAAGGGCGCTTGCAGATTGACGGTGTCGCCGCTCATGATGTTGCGCCCGCTTTGCGTTTGTTTGATCATGGCTTTGAAGCGGTGCAGGTCTAATGTTTCAGTCTTGTCGGACTTATTTAAGATGACCATCACGGTTTCTTTGGCGGTATAACGGAAATACACATAGCGCCCGTCTTGCGGCAGATAGTGCAGCAATTTTCCATTGTGAATTGCGCCGCTGGTTTTGCGCCAGTTGAATAATTTGCGGACAAATTCTTGGGTTTCACTTTGTGCTGCGCTGAGCTTGTTTGCGGTGAAGGCATTGGTTACATCACCGTCCCATCCGCCCGGCATGTCGGCGCGTAGCAGACCGTCGTTGCGCTCTTTGGGGCTGCTGATCAAGACTTCGGTGCCGTAATAAATTTGCGGAATGCCGCGTACAGTGGCGGTGAATAATAACGAGGTTTTGAGCAGATTGATGTCTTCGTCGAGTTGCGCAAAAATGCGCGGGCGATCGTGATTGTCCGGGAACACCAAGAGTTTCATAGGATCGGCATACAGATAATCGGCAGCGAGCAATTCGTATAGTTTGATGAAGCCGCTGTCGTAGTTTTCTTTTTGTGTCAGCACGAGTGGCATGGCGTCCACCACAGGAAAGTCCATCACACTCGGTAAGCCTGCATCATAGCCATCGCGATTGCGTGCGCCTTTTTGCCAATAGGCGACCATGTGTGGACGGTCATCCATTTCTTCGCCGACGATATTCAGATGCGGATATTCATCGAGCAAAGCTTTACACCATTGCTTTAAAAATTGCGGATCGGCATAGGAGAAGGTGTCTTCGCGTATGCCAGACAAATTGGCGTACTCGATCCACCAGATTGAGTTTTGTATGAGATAACGTGCGACTTGGGGGTTGTTTTGATTGAGGTCGGGCATGCTAGGTACAAACCAGCCTTTTAAGAATCGTTCGCGCTCTTCGGGGGCGACGTGGATGTCTTGCATGGTGGTGTGCTGATTATTGGTTAGCTCACGGGATTCTGGATAGTTGAGCCAGTCTTTGGCGGGCATGTCTTTCATCCACCAGTGTCCAGTGCCGATGTGATTTAACACGACATCATGAATCACCCCGAGGCCACGGGCATTGGCTTCTTGTACGTAATGACGGAATTCTTGATTGCTGCCAAAACGCGCATCGATCTTGTAGTAATCGGTCAGCGCATAGCCGTGATAGGAGTAGGCGCTTTGATTGTTTTCTAAGAGGGGCGTAGGCCAAATCATGGTGAAACCCAGATCGCGGATATAGTCCAGATGTTGACGCATGCCTTGTATATCACCACCGTGGCGGGCCGTTGGAATACTTCGGTCTGTTTTGTCTGGCATGCCAGCGATGCTGTCATTGCTGGCATCACCATTGGCAAAGCGATCGGGTGTAATCAGATAAATCGCATCGGCAGCGCTAAAACTTTTTCTTTGTGCAGATTGCGGGCGACGCGCTTCCAGACGATAGGCCATGCTTTTGACGATGCGCTTATTCTGTGTAAAGTGAATGGAGACTTGCCCCGGCTTCGTCGTCGCAGCGATCTCGAGATTGAGGAAGACATAGTTAGGGTTATCGCTGTGTTCGACGCTAGTTAAACGCACGCCGGGATATTGCAAGTTGGGCTCGGTGTGCGCAATCCCGTTGCCATGCACCATGATTTGCACGCGGCTTTGTTTCATGCCTACCCACCAGTTGGGCGGTTCGACATGGTGAATCTCGAGAGCCAGTGCATATTGGGTGAGCAAGATAGACACAGTGAGGATGAGAAGGAGCGCGCGTAGTGGGTTCATGATGTCTTTGTGGAGTCTGTTTGTAGTCAGAGTAAATTCAATTTTATGTGCAATCAGGCTTCTTGTGGGGTTTTTAGTGTGTTTTTGTAGTAAAACTACAGTGCGCAATTTTTACGTATAAGATGCGGCAATTGCTAAACAGGATTTCCCTTGCGGAAAAACAGGTAGAATGCGCGCTTCCCTATGAATCGTCAGACTATGAGTAAACTTTCTTTAGACCGCATATTGCAGTCTCAGGGTTTTGGTACCCGTAAATATTGCCGCGAACTGATAGCAGATGGCGAGGTGAGCATCGCTGGGGTGGTGCACGATCACTTCAAAGAATTAATAGATACTGAGGGTTTGGTGTTCCGAATTTTTGACGAAGAGTGGGAATATCGTGAACATGTCTATCTATGCCTGAACAAGCCTGCCAATTTTGAATGTTCACGTAAGCCTTCGCATCATCCGGGCGTGTTGACGCTATTGCCTGAGCAATTGAGCTGGCGTGATGTACAACCTGTGGGAAGGCTAGATCATGATACGACCGGCATGCTGCTGATGTCCGATGATGGCCCGTTTATTCACGCACAGTCTTCACCTAAGCGCCATATTCCCAAGGTGTATGTGGCAACGACAGCAGAGCTGGTGACGGATGAATTGGTCACCACACTTTTGTCTGGTGTGCAATTACATGATGAACCCGCGCCACTCTCGGCACAAACTTGTGTGCGTTTGGGTGAATATCAGTTGCAAATTGTCTTGGAACAAGGAAAATATCATCAGGTCAAGCGTATGTTGGCGGCGGCGGGCAATCATTGTTCCGCATTGACCCGGACTGCGATCGGTCAGTTGCAATTGGCGGACTTAGGCTTGGCGGAGGGCGAATGGTGTTATTTGAGCGCCCAACAACTGTCTTTGTTGATTCCCGATGCCTGATTTGACTTGATTTTCTAGTGCTTACTTTGAGGAGATTTCGATGCCAGTGATTGCCGTTATCAATCCCAAAGGGGGTGTGGGAAAAAGCACCTTTTCAACTAATCTCGCGGGTTATTTTGCTGCGCAAGGGCATAAAGTGATGTTGGGTGATGCTGATGTGCAGCAATCGTCCAAGTCTTGGCTGGCTTTGCGTCCAGCGAGTTTGCCAGCGATTGCCGGATGGGATGTGATGGACGGGCAAATCGCACGACCACCCAAAGGCACGACGCATGTTGTGATCGATACGCCAGCGGGTTTAAGTGATCAACGTTTGACGGCGATATTGAAGCTGGCGGATAAAGTCGTTGTACCTTTGCAGGCGTCGATGTTTGATATTTTGGCGACCGAAGCGTTTTTGAAAAACCTGGCGCAGCATCGCAGTCGCGCGCAGGTCGGCGTGTTGGGCATGCGCGTTAATGCGCGCACCAAGGCCGCTGATCAGTTGGCGCATTATGTCGCTCAACTTGGTTTGCCTGTGCTGGGGTATCTGCGTGATACCCAAAACTATATTCAACTTGCAGCGCATGGCGCGACCTTGTGGGATGTTGCTCCTTCTAAGGTTGAAAAAGATATCGCACAGTGGGAAGAGGTCTTGACCTGGATCGCAGCTTGAGTCTGGGTATTCGGTTTTGTAATATCTAAGGGCGTTTTATCGAAGCGCTATTCAAATTTGGATGACTCCATCCAACCCTGAACTTTTGTACCCCGAAAGAGTAGTATGCATTACACAATTTTTAAAACGCCGGTGATCAATACGGTGATGCGCTGGATTTCTATCGTGGTGTTGCGATTGATCGGCTGGCGATTGGATGGACGCGCGGCTGATGTACAAAAAGGGGTGTTGATCGGTGCACCGCATACCAGTAATTGGGATTTCCCCATCGCATTGATGATTTGTTTTGCTCTGCGTCTGGATGTGTATTGGATGGGTAAGCACACTTTGTTTCCACCGATATTGGGCGCGATCATGCGTTGGCTGGGTGGAATTCCTGTCGATCGTACCCAAGCCGGTAATCTGGTGCAGGGTACGATCGATGCGTTTCAGCATAATGATAAGCTCCTGGTGATCGTGCCACCTGAAGGAACGCGCGGCAAAGTGACGCGTTGGAAGACAGGGTTTTATTATATTGCGGTCGGGGCGGGCGTCCCTCTTGGTTTGGGCTATCTGGATTTCAAAGAAAAGATTGGCGGCGTCGGAAAATTGTTCTATCCTAGCGGCAACATTGAAGAAGATATGCGTGAGATTCGTGCTTTTTATGCAGGGTTTGTAGGTAAGCATCCTCAGCAGTTTGATTCGGGAAATGGGTGAGAAAAGTCGAGTATTATGCTTCGGTCATGGTGACTTTTCGTTTTGATAGGAGAGTGGCGTTGAAGTTATCTCAAGCTTCCGGTAAAGCCTACCGTCATGATAAAGCAGCGAAATCTGGTCAAGACAGATTTGCGATTTATGCTGCTGTGATTGTTTTTTTGATTTTGGGTATTGCGACGTATTTCATCTATCAAAATCGCATGGCGCACCGCAATGCAGCGAATCTGACGTATATCGAACTAAAGCAATCGATCGTCAATGATCAAGGGGCGGTGGCGCGGCTGGCAGTCACAGTTCAGGTGAATATCGGTGATGAAGATTGGCTGAAAAAAAATGAAGCCACAATGAATGTGTTGTTTCGTAAAGAATTAACGGTGGTCGATATCGATACTCTACGCAACAAAGAGGGAATTGTGGAGTTTCAAGAAGAGCTCAAACGCAAGATCAACTTTCAGCACAAAACCGATAAAGTTCAAAGTGTGATGTTTACTGAGCTTTTGCTGCAAGATCAGCACGAAAATAAACTCTATAAGTAGTCGGATCAACTATAGGTCAAATTGATCAAGTTTTTTGAACTTGATCGTCGCCTCTTCAATCAAGGTTTCCAGCGAAGCTTTATCGAGCTTGAGACTATTCCAAGAAACAAGTGAGACGGAAATCACCTCTGTCACTTTGATTGAGCTCACTCCCAACATGTGAGCGATGCCATCGGCCACATGGATGACAGCGGCCAGATAGCCAATGTCGGCTTGGTCAGGATGGTGATGTCCCCCTATCGCTTCTTTCATGATGTCAGAAAAGTGCCATTCGTTGGCGAGCGCTGCTCCCACCGCGGCGTGGTCAAGTCCAAGCACTTTTCTTTCCGCTTCTAATTGTGTAACCAGGGTAGTGCAGCGATGCTTGATGACTTCGGCAAACTGTTCGGGATAGAGACTGACTAAGGCCAAGGTGCCCAGATCGTGCAACAAACCTGTGGTGAAGGCGATATCCTCGTTCATACCAACGCGGCGGGCAATCAATTTGGCGGTGTAGGCAACCGCATTGGAGTGCCGCCAGAACGCCTTGTGATCAAAGCCTTTGCAGTTGTTTTCAGGGAAGCAGCCGGAGAGCGCAGCCGACAACACCATTTGCCTGACCGTTTCTATCCCCATCAGGGCAATCGCTTGCTGTATGGTCGTGACTTTGATTGGTGTGGAATAGAACGGCGAATTGGCGTAACGCAGAGTCTTGGCGGTCAGCGCTGGATCTTGCGTGACTTTCTTCGCGATGTCGGCGATATTCGATTCTTCTGCATCGAGATTATTCAGCAATTCCATCACGATGGCGGGCAAGGTCGGCAAGTCTTTTAAATTGTCGGTGACTTGCTCTAAGCTGAGCTGATTCATAGACACGATCCTGAGTCGGGATGAAAACAGCTTGCCAGATTTTTTAAATGCCGTGCAGGAAATCGATAAGGTATGTTGTAATTTACGTTGTTTCGTCGGGGCGTACTAAGCGCATGTCGGAAATGCTGGCCTTGGCGCGCTCTAACATGTCGATGGCGGCTGGCCCACGCAATAGGGTGACGGCGACCGCTAAGGCATCGATATAGGTCAGATGCGCCAGACGCGAAGTCATGGGCGTATAGATATCGGGATCTTCTTCGACATCGACGCTGATGTGCACGTCGGCTAAGTCAGCTAAAGGGCCGCCACTGGCGCACAGCACCAAGACTTTGGCGCCATTGCCTTTCGCTAGTTGTACGCTGCGGATTAAATCGCGGGTACGACCGGTGCGCGAGAACGCGACGACCAGACAATCGCTATTGAGCAAACTCGCCGACTGCGCCTGCAAGTGGGCATCGCAAAAAACGGTGGTAGGAATACCAAAACGGAAAAATTTAAGTTGGGCGTCAATCGCCAGTGCACCGGAATAGCCGAGTCCATAGCATTCAATCCGGCGCGCACGTGCCAGCAAATTGACTGCCGCCTCAAAGCTGGCGCTGTTCGCGGTGTTGCGTGCTTCCATCAGTGCAGCGATGGTGCGGTCAAATACTTTGGGCAAGACATCTTTAACGTGATCGGCTTGGTTGACGTCAAGGTGCAAATACGGAATGCCGGTCGCCAGACTTTTGGCAAACGCCAGTTTAAAAGATTTGAAGCCATCAAAGCCAAGTGACTGCGCAAAACGGGCAACGGTAGGCTCGGACACATTGCATACTTGCGCCAAGACGCGTATCGACATTTCCAGCGCATCGTGCGGCTTTTGTAGCAGAAACTCGGCGACTTGACGCTCGGCGCGGCTTAATGCGGTACTGGCAATGCGGATGCGCGCCAGCAAACCCTTTTCAGGTGGGTTATTGGTCGATTTAGTTGGATGAAGGTTGACCATGATGCTGTACTTCCTGTCTTAAATGCCGCGATGGAGCGTGCATAGTTTCATCTGCACATAGGGATGCCCTGAACTTCATCAGGGACACCAAAAAACCTCAATCTTACACTGCGCCTGCTTTAATAAGTGAGTGATTGGTAAGCTGTTAGTCATCGCGCTTTCCAATACCTGACGCTTTTCTTTGCCGGTGATGACTAACCAGATTTTTTCTGTTTGCAAAAGACGTGGTAAAGACAGTGAAATCCTGGTCTGATGCGTTTGTGGATGCACCGCTGCCAGACAATCTAAGCCATCCGCCTGCACTGGTGCGCCGGGAAATAAAGAGGCGATATGTCCGTCGGCACCCATACCTAACAGCACTGCATCAAAGCGTGTCGGCAATTGCTGGTTCAGTCTTTCATTGATCGCTTCTATCGAGACTTCTGGTGTGCTGGCCGCATTTTTCAAGGAGACCAATTCCCAGTTTTTACGATAACTGAGCGGCAGACATTGTTTGAATAGACCCTCATTACTCTGCGGATCGCTGTCATGCACCCAACGTTCATCGGTCGCTGTTAAACGTACTTTGGATGCCGGACGCTGCGCCAGCGCCTGATCCAGTTCGCGATACACTGGAGCAGGAGTAGAGCCACCCGCCAAAGCAAAGCTGGCCGCCTGATTCGATTGCGCCGCGTGATCGATCAGCGACACCCATTCGTGTACCAGCGATGTGCTCAGCTCAGCAAAATTATCAAAGCTGCGTAGCTGTAGTGGGGAATTTAATGCCATATCCATGTTAGCCCTCGACATATTCTTCACCCCAGGCCGCGCCGTGTTGTGCCAGTAAATAACTGGCAGCGGCGGGTCCCCAACTTCCGGCGATATAGGATTTCAAGCCTTCGGCATCATTGCTCCACGCGTGCATGATAGGGTCTATCCATTCCCAAGCCGCGCCGAGTTCATCGTCACGCACAAACAGAGTCAGGTCGCCATGCAGCGCATCGAGTAACAGACGTTCATACGATTCAACACGGCGCGAGCTGGAGGCTTCTGCGAAGTCCAGATTGAGTGCCACGTCAGACAGACGTATGCCTTCACCCGGTTCTTTGGCTTTCATGAAAAGTTGTACGCTTTCCTCCGGTTGCAAAGTGATGACTAAGCGATTCGAGCGCAAAGGACCCTGACCTTTGCCAAAAATGGAATAAGGAATCGGTTTGAAATTGATGGTGATTTCAGCGCAGCGACTAGCCATGCGCTTGCCTGTGCGCAGATAAAAGGGAACACCCGCCCAGCGCCAGTTGTCGATCTCGGCTTTGATCGCGACAAAGGTTTCGGTGCGGGTCGCACTCGGAACGCCGGCTTCATTTTGATAGCCGATCACAGGCTTACCATCGACAGCCCCGGCGCGATACTGACCGCGTACTGTTTTTTTGCTGACGTCGTCGGCATTAAATTTACGCAAGGCGCGCAAGACTTTGACTTTCTCATCGCGTATTGCATCGGGATTGGCATTGACCGGCGGTTCCATCGCCACGATGGAGACTAATTGCAACAAATGGTTTTGCACCATATCGCGCAAAGCGCCGGTTTTATCGTAAAAGTCACCGCGCGTCTCGACACCGACTTGTTCTGAGATCGAAATCTGTACGTCTTGTACCCACTTACGATTCCATAGCGGTTCAAGGAAAGAATTGGCGAAGCGCAGCGCAAATAAATTTTGCACCATTTCTTTGCCCAGATAATGATCGATACGATAGATTTGATTTTCGTTGAGATAGCTGCGCAGTGCCGAGTTAATTTCTTTGGCTGACTTGGCATCGCGACCCAAAGGTTTTTCAACCACCACGCGGGCATTGCCTTCGACTAAGCCATGCTTGGACAATTGCTCGACCACGGGAATAAAAATATCTGGGCCCACCGCCAGATAAAATAATTTTGCCTTGCTGGTGTCGGTGCTGACACGTGCTTTTAAGGCGTCAAAGTCTTCTGGGATTTTGGCGTCGATTTTGGAATAGCCAGTGAGCGCCAAAAACGCCGCGACTTGTTCTTTGCTGCCACCGACCTTAGCTGCATAGGTGTCGATGCTGTTGGCAACGCGCAGACGGAATTCTTCGTCGCTCAAGGCTTCGCGGGCGGCGCCGATAAAGGTGAATTCGGCGTCCAAACGTCCATTGACGAAGGCGCTATAAAGTGCAGGAATGATCTTGCGTTTTGCCAGATCGCCCGTGCCGCCAAATAATACGAAAGTGGTCATGCTGACTCCGAATGTTCTAGATGGTGCGAATGAATGAAAGCTAAATTTAGTGAATTAAATTATGGTACAGCATAAACCATATTTCGTCAGAAATGTAGTTTCATTACGATATTTTTGATTATTTTATTCGGTAAATTAGAAAAATATCGTTTTTCTGAAAGTTTGTTACAGTATTTTTCTGTTTTTGTGCTATCTTTCAGGTATCTGAATTAGGGACTCCCACAACACTATGACGACATCTGGACAAAATATAAACGCCGTTGCAATTCATCCTGTACTGGCAAAGGTCACTTCCCGT
>JACQDW010000051.1 GCA_016200845.1 Burkholderiales bacterium | reverse complement strand
TTTGCGAGCACGAGCAAATTGTCCGCGCCGAGATTCCAGCGGGGTCATGTGCCCGTTTGCGTATAGTGGGATCGGATGATGGATTAGAACAGGCGATTCGTTTTCTATATGCGGAGTGGTTGCCGCACAGCGGGAAGGCTGTGCGCGACTTCCCGCTCTTTTTGCAGAGGATCAATTTCTTTCCTGATGTACCGGAAAATGAATTGATCACCGATATCTATTTACCGCTCGTTCTACAATGATGCGGCAAGCTCGGCACCTTCCTTGATCGCGCGCTTGGCATCTAATTCAGATGCCAGCGCAGCGCCACCGATTTTGTGGAAGCGTGGGCCAGTCTCGCTCGTTTGCGCGGGCATGAGTTCTGTTAAGGACTCTTGTCCGGCGCACAGGATCACATGATCGACATCGAGTATCTGTTGCTTGCCACCTACACTAATATGCAAACCCTGATCATCGATTTTTTGATATTCCACACCCGCCATCATCTTCACCTGATTGCGCTGCAAAGTCGCTCTGTGTACCCAGCCTGAAGTCTTGCCCAAGCCTGCGCCGACTTTGCTAGCCTTGCGCTGAAGCAGGAAAATTTCGCGAGCCGGATGCGTCGCTTCAGGTTTCACCAAGCCTCCATTTTGACGTGCTTGCAGATCAATGCCCCATTCGCCTAGCCATGTGTTGAGAGGCATGGGCAGGGGGATATTGGTATCGTGTACCAAATATTCGGCCACATCAAAACCGATGCCGCCAGCGCCGATGATGGCGACTTTTTTGCCCACAGGTTTTTTGTGTAAGAGCACATCGAGATAGGACATCACTTTGGGGTGATTGACACCATCGATACGCGGCGTGCGCGGCAAAATGCCCGTCGCGACGATGATATGATCAAAGCCTAACTCGATCAATTCTTCGCGGCTCACACGCTTGCCCAAATGTAGTTTGACGCCTGTCATTTCTACCCGCTTGGCAAAGTAACGCAGGGTTTCTTTGAACTCTTCTTTGCCGGGAACTTGCATGGCGATTTTAAATTGTCCGCCTATGCTGTCAGAGCTATCAAACAAACTGACATCATGTCCACAGCTCGCGGCCACCGTAGCTGCCGACAAGCCCGCCGGGCCCGCACCGACCACGGCGACGCGTTTTGCGACCGATGTTTTGCGATACACAAGCTCAGTCTCATGCGCGGCACGTGGATTAACTAAGCAACTGGCACGCTGATTCGAGAAGGTGTGGTCGAGGCAGGCTTGATTACAGGCGATACAGGTATTGATTTCATCGACCCGTCCTTGCGCCGCCTTGTTGACGAAATCGGGATCGGCAAGGAAAGGGCGCGCCATCGAAACCATGTCTGCCGTGCCGCTGGCAAGAATATCTTCAGCTTGCGCTGGCATATTGATGCGGTTTGATGCGATCACCGGAATCGAAACCGCTTGTTTGAGGCGCCCAGAGACACTGGCAAATGCCGCACGTGGCACCGATGTGACGATGGTCGGCACACGCGCTTCATGCCAGCCAATCCCGGTATTGAACAAAGTCACGCCGGCTTTTTCCAAGGCTTGCGCCACTTCGATCACTTCATCCCAGCTATTGCCGCCCTCGACCAAATCGAGAATCGAATGACGATACATGATGATGAAATTAGGTCCGACGGCGGCGCGCACACGACGCACAATCTCGACCGGAAGGCGCATGCGATTTTCTATGGAGCCACCCCAACGATCGGTACGATGATTGGTGCGCACACAGAGGAATTGGTTGAGTAAATAACCTTCGCTACCCATGATTTCCACGCCATCGTAACCCGATTTTTGCGCCAGCTTGGCACAGCGCACATAGTCGCGAATCGTGCTTTCTATACCAGCTTCGGTGAGTGCTTTGGGTTTGAATTTTGAGATCGGGGATTGTTGGGCTGAGGCCGACACGATAAACGGCTGATAGCCATAGCGTCCCGCGTGCAAAATCTGCATCACGATCTTGCCGCCTTCTTCATGCACGGCACGCGTTACTTTGCGATGATTAAAAATATCAAATAAGGAATTCATGGTGCCGCCAAATGGCAACAGCCACCCACGTCGATTCGGAGAAATGCCACCTGTCACAATCAAACCCACCCCACCGCGTGCCCGCTCTTTGAAATAGGCTGCTAACTTACCGTAGTTATAAAAACGATCTTCCAAACCGGTGTGCATGGAACCCATCATCACGCGATTGCGCAACTGAGTAAAACCAAGATCCAAAGGAGCTAAAAGGTGGGGAAAGTGTGCATTTGACATAGAAAATCCAGCTTCAATAAAGATCAGGCTAGAATACACAAAGCCCAGCTAAACACCTAAAGTTTAGCTAGGTGGAATTCTCTAATTTGCGCAACGGCGTGCAACTTAATCTAACTCTTGACTGCAGGACTATACGCCTTGAGCATAGCCAAAGCAGTGCCCAGATTGGCTTTCATTTGTTCAAAGGGGCTAGTGAGATAGGCGGCGAACTCAGGATGGGCTAGGAGGTCGTCTTTTTGCAAATGCTTAAATCCCATATTCCAATGCGTGAAGGTTTTTTCTGCTATGTCCTTCTCGGATAAGACATGCACCTGGTCGTGCCGCTCATCTTGCTTAATGTAAGAAAAAGTGTGCAACACGTCTTTACGTTCGCCTTCTATTACTTGCAAAAAGCGCCCATTCGCGTACAACAACATCCCGCTCAAGACATGCGCCGTATCGTTGCGAACTGCATGGCTGTGGATAGAAGGTAGCACCGATTCGTCGGTGCAAAGGTGACTGGCATACACCAACTGAAACAAAGACATACGTCCTCCATTCAAGGTTTGCTTTAGTCATTGTAGTTCGCCCCTTGCCCCACGCAATAGAAAACGATGCAGAGTATTGACGGCAAACAACAAAATGTTCGCCGTGGTTGGCGACTCTTAGATCGGTGCCCCCGGCGGAATGACAGGCAGAGGGCGTAATTTGACGCTGTTCGGATCGCGCAAATACTGGGTAATGGTGTCCAACGCTTGTTTGCGACTGACGCTTTGCCCGGCGTTGCCGTGATTTGTTTGTAACCAGCTCGCCAACTCCCTCAAACTATGGCGCACCTGCGCATCGACTTGAGCGTGCAAACGTCCCTCATTGAGCAAGAGCAAAACGCCATCTAAGACCACCCAATTGGCGGCCATCTGAACCGCTTCACCTGCTACGATTTGGGCGGAAATGCTGCTGCGTTGCCAGGTTTGCGCAAACAAATTGCGCATCATTTCGCTGGCATCGGGCATCTTGGCATCGCGGGCGTGTTGCCAAGCCAGCCGATTCAAGCGACTCGGGTCGAGTAAAAATTGGCAGCTATGAGCGGCCGCGGCTTGCACGGCTGAGAGCGGATCAAACGTGACATTCATCTTGCCCTGAAAATATTCCGGACTACGACCATAGCCTTCAGACGGCGGCGTCACGATGTCGAGCACATTTTGTGGCAATGCCAGTTGTTCAGCACGCAGGCTGGACAACATTTTTTGTACAGCCAGACGCTGAACGGCGGCAGGCACAGCCTGCGTGCCCGCTTGTACTCTGGCTTGGTTCGCATCTTGCGCTTGTCCGTATTCATAACTGGCACCGGCGATCAGCCGCGCCACCGCCTCCACCTGATAGCGATGCAAGAGATAGATTGGCACCAGACGCGCTTCCAGCTCACCCAATTGTCTTTGTGGCGGCAACACTGCCAGAGAAAATTGTTGTAGCGCTTTTTGTCGCACTCGCATCAGGTGGTCAAAACTCTGCAAGGAATCTGCACCCACATCCCACAGCAAGCCAGCCTTCGCCTTGGCGCGCAATTGTGCCAAAGCTTGCTCTTGATCTGGAAATTCACCATAGATATGCGCGATGGCAAAATCATCCCAGGCACCGACGCCCACACCATAACTTTGATTCAGCGTGATCTCGCCTTTTGCATCCAAGCCGATCAAAGGATGCGGATAATCCATCGCCGAACCATTTCCCAAGCGACTCGGTGCAAAATTATGCGCGAGACCCAAGGTGTGTCCGACTTCATGCGCCGCTAATTGACGCAGCCGCGCCAAGGCCATTTGCTCCGCGCTATTCTTTTTTGCGACTTGCGTTGTACTGCCATAGGGTGCGAGCAGACTCTCGGCAATCAAAATATCTTGACGCACACGCTGTGAACCCAGCGTCACTGCGCCTTTGATAATTTCGCCAGTGCGCGGGTCGATAACGGCATTCCCATACGACCAGCCGCGTGTCGCTCGGTGCACCCACGTGATGGTGTTGTAACGGATATCCATCGCGTCCGCGCCTTCAGGCAATAACTCGACGCGAAACGCATCTTTGAATCCAGCCTTCTCAAATGCGCTCGTCCACCAACGCGCGCCGTCTAACAAGGCCGAACGTACCGGCTCAGGTGTGCCGCGATCCAAGTAGTACACAATTGGTTTTTTAACGGTGCTCAAGGCCGCCGTGGGATCTGTCTTTTCCAGACGATGACGCAGCTGCCAATTGACATGAATACTCTCGGACAACGGGCGGGCAAAATCGACCGCATCGAGATCCAAGCCGCCAGAACCGGGATGATAAGTTCGCGTCTGATACAACTCAGGCAGGCGTACAAAACTTAAGTGCTGATGCAAACGCAGACTCTTGGCATCAGCAGCAACTTGCCTTACATACGCGCCGTCGCCGCTGCCAGCAAAGGTGAGCAAGGCCTCAAGCTCAGTGTTGTCGGGGAAGTTTTTGGTTTGCGCACTTAAGACCGCACTGCGTTTGTCGTCGATGCTATAACTGCCCTGCTTGGCGCCATTCAGTCTTGTCGCTACACCATGGCGGTCGCTCAATAAGAGAGACGACAAATCGATCAATATCTTATTTCCATCAACGGCGATCACATCAGTGGACCACAGCACTGCACCAGCAAAAGCTTCGCGCACAGCAGCGCGCTCATCGGCATCTGGCGAATCGGCACGATAGCGTGTGTTTTCCTGCACCAGAAACACCCGTTTGCCATGCCGCTCAAAATGCACCAATTTACTCTCGCCACTTTGCCCGCGGTCTAAGCCTATTTCATTTGAACCCAAGGCAAATGGCAATGAGCTGACCATCAAAAAAGCCTTATCTACCTCAACCGCCGCCATCACCTTCGCCTGCTCCTGATGGCTCCAGACCTCGATAAAGCCCGGATGCTTGCGCCATCCCTGAACTTGCGATGCAAAACTGGACGTTGCGCTGCTGCTTGGTGTCGATTGCGCATCGACGCTCGCTACTTGCGTCAACGTGAATGCGGCGAACAGGAAAGGGAACAGAGGGCGGAGCGACATGGCGGAGGCTTTCTTGAAGAGTGGGAGCGATTGTATTTTTTATCGTTGCAGCGGTATTGGATCACTGGTCGAAAAAAACGTTCAATAAGGATAATCCTAGATTCCTCAGTTGACCGCTAAATTTCGTTTCTAAAGCCGCATGGATATTAACTCTCATTGTGTTTTGGCGGCTCACCATTCGTGTGCGAGCGCTACAGGTCCGATTGCACACTTTTCCGCGTCTCTGGACTGCGTTGTTCCTCCTAACAACGTGGAGGTTGTGTCGTCGTCACGCCTTGCCAGCGACGCGGAAAAATGCACACTCGAACCCGTCCAACTAAGGAATCTAGGATAATGCAAAACACCCGCAACAAAAATTCGCGCACCGCACATTATTTTCACCCATCTTTTTGAAAATTGAGTATCCTGAGTTCAAGTATTCCACTCAAGAAAGTCATGCCGTGAATCGACTATGCCTTTTTGTTATTTATTGTTGTGTTAGCGTGGCAATGCTTAGTCCGGGGCACAGCGACGCACAAACGCATATCAAGATTTACACCATCGAAGAGTTCGACAAAAATGGCAAACAAGTTCCCTTAAGTTCCGCCAATCTTGATCTGTTAAGTTATTTAGAAAAATCGCTCAATCTACGTTTTGAGGTACACCGCGTGCCGTGGAAAAGAGCGATGGACAATGCATTAAAGAGCGATAGTGTGCTCATGGGCATGTCGCCAACCAAGGCGAGGATGCGCAAATATGTGTTGTCTGATGCCATTAATGCCAATGGTAATTGGCTCATCACGCGCTGTGATGCTAGTTTTCGCTTTAACGATATCAATGATCTTCACGGCAAATTAATCGGCGTGATGTTAGGCACCACAGCGGGCGATGAATTTGATGAGCAGATCAATGTACTGTTCACCGTCGAAAACGACACTGGTGCTGGCGTATCACGACTGCGTAAGCTCTTACTCAAGCGTATGGATGCATTGGTCTGGTATGGCATGACCAGTGACCCCAAAGAAGTCCAGGCGCAAATCAATCGCAGTTATCGCAGCAGCACCGGCGACGCTAACGGACAAAAAGATTTATTTTGTGTCCTTCCCAAACCCATCTCTGTCGTCACCAATCATTTTGCGATGCGAATCTCGCGCGAAAACGCGCAACTCATGGCACGCTTCAATCAAGCCATGAGCAAAGGACGTAAGAGTGGCGCCATCCCCAGTCTGAACGCTGCCAGCATGCAACGCTAACTGGCGGTAGAATAGCTCTCCACACCGTCTTTTACTCCTTGCTTATTCATGGCTACTGCTTCCGACTCCCAAAATCTCAACGGCAAATTTCTTCAAGGTTCCACCATGCGTCATGTCATCAATATGACTGTGACCGGATCTATCGGTCTGATCGCCGTATTTCTGGTGGATGTACTCAATTTACTTTATCTCTCACGTTTGGGACAAAGCGAAATCACGGCAGCGATAGGCTATGCCAGCACGCTCCTGTTTTTTCACACCTCCATCGGAATTGGCCTTTCAATTGCGACCACGGCGGTCGTTTCGCGTGCCGTCGGCAGTGGCGATAGCCGCACCGCAAAGATGTTGGCAGGCAGCGCGCTTTATCTGATCACAGCGGTAAGCGGTGCGCTGACGCTATTGACCTATCCGTTTCTGACACAGTTAATGCAACTGATGGGTGCGCATGGCGAAACCGCCCGTCTGGCTGCGCATTTTTGCGCACTGGTACTTCCCTCTGTTCCGCTGCTTGCATTGGGCATGGGCTTAAGTGGTTTGTTGCGCGCAGTCGGCGATGGCAAGCGTGCCATGTATGTCACCTTAGGCGCAGCTGCGGCCACCGCGGTGCTTGACCCTCTGTTTATTTTTGTCTTCCAATGGGGACTAGATGGCGCGGCCTACGCCAATATTTGTGCGCGTCTGGTCTTGGCTGGAGTGGGATTTTTTGGGGTATTGCGTGTCCACAAACTTTATGCGCGCCCCGATGCCATCGTGTTTGAACGTGGCGCGAAGGCCTTTGCCTCTATCGGCATTCCTGCCATCTTAACCAATGTCGCCACTCCTGTCGGCAATGCGGCAGTGACAGCGGCGATTGCCAAATATGGCGATCAGGCGGTGGCTGGTTGGGCTGTGGTGTCGCGCCTAATCCCCATGGCATTTGCCGGCCTGTTTGCTTTGTCTGGTGCCATCGGTCCCATCCTCGGACAAAATCTGGGCGCCAAACAATTTGAACGACTACGCTCTACCATGCGCGACAGTTTGCAATTTACCTTGATCTATGTGTTCGTGGTCTGGTTTCTGCTGGCCGTATCGAGCCACCTGATCGCACGTGCCTTTGATGCCCATGGTTTGGGTGAAGATGTGATCGTGTTTTTCTGTATTTTTGTCGCGGGCAGTTTTCTGTTTAACGGCAGCTTATTTGTCGCGAATGCCGCCTTCAATAATCTGGGTTATCCGCTGTATTCCACCATGCTCAATTGGGGACGCTCAACCATCGGTGTGATTCCCTTTGTCTGGCTCGGTGGCCTGTGGTTTGGCGCACGTGGCGTAATCGCGGGCTATGGCTTGGGCGTCATCCTGTTTGGAGTGGCGGGCGTGATCTTGTGTTTCCGGGTCTTGGATCGATTAGAAGTAGCGCCTCAAGCGTCTCATTAAAGTTTGCTTCTCACTGCAGTCACTTCGATTTCTATCTTCATCCGCGGGTCTGCCAAGCCTGCGGAAATCATCATTGCCGCCGGACGAATCTCGCCAAAATACTGTCGCAACACTGGCCAACACGCCGCAAATTCACTGGCATCGGGCACGACATAAGTCACTCGCACCACATCTGACAGGCTTGCCCCTGCTTGACTGAGCGCCGCTGCGATATTCTTCAGACATTGCTCGGTTTGCGTCACGATATCGTCGTCTATCGTCATATTGCTGTAATCAAAACCCGTGGTACCGGAGACAAACACCCAGTTGTCTTGCACCACGGCACGGGAATAGCCGATCTCGGCTTCAAAGCTGGAACCAGAACTGATTAGTGTACGTGTCATTGCTTTCTCCTTTAAGAATGTCATAACTCAGAACCCACAATAGCTCACTCAAGTCGTTTAGTTTAGCTTAACGCAGGCTTGAATATTTATCGCTGTTTGATGTCTTGGCTTTCGGTAAAATGAGTTGATCATTATTATTCAGGCGGAGACCCTATGAGCGACATGAACAGCAATTCCAGACGTGGATTTCTTCAATTATTTGGCGGTGTCGGCGCGGGCTTGGCGAGCTTAAGCAGCTTTGCAGGTACCAGCAAAAAAAGCGCAGATGTACGTCGCCCAGCAAAAGCCATGTATATGGGCGACTTTGTTGCGCCCAAGCTCGATCAGGTCAAAGTCGCCATCATCGGTGTCGGCGCACGCGGATCAGGGCATGCGGCGCAATTGGCAGGTATTGAAGGCGTGCAGTTTGTAGGTATCGCCGACGTGGTTGAAGTGCGAGCCAAGAAAGCCGAGGCGGCGGTCGGCAAATTTGGTCACACGCCCAAAGTGTACACGGGAGATGTCAATGCCTGGCGTGCTATGCTCAGCGAAACCCGCCCCGATGCGGTCTTCATCGCTACTCCGTGGGACACTCACGCAGCAATGGCGATTGCGGCGATGAAAGCGGGCGCACACGCCTTTGTGGAAGTGCCGATGGCAACCACGCTCAAAGATTTGTGGGACATCGTCGACACCTCCGAAGCGACGGGTCGCCATTGCATGATGATGGAAAACGTCAATTATGGCCGCGAAGAATTACTGTATCTGAACATGGTGCGCAAAGGTGTGTTAGGCGAACTCTTGCATGGCGAAGCCGCCTATATTCATGCTCTGCGCTTCCAAATGGAAAATGGCGATTCGACTGGCTCATGGCGCACTTTTGAATACGCCAAGCGCAATGGCAATTTGTATCCGACCCATGGCTTGGGCCCAGTGGCGCAATATATGAATCTGGCACGCGGTGAAGACACGTTTGCGCGCATCGCTTCCTTTTCTTCCCCAGCCAAAGGACGCGCTGCCTATGCACAAAAATCGACCAAGCTGACCAGCCCACAATTCAAAGAACTCGATTTCAAAGGCGGGGATCAAAACACTTCCATCATCAAAACCAATCTCGGCAGAACCATCATGGTGCAATGGGATGAAACCACACCGCGCCCCTACTCACGCCACAATCTGATCATGGGCGTCAACGGTGTATTAGCGGGTTTCCCAAATCGACTCTCGGTCGAAGGCATCACCCACAATTATCACGAATGGGCAGAGGGCAAAGAATGGGAAGCCATCGCCGCACAATATGAACATCCACTGTATCTGCGCCTCGGCGAGTTATCCAAAAAAATGGGCGGACACGGCGGCATGGATTTCTTAATGCTGTATCGCATTATCGAATGTCTGCGCAAGGGCGAAGCCTTAGATCAAAACGTCTATGAAGGCGCACTCTGGTCAGCAGTCGGCCCGCTCACAGAGAAATCAGTCGCAGAAGACGGCAGCTCGCAAGCCTTCCCTGATTTCACCAGAGGCGATTGGAAGAATACCAAGGCCTTGGGGATTATTGCTTAATGATGCCTGTTTGGCGTTGGAACTGGCGAAACCGCGTTTCGCCAGCGACCTACTTCTTCTGCGCCATCAATGCTTCTAGTGCGGGCATCAAGGGACCTAGTTTTTCATTGAGGATGTCGCGTACGGTGTCGACGATAATCTGCGTTTGCCGTTCGATTTCGAGGTTGACGCTGTCGCCGACTTGTTTTTCTCCGAACACCGTCATGCGTAAGGTTTCGGGGATGAGCCAGACTTCAAACCAGTTTTCTTCGCGCTGTGCTTCGGCGATGGTCAGGCTGGCACCGTTGATGGCGATGTAGCCTTTGGCGAAAATATACGGCATCCAGATTTGAGGAACCGCAAAACGCAGCACAACATTGTTTTCTATGCGGCGAATTTGCGCGATGGTGGCGACGCAATCAACGTGCCCCGATAGAGGATGTCCGCCTATCTCTGCGCCTTCTTTGGCGGCGCGCTCCACATTCACACGCGTCTGTTCTGAATAGCTACCCAAGGTGGTGATGCTTAAACTTTGCTGCATCACGTCAAACTCGGCAGCGTTTTCCAGCAGCTTGGTCACCGTCAGGCAAACCCCATCGGTGGCGACGCTGGCACCAATCGCTAAGCCTTGATCAAAGCCGGGCGGGAACGCGAGTTGCAGCGTGCGCAAACCCGTTTTGTCTTCGATTTTTTGTATGGTGGCGACACCTTGTACGATTCCGGTAAACATAAATTTCTTATTTCTTCATAGTGGCAAGTGGTGCGAACATTTCGTGCGTCATGTTCACAAAGTGATCGCGTAACCATCTGTGTGCAGGGTTGCGCGCATCGCGCTCATGCCACAACATATCGACGTGAACATCAGGCGTCTCGAACGGCAATTCTTTCCAGACCAGAGATTCACTCATACCAGTGGAGGCAAGAAAATGGAAAGGCAAGACTGTCACCAGATCCGAATTAGCCACCACCTTACCGCCAGTGAAGAACTGATTCACCGTCAACAGAATCCGCCGCTCTCTGCCCATTTTAGCGAGTTCATCGTCGATCAAACCGTGCGCACGTCCAGAAAAACTCACCAGGCAATGATTGGCGGCGCAGTAGCGATCGATGGTGAGTTCTTGATTGGCGAGCGGGTGATTTTTGCTCATTACGCAGACATAATGCCCGGAATACAAACGCTCATGCCGGATCGGACTGCGCGCGGCGCCTTGCCCACCCGTGAGCTGAGCGACCACGCCGGGAAAAAATCCAACGGCAATATCGATGTCGCCCTGTATCAATAAAGGACGAGGTTCGCGCGTGGTCAACGGCACCATGCGGGCATTCATGTGGGGCGCTTCTTTTTCAAATGCCGTAATCAAAGTCGGCATCCATAGGGCGGCGGTCGAATCCGCCATCGCCATACGGAAAGTCGCGACCGCTTCGGAAGGGTCAAAACTAGTCGGGGCAATCGCCGCTTCTAATGTGGCGAGCGCTTCGCGTATCGACGGCCACAAAATTTCAGCACGCGGTGTGGGCTTGACGCCATAGGCGGTGCGGATCAGCAATTCGTCGTTAAGCGAATACCGCAAACGCTTAATTGCATTCGACACCGCGGGCTGTGTCATCGCCAATTTATCCGCCGCCCGCGTCAAATTTTGTTCCACCATGACGGTATCGAACACGCGCAACAGATTGAGATCTAAGGTCAGAAAATTCATAGACCAACTTTAAAATAGAATGAAGTGCGATTATCTCAGAAAATCACCAGAGCGAAAAAAAGCGCGGACTCGCCGCGCTTTTTATGTTGGATTAGCTCACAACTTAAGCTAGACGTTCAGCCAATGCCGCCTTAGTCGCTTCCAATTGCGCTGGCAAACGATGCTGGAGTTTTTCAAACAACTCGGTATGCAATGCCAACTCCGCTTTCCATGCATCTTTGTCGATGGAAGTGATGGTTTCGAATTGCTCTGCTGTGAAATTCAAGCCATCCCATGTGATGTCTTCAAATGCCGGGCTGACGCCGAAGATGTTTTCTTGACCGCTTTGTGCACCTTCAATGCGTTCTAACATCCATTTCAAGACGCGCATATTGTCGCCAAAGCCTGGCCAGACGAATTTGCCATTGGCATCGGTACGGAACCAGTTGACGCAGAAAATGCCTGGCTGTTTGCCGCCCAATTCTGTGATCTTCTCGCCCATATTCAGCCAGTGTTGGAAATAGTCGCTCATGTTGTAGCCCATGAACGGCAGCATCGCGAATGGATCACGGCGCACCACGCCTTGTTGACCGACTGCGGCGGCGGTGGTTTCTGAACCCATAGTCGCTGCCATGTAGACGCCTTCCACCCAATTGCGCGCCTGTGTGACCAGCGGCACTGTGGTAGAGCGACGGCCACCAAAAATGAAAGCAGAAATCGGCACGCCTGCAGGATCATCCCACGCTGGATCGAGCACAGGATTTTGTGTCGCGGCGACGGTGAAACGTGCATTTGGATGTGCCGCTTTGCGGCCAGTTTCTTTAGCGATTTCTGGTGTCCAGTCTTTGCCTTGCCAGTCGATCGCGTGCGCTGGCGCTTCTTTGCTCATGCCTTCCCACCACACGTCGCCATCGTCAGTCAACGCGACATTAGTAAAGATGGTGTTGGAAACCAGCGAAGACATGCAATTGGAATTGGTCGCTGTGTTAGTGCATGGTGCGACGCCAAAATAACCTGCTTCAGGATTGATCGCATACAAGCGACCATCTTTGCCCGGCTTGATCCAGGCGATATCATCACCGATGGTGGTGACTTTCCAGCCCTTGATGGCAGGAATCAACATCGCGAAATTAGTCTTGCAGCAGGCCGATGGGAAAGCCGCTGCGACATAGTGTTTTTTGCCTTCTGGCGACTCTACGCCGAGGATCAACATGTGCTCTGCCAACCAACCCTGATCGCGGCCCATATTCGAGGCGATACGCAAGGCGAAACACTTTTTGCCCAACAAGGCATTGCCACCATAACCTGAGCCATACGACCAGATTTCACGCGTTTCTGGGAAATGCACAATGTATTTAGTCGCATTGCATGGCCAGATCACGTCTTTTTGGCCAGCTGCCAATGGTGCGCCAACGGAATGTACGCAAGGCACAAATTCGCCATCGCTGCCCAACACATCGATCACTGCCTTGCCCATGCGCGTCATGATGCGCATATTCACAGCCACATAAGCGGAATCGGATAATTCCACGCCGATGTGCGCAATCGGTGAACCCAAAGGACCCATAGAGAAAGGCACCACATACATGGTACGGCCTTTCATGCAGCCATCGAACAGTGGATTTAAAGTGGCGCGCATGTCGGCGGGCGCCATCCAGTTATTGGTAGGGCCTGCGTCTTCTTGTTTTTCGGAACAGATATAAGTGCGATCTTCCACGCGTGCCACGTCGGAAGGATCAGAACAAGCGAGGTAGCTATTTGGGCGCTTGGCGTCGTTCAGCTTTTTCATGGTGCCAGCTTCGACCATTTGTGCGCACAAGCGGTTGTATTCTTCCTCTGTGCCATCACACCAGACCACGCGGTCGGGTTTGGTTAATGCGGCCATGTCGCCGACCCAAGCGATCAGTTTGGGATGCTTGACGTAAGCCGGAACGTCTTGCAGATATGATGCAACAGCGGATGCAGCAGCAGATGCAGCAACTAAGCCTTGTGTGTAAGGTTGATTCATAATAACTCCAATGCCATTTCAATAAAAAATCGGTGTAGCGGCACGGCAAGAACGGCTAGGGAGGCGAGCGATGTGGGCAAGTGGTATTATTTTGGTTCTTTAGGACTTACGCAAAACAGACGCTGGCGTTGTTGTGTTCGCCTCGCCGTACAATTGTACTGTCTTCGGCTCCACCCTTGCAGGGCGCACCAAGTCTTGTAAGACTTGGTTGTTACGCGAGCAGGCAACATGTTGCCTGAATTCCTCGCTACACCCTAGCCAGCGCAATTTTGCGTTAGTCCTATTATTCTTGCTCAAACAAAACAGGCACGATAGCGGCATTTTTTGTCGGATAATCGGAAGACAGACGTGAACAAAAAGGAAGGTGTCTGAGGTCCGAGCTTACGCCCGGCTAAAACTAGGACTGAGGACAAAGGTCTTAGTGCACGGTACGGAAGATTCAAAAAGCTACGTGCAGCGTATTCTACACCGATGCGGCGCAAAGGGGCGAATTTTGCGTCACAATTCATAACAAAACAGTATTGATTTTGAAAAATATATTGATAGAAATGGCAAAAACTTCAGCATGAAAATCGCAATCTTAGATGATTATCAAGACGTGGTAAGGGGCTTAAATTGCTTTTCCCTGCTCAAAGATCACGAAGTCACCGTCTTCCAAAACCGCGCCGTTGGGCTGGGACAACTGGCGATACGCCTGCGTCCATTTGAAACGCTGGTATTAAACCGCGAACGCAGCAAACTCTCCCGCGCGCTGCTAGAAAAACTGCCCAATCTCAAACTCATCGCCCAAACTGGCAAAGTCTCTGGCAACATCGATCTGGACGCCGCCCGCGAGCTTGGCATCAGCATCATCGAAGGCACAGGCGACCCCACCGCCCCCGCCGAACTCACATGGGTGCTGATCATGGCCGCCTCGCGCAAAATCCCGCAATACAGCCAACACCTGCAAGAAGGCGTATGGCAATGGTCCTCCATCCACCCGCAACACAACCAGCTAGGCCGAGCACTCAAAGGACGGCTTCTGGGAATCTGGGGCTATGGCCGCATAGGCCAACTACTGGCACGCTACGCACGCGCATTTGACATGCGCGTGTGCGTCTGGGGCAGCGCAGAAAGCCGCGCCCGTGCCAGCGCCGACGGCCTGATCGCCTGCAACTCAAAAGAAGAATTATTCGAGCAAGCCGACATCCTCTCACTCCACCTGCGCCTGCACCCAGCTACACAAGGCATCGTCAAACTAAGCGACCTGCAACGCATGAAACCAGACGCCCTCTTCGTCAACACCAGCCGCGCCGAATTAATCGAAACTGACGCCTTGATCACAGCACTAGACCAAGGCCACCTAGGTGCCGCCGCCCTCGACGTCTTTGAAACCGAACCACTGCCGCTAGATCATCCACTACGCAAGCACGAAAACGTTCTACTCACCCCGCATCTGGGCTATGTGGAGAAGGATAGCTATGAGCTTTATTTTGGGGATGTTTTTCGGGGGATTTTGGAGTTTGGGCAAGGTTAAATACCGTCATCAACATTATTTCGTCATTCCCTCGCGTTGAATTTAGAGAGATCACACCGACACCATGAAGCTAAACGCCAAAAGAATCTCAGCTACTGCGAGTGGCGATTACTACCAAATCCTTCTTGATTCTGAGGACGACGACGACACACAAGCCTCCCCATTTGGCCAACCAGCACCGTACTTATTAATTCAATCTCAGTGTGAATCCCCTGATGGCGGCAAATGCTATGTTGAAAGTGACGATGAGCAGTACATTGGCCACTTCAACTTGAAATTAATTGAGTTCTACCCCACTCGCTTAGCGTTTGAAATTACTCGAAAAAATCACAGCCATGTCGAAGTGTTCTACGCCTTGACGTCCTCCGAGTTTGATGAAGCGCTGCCTATCGTCGAGGTCATATTTGGAGTCAAAGAGCCCGACCACGACGCTCCGTATTTTGACGCTGGCATTGACGAGTAAATTAAACCCACGAACCCACGAACAATTTTCATTTCTCATTTTTTTCGCGAAATGGACGATGTGACACAGATGTCACAGGCAGGACATATTTGTTGGAATTTGAGATACTGCTTGGCAGCCTAATTTGGGTATGGAGTGGTAAAAAAGCACTGCCTCTTTTGCCTGTTTGGTTATACCGTTGATTTTTGAGGTATAACTAAAATGAGCTAGCCCCCATGCGGATTTCAAGAGGTTTGAAACCAATTGTGTTTTTTTGAGTAGTCGGTTATCTTTGCATTTTGAAAATTAAACCAAGTTGTGCTCTTGGTTTTTGATGGTTTGGCGTTGAGCAAATTACGTACTTTAGTGGTTGCTGAACGATGGTGATGTGCGGTGGTTAATCGAGATTTCAGAAATTAATTAGTTTGCGATTGCCCGCGCCTTTTGGTACGCGGT
>JACQDW010000040.1 GCA_016200845.1 Burkholderiales bacterium | reverse complement strand
GATGTAAATTATCTGTCTCGTGCGAGTCAGATAACACTCCCCTGTCTTTATCTACGAGCGACCCAAGATCGCTTGGTACCCAAACAAGCGTCGGTCGCGCTGATTACAGCGCTCAGGGAAGTACACGTTATCGATATCAATGCACCCCATTTTCTTTTGCAAGTTGCACCCGAGATAGCTGCTACCCATATTCAAGGTTTCGTCTCTAGCTTGACCTGATCTGACGCAATTACTTTCCCTCACCAAACGGCGCAACCCTATGCTTCATAAAAAACGCTATCGCTTGCGGGGCTGGCAGGGCTTTCGAATAGTAGAAACCCTGACAGGAATCGCAGGCGGCGTCTCTTAGGACTTGAAGCTCCTCTTTGTTTTCTACACCTTCTGCGATGACGGTCAGTCCCATGGCGTTGGCGAGGGCGACGATGCTGTTGATGATGGGGTTGTCTTGCTTGCTGCCGCGGCTACCTTTGACAAAAGCGCGGTCGATTTTGATAACGTCGATGGTGAGTTGGTGTAGATAATTGAGTGAGGAATATCCCGTCCCAAAATCATCCAACAAAATTCTGACTTGATTTTGGCGCAGCAAATGGATGTTATTTTGCGCGATGCTAAATTGATCGATGACCGCTGTTTCTGTAATTTCTATGCCCAAAGCATACGGTGGCAATTGGAATTCGGCGAGCAATGCCAACACCAATTCAACAAATTCGTGGCTGGCAAAATGTCTGCCCGAAATATTGACACTGACGGGCGGCACGACGCCATACTCGTCACGCCAGCGACTCATTTGTTGCATCGCTGCGTGCAACACATATTGGTCGATTTTTTCTATCAGTCGGTGCTTCTCGGCATAGTCAATAAATTCGTTAGGCGGTATCCATGAACGAACAGGGTGCTGCCAACGTATCAGCGCTTCAAATCCCAGCACAGTTTCATTTGAGATTCTGAGCACAGGTTGAAAGTGCAATTCAAACTGATGCGTATTTAATGCCGTCAAAATATCGTCGCCCAGTTCGAGGTCACGAACGTTGGCACGATCGAGGAGCGGGTCATAAATTTGCAAACGCCCACGCCCAGCTTCTTTTGCCTGATACATCGCGACGTCGGATTGGCGAATGATTTCGGTGGCAGTCATACCGCCGTTGTATGCAAAAGCGATGCCGATGCTGGTTGAACATAAAATCGATACGCCCTCAGCTTGCAAAACTTTGTGCAAGGCATGGATGATTCGTTTTGCTAATTGTATGGCGACATCCTGATGCGGAATCGCTTCCAGAAAAACAGCAAATTCATCGCCACCAAGACGCGCCACAGTGTCATATTCATTGACTTGCCGGTCAAGCAAATTGGCAAACTGGATCAGCAAGGCGTCGCCGATCGTATGTCCGTAGCGATCATTGACCGTCTTGAACAAGTCAACGTCCATATACAAAACCGCACATAAGCAACGATCTTGATAGTCGTTGCGACGCAGTGCGCATGACACCCGGTCAATAAACAGAGCCCGATTAGCCAAGCCAGTGAGTGGATCATGCAATGCCAGGTGCTGTAGTTTTTTATCGGCGATTTTTTGCGTTAACAGATTCGCGATATGGGCGGCAACAAAGCTCAACAGATCCAAATCTTTGTCGCTATAGACAACTTTGGGCGAATAACTTTGCACCACAATAGCGGCTTTTAAATCCTCACCAACATGGATAGGCACGCCAAGCCAGGTCTGGGCAACGGTACCCAAAAGATCAAAATCACCGCGCTGCGATCGGGCGATGATGTCGTCGTGTTTCACCAGCAAGGGGCGATTATTAAAAATTACCCAAGCCGACATGCCACGCATCTCGTGATCGACAGGGCCCGTATCGGCAGCAAGTTCGGGATGACGTTCATCGACAAAATAAGGAAATTCTATGCGCCGGTTTTCAGGGTCATAGACCGCAACAAAAAAAGACTTGGCATAAAGCAGTTCAGCAATCAGATGATGAATTTTTTCATAGACCTTAAAAAAATTATCGTCTTCGTAGCTCAGAGCCGCGATATTGAACAAAACCCCTTGCAGTTTTTTGGCGTATTCGAGTTCACCTATGGAGGATTCTAGTTGCGCGATCAACTGCGTTTGCGCCAGCTTTGCCGCCACCATCGACGTGACCGCCGTCAAAATCTTGACATGCTCTTCGGTGTACGAATGTGTCTTGGAATGCTCGCTATCGATCACGCCTAATAATTGGCCAGAATGGATAATCGGAATCGCCAGTTCTGAGCCCGCTTTTTTTAAATCGACGACATAATCGGGATCACGGCTAAGATCGTTGACGACGACAGTCTCGCGGGTTTGGGCCGCGCGGCCAACGATGCCTTCACCCAGACGCAAACTGAGTTTATTTTTGACTTGTCCACGACGTGCTTGCTTAGCGCCGAAGGCGGTGAACTGGCGCAGGCGCTTGAGCTCGGGGTACCAGAGGTAAATAACACAATCCTCAAATCCCATTTTGCCCACCACTTCATTAGCGGTGTACCACAAGACATCTTCAGCTGTCTTCAGACGCAACAACGCGACAGCAAAGTCAGTCATGATGCTCAGCAAAGAGGTGCTCTCGCGTAGCATCGCGATTTCATTATCTAAACGACCGGCGGAAAGAGGGCTACTTGGCATTCAAGCAAAAACTCTAAAATCGTCAGTGGGAGAAACTATCGTGACTACGTCTGATCCGACAACAAGCTTTTATATTTAGGACTTATGCAAAATTGCGCTGGCTAGGCGTGGAGCCGAAGACAGTACAATTGTACGGCGAGGCGAACACAACAACGCCAGCGTCTGTTTTGCGTAAGTCCTAATATTGTAAGCACGCCCCCCCAAAATAGCCAGAACTCATTCTATCTCTGCAATTTCGCTGTGGTTTGCGACGCCACACATGAAAATGGCAGCGCGGGAGCGAACCCGAGCTGCCATTCCACCAGCACACGACCGCCTCACCTTAGTGCCCAAATTCCTTCTCGTGCAACCAGGCCGCGTGATGCACGGTGCGCTTGCTGGCGCTCCAGTCTTGCAGCATTTGTGGTGCGATGTCGTGCAAAGTTTTGAGCATTTCGGGAGTGGAAGTATTGGCCGCCAGCTCGATTCTGTGCCCATTCGGATCGTTGAAATAAATCGATTGGAACAATTCATGATTGGTCGGCCCTATCACTTCTATTCCACAATTTTCCAAATGTGCTTTTGCGGACATCAGGCTATCCAAACTATCGACCTTGAAGGCCAAGTGCTGCACCCAGGATGGCGTATTGGGATCTCGTCCCATAGGCGGGGAATTCGGAATCTCAAAAAACGCCAGCACATTGCCATTGCCTGCATCGAGGAACACATGCATATATGGATCTTCGGCCTTGGTGGAAGGCACGCGGTCTTCTGAAATCGCCAGCATAAAATCCATGCCCAAGGTCTTTTGGTAAAACTCCACCGTTTCTTTGGTATCGCGACAACGGTAAGCGACGTGATGAACACCTTGTAAAGCCACAATATTCTCCCTGAATTAAATGACGCCGCGACGTTCCTGATCTTTTTCGATAGAGCGGAACAAGGCGCCAAAATTGCCTTCGCCAAAACTCAAATTATTTTCGCGCTGGATGATTTCGATAAAGATGGGGCCGATGATATTTTTCGTGAAAATCTGCAGCAAATGGCCATCTTCATCACCATCGACCAAGACCTGATGCGCGGCGATTCTGGCGTGATCTTGACGCACATGCGGCACCCGCTGGAACACGTCTTGATAGTATTCCTCGTCGATATCCAAAGTCTCGATTTCGCTGCCTTGCAATTGATCGAGCGAATGCAAAATATCGCGTGTCAAGAAAGCCAGATGCTGCACGCCGGGGCCGTTGTAATCGCGCAGATATTCAGCAATCTGGTCTTTGTCGTTCTTAGGCTGGTTGATAGGAATGCAGAAGCTGCCATCGGGCGAGCGCAAGGCATAGCTGGTCAAACCAGTCTTGGCACCTTGAATATCGAAATAGCGCACTTCGGTAAAACCAAAAATCGATTTATAAAAATCCGCCCACTTTTCTTGCTCGCCAAACGGCACATTATTGGTCAAATGGTCGACTGTCAAAAAGCCTTTTTCTGGCTGTATCAAGGGCGTGTCCAGCGCGACAAAATCGCGCTCATAAATCGAGGTTCCTGCGCTGGTCGGCTCGATAAAATAAATCACGCTCTCACCTATGCCATACACCGCTGGATAAACATGATCTTTGTCTGCGTCAAGCACCGCCCGCGCGCCGCGCTTGACCGCTTCTTGCAAAGCAAATGCCGCGTTTTCTACCCGCCATCCCATAGAGCAAATCGAAGGGCCATGCTTTTTGGAGAACTCGGCAGAAAAGCCCTGACGCTCGCTATTGATGAGGAAGTGAATATCGTTTTGACGGAAATAGCTAATCGCCTTAGTCGGATGTTGACGCAATTTGGAAAAACCAAATGCCCAAAACAACTTCTCCAAATGCTCTGCGGAAGGCCCGCAAAATTCGGTGAATTCAATACCACGCAGTTCCAGTGGATTTGCTTGTGTCATGTTTGTCTCCATTTTTCTCGCCGCACCATGCTGGCGAACTTTTCCGCTACTGTAATCAAGACACAACAACAAAAAAAGCGTAATATTTTGCGAAAGATGATCTAAAATTTCGATAGATAATACTTAGGCAAATGAAATGAACACAGACCCACTAGATCTCCAATTTATGCAAGCCTTAGACACTGTGGTGCGCGAAGGCAGTATCGCCAAAGCGGCGCTGCGCCTGCATCGCGCACAGTCGGCGATTAGCTATCAGATCAAGCAACTAGAGCAGCAATTGGGCTTGAATCTGATCAATCGCGAGGGCTATCGCGTCCAGCTCACACCGGCGGGGAAAGTGATTTTGTCAGAGGGCCGACGGCTCTTGATACAGGCAAACCAACTGACCGCTCTGGCACGCGAACTCAATCAAGAATGGGAGGCGAAATTGCTCGTCATCGTCGATGGTATTTTGCCGCAGCAAACCATATTGCAAGCACTCAAAGATTTGGCGGATGAAGGCGCTCCGACGCGGGTGCAGGTCAAGGTCGAGTTTTTAAGCGGCGTGCAGCACCGGTTTGAATCGGACAAAGCCGATTTGATGATCGTCAAAGATTACACGCCCCACCCTCATCTGCATGCAGAAACCCTGTCCGATATTGAATGCATACTCTGCGTCGCGCCTATGCACGCCTTGGCGGCAATGAAAAAAGTCAGCCTCGCGCAATTGCAAGAGCACACCGAGATTTCGGTACAAGATTCCAGCCAGAGCGGCAACGACGAACACGTTTTTGGCAGCGAACGCGTGTTTTATCTCGATGGCTTTTTTGCGAAAAAAGAAGCGCTGTTGATGGGCTTGGGCTATGGCTGGATGCCAGAATTCTTGGTACGAGATGAATTAAAAAAACGCAGGCTAGTCGAAGTGAAATTTGAAGAAAATTCGCGCTATCGCTTTACGCCACGACTGGTGCATCATCGCGATCAAAGCTTGGGACGTGCCGGCCGTCGCCTGGCTGAATTATTACGCGCAGAGGTCGCTGTAACAACAAAGACAAAAAAATGACAGGGTCAATTCTGAATTTTCTATAGAAATCGTTTATTCTCCTTGTACTTGGGTCTGTTGACCTTTTTTGTTTTAACTGACTCTGCCAACCTGCGCATCCACTATTTATGCTCAAAAAACAGTTTGCAAGCCTCTTATTCTTCGCTGCCATCAGCTTACACAGCCATGCGCAAACCGATCAAAACAATGAAGTCGCGAATTTGCCGCCACCGTCTTCTTCCGCGCAAAAGCTCTATAGCGCTGCTAAAAACGACTTACTGCAAATTCGTGTCTTGGTTAAAAATGGGCGCACGCAATCCTCGGTCGGGTCGGGTTTTTTAGTCGGGCAAAGCGATCTGGTGGTGACCAATTATCACGTGGTCTCGCAAATCGCGTTGGAGCCAGAGGTCTATGTAGGTGAATATGTGGACACTCACGATCAACGTGGCGGGGTTGAATTATTGGCGGTCGATGTCTTGCACGACTTAGCCGTAGTGCGCATCGCCAGAAAAGGCACGGGATTTTTCCAGGTTCCCGACAAAATCGAGCAGTTAGCCCCACTCAATCAGGGACAATATTTGTACTCGCTGGGCAATCCTCTTGATCTGGGTTTTGCGATTTCTGAAGGCGCCTATAACGGCGTGATCGCACGTTCGTTTTATGATCAGTTTTTGTTCACTGGCCCGATTAATTCTGGCATGAGCGGTGGCCCGAATGTTACCGCCAATGGCGCGCTGGCAGGCGTCAATGTGGCCAAGCGCACCGATGGTGAATTGGTGAGTTTTCTGGTGCCGGGACGCTTTGTGGTGGAGCTGCTCAATAAAGTCCATCAGCAAAAAAATCCCCCCGCCAAGTTTAGCGATGAAGTCACCCGGCAACTGATCGTGCATCAAAATTTTATGGTCGATCAACTGCTGGCGACGCCTCTCAATTTCAAATCGCTCGGTCCTTATCAAGTGCCAGTGCGCGAGTCGGATCAAATGCGGTGCTGGGGCAGTTCCAACAGCAAAGACAATGCCAGTTTTGGTGAAGACAGAATCAATTGCGCGATGGAGTCGGCGATTTATATCTCGCACAAATTACAAACGGGTCACATCAATCTCTCGCATATCTACACTCACAGCAGCAGCTTGGGAAGCTTGCGATTTGCGCGCATGATGAGCAATCAATTTAAAAATCAAATTAATAGCAGCAACCGCCAAAGCAATCTCACAGCAGCTGCCTGCGCCGAAGATTTTGTCAAGAACGACAGCAGCGCTATGCGCGCCGTAATTTGCACCCGTGCCTATCGCAAGTTCATAGGCCTGTATGATTTTATGTTGATCACCGCCAGCCTCGATCAGGAGAAAGAAGTCTTGCAAACCAATCTCACCGTGCGTGGCGTGTCCTATGAAAACGGCATGCGCATCATCCGCCAGGTGCTCAAGAATGTGAGCCGTAATAAAGTACCAGCGACAGGAGCGAAAAAATGAGCGTCGCTTATTTCGTCGAACTATTATCGCGCACCGGTGAAATCGAACAACGCCATCGCATCGCGCAACTCCCTATCCGCATCGGGCGCGCCTATGACAATGACGTGATTCTCGATGACGAACACGCCGCCGCCCATCACGCTCAAGTCGAATTTGACGACGAAGGTCTGCTGCAAATTCGCGATCTCGGCAGTCGCAATGGCATGACTTATCTTGGACGCGCGGAGCCACAAGTGCATATCAATGGCAATAGCGTGGTGCGCATAGGCCAAACTCACTTACGCATACGCTTGTCCAACTTTGAAGTCGAACCCGAAGTGGTCGATACCAATAACTATCACTGGGAAGGCGTGCGCCCCGCTTTGGCTGGTGTGGCGCTGATAGAACTGCTAACCATCAGTTCCACCTGGCTGTCGCAAACTGAACAATTTAACTTGCTGGTGTATTTGCAATCAGGCTTATCCATCCTCTTAGTCGCCGCCTTGTGGAGCGGTCTGTGGGCGGCGGCCAATCGCCTCTTTGCCAAACACCCGCGTTTTGGCCGTCACATTTTTATCGTCGGCTGCGGCATGTTGTCGCTGCAAATTTGGGAGAGTGTCTGCGCCGTGCTAGCCTTCATGTTCTCGTGGGAATGGCTGACTCGCTTTGGCAATCATATAGAAATTCTGATCCTGGTCTTTGTCCTGTATTTCCATCTATGCACCATCAAACGACGCTACCCGCGCCACTTGCTCGTCTTGTTCTTAGTCTTTGCCGCGATGGGCTCTGGCCTGAGTCTCATGAGCAAACACAAAAACACCGGCAACTTTGGCGATGAACTGTATATGAGCGAAATCCTGTCTCCGGGACTACGCCTGAGCAAAGATGAAAGCTTAGATAGCTTCACCAACAAAGCCGACAAATTAAAATCCATCGTCGATCAGGAACGCGGCAAAGTCGTGCTGGACGCCGACGATGAAGAATAAACACCTCAAGGAAGATCATGATTCTCTATGAAGTCAGCGTCGAAGTCCGTGCCGATCTGTGTACGGCGTTTGTAGACTATATGCGAGGCAAACACTTGCCTGAGATTTTAGCGACAGGATGTTTCGCGCACATTCGTTTTGATCAAACATCAGAAACGCTATACCGCACTTGCTATCAGGCGGAGACCGAGGACGACTATGAGCGCTATTTGAACCAGCATGCCACCACGATGCGCGCCGATTTTATGCAGCATTTTCCTGAAGGTTGCGTGCCTAGCCGGCAGGTGTTTCGAGAACTTTTTCAGTTACAACGAGGACAGTAGTTTGGCAAACTGACGCTCGCCTTTTTGGGTGATGCTCAAAGCTCTGCTATCGAGATCGGCCTCTACCCAGGCTTGCGCCCGAAAAAAATTCAGCAAATTCGCGCCCAAGGCACCGCCCAAATGCGCCCTGCGTTCGCTCCAGTCTAGGCAAGTGCAAGCATAGCGACGACGACTATTCTTGGGCATCTCCAACACAACGCCAAGCTTTAACAAGGCATCACGTCCCACATCACTCAGCTTATAATCACCGCCGCCAGCGTCGCCAGGAATTAGCCACTTGGCGCGCAAAAAGGCATCGTGGAGCGCCACCGCCATCTCGCCCGCCATATGGTCATAACAAGTTCGGGCGCGACGCAAACCTAAGGGCGTACTCGGTTTGAATTGCGGGTTGGCGAGGCTGGCAATATTCATTAAGGCTTCCAGCGCCGAGGCAACTTCCAGACTACTCAATTGATAATAGCGATGTTTACCTTGCGCCAGCATTGTCAATAAATTTTGTTCCCGTAATTTACTCAGATGAGCGCTGGCGGTCGACGGTGAGACCTCGGCTAACATCGTAGAGAATGCCGCTGACTTAGCGAATCATTTATCATAGATGGCTGGCGTCGTCTCGGTAGAACGATTTCAAGGCTTAAGCGAACCGAATAAGTTTTTGTCGCTGTCTTTTTGGCGTGACGAAAGCGCCGTTCTTGCATGGCGCAACCTGCAGCAACACCGGGAAGCGCAAGCACGTGGTTGCGCATCCATCTTTGCACATTATCGACTTCGCGTAGCACAAGCAATGCGCGATTACGGCCTGCAAGAGCGCGAACTGCTTAATATAGTGTTAAATCCGCCAGCCCAAAATCCAACTTTCACTCGCTAATTCGACCGAACCGGTTTGATAAACGATGAAAGTGAGGGGATTAAATCAAGCACTTAAGTTCCAATCAGTAGTGTAAATACCATTATCACCTTCGAATATTACGCAATAATTAGCTGAATGTAATTCAGAATTTTGGCTATCAATCATAAAGACAAATGGCCTATGACAGGCACATGCTCTCAAGATTAATCTTGAGAGCATGTGCTCCAGGTTAGGAAACGACCTGATTAGTCTGACAACGCTGAAACATTACTTGGTAGTATTACAGGTGTGATTTGACGGGCAAGTGGATGTGCATTCAGCAGATGTGGCCGCTATACCACCAGAAACACGAAGGGTATCTTCGTCCGTGAGTGTACGCATAGACGTTACTTTTAATGAAAAAGGGTCGATTGCGTTTGACTTAGTTGCTGTCGTGGATAACAAGTTGGATTGTGTAAACATATAAAATAACTCCTGTTAAAACAAAATACGCCACTTGGTAAATCAGCCTGCGGGCGCGAAACAAGCACTACTTCTATAAGCAGTCGACGCATCAAAGACAAGACTGCGGTTGCCGGGCAATAGAGGCAATGCCCAGTTCAGTTGGCTGCGCCATCCATCTTGCTCAGCTAACGTCAAGGCAAAGCCTGCGACGCCTTCCAGTAAACCGATACGGTCACCCGGTTGGTAATTTTGATAATGTGCCAGCCCTGCCGTTTCGAATACTTGAGCGAGGTCATTTAGCGCCACGCCACCATCCAGTTGTCGGAGTAACCAAGCAGCACCACAAGCACCATGGCAAAGAAATGGATCTTTAAAACCAAGCGCGTCGGGTGTTCTGTGTTTTAACGAGTGCAGAATCGCATCACCCCACGCGTCGAGGGCTGGGTCAGCACTAGCTTGTGCAGCTAAACGAAGTGTACCAACCATTCCCAGGTCGCCGTAGCACCAAGCGCAACCACTCCCCATATTCGAACCAGCGGCGCAGGAAAAATGGGGAAGTCCATTAACTAGCTCTTGCCCACGTAAAAAACGTATTCCATCCCGCAACAGTGCGTGAGTGCTGGCACGCGTATCGCCCCCCACGAGTACTGCCAATGCAATTGCACCCAGTGCGCCAGGTTGACCATGTGCTATCCCCAAGTCAATGCATCCCAGTGGATGTGCATTACCTATCGGTGTGCCACGTATCCTTTCGGCGGGCGTAAACCAAGAAGCGCCTCGTTCGTCATTCGTGACCATATCAGCCAGCTGGTTTACACAAAGCGGCACTAGCCATGAGTCGCCTGTTTGTTGCGCGCGGTAGCACGCATAAACGAGCAGACCTGCAATGCCGCTGATGAGGTCGAAGTGCTCAGGTAGCTCGTGGCGGTCGCTCAAATGACTGTAAAAGCAGGCGTCAAACTCAGTGGCAAAGTCCTCCACAAGATTAAACCCGAAATGCCGGTCAATTTCCAATGCGGCGAATAGAACGCCTTCAGCACCGTGGAAGAGACCATGGGGCATCTGTGGCACACTCAAGAGCAAGCGATTTACTCCTTCTTCCAACAGATCCAGATCAGGCGGCGGTGCCGCTGGATGCATTGCCAACGCTGCTAGGCTCAGGAGTTGCCCAGCCGCGCCTCTCGCATAGCTGGCGTCCGAGAATTGGGCGTGCGCGAGACCCAACACCAATTTCTCGTGAAGATGGGCCAGTATGGGAGCAATGAACTGGCTACCCAATTCGGGGCGCTGGCTCACAGCGCTGCTCATAGGTGCCCCCGGCACGACAACAACCTTTGCCTGGTTTCCTTATAGGGAGCACAGCGACCTAGAATGGTTTGGTCGAGTATTTTCATAAAGTTGAGAGTGTCGTGGTGTGCTGCCGACTTTGACCAGCGCGCGCACGATCTAGGCGACTGGCGAAATCGTAAAGCAAGGTTTCGAAGCGGCGCGGCTCACCCGGACTGAGCCGATTGCAGTGCATATGTACAAGGCTTTGGCAAATACCACTGAGCGTTTGCTCATCAACCTGGGGCTGTCGCAGGGCATCCATGCAATCCAACCGCAACTTCCTGGTTGTTTGTAAGTAGCTTTGCCATTGTTGAACGAGTGGTGAAGCCTGACCCGTTCCCTTCAGAATCGCGTCCATGTCGCCACGCAACTCTCTAAAGCGCGCGCCAATTGCGATTTGTTGGCTTGCCGTAATTGCGTGCTCGCGATTGAATTGTTTTAACATCGACTGAAGCAAGTGTTCGCGTGAGCTACTGCTAGCACTCAAACAATCAACATAAAAATCCAATGAGACCAAGCTAAATAACCAGCGCTTTTGGGCGATTCCATGTTGCGCTTCCAGCTCTAGAAGGAAGAGCAGATCCCGGGAATCCTGACAAAACAATTGTTCGCAGATACGCAAGCTAGGAAGCCCACCGTAGCGCTGTAGTTCGGGAACATAATCATCTGTAAGTACCCGCCATAACAGGCCGTTCGCGCGTGCACGTTGTAGCTGCGCTTGCCCATGGCCACCAGCAATGCTGCTTGATCGTGGCCGCAAAAACGCAGCCGCAGGTGTTCAAAACTATCTTGGTAGCGCACAACAAACCAATGATCGATATTGCCGTTTGCCTGCTCTTCCAGCATGACGGGTCCAATGTACTCGCGCAGCACAGAATCTGCATAGCCACAACCCGTATAAATGCGCAGGTACATGTAGTTGTCCGTTGACGAGAGAATTAAGCCTTCCGCGTGCAACTGCTGCCTCGCTGTCAATGCTGTCGAACTACCCGGCCAGAGTTCGTCGGCGCGTTGATCATCAATTGGTTTCTGTATCGTTAACGGAACGATCCACTCTTGATTGCGAACTGCACCAAGCCCCGCTTCTAACGGGGCATTCAAAGCAGGGCATTCGTACAGAATGGCGGTATCGAGCTTAATGATTTCATCCAGCAAAAGGCCTACCGACGCGATATTGTCCAGGTCTATGGGTAGACGGTTATCGGCGATATCCCACGTCACAAAGCGCGGCATTTTTCGGGTCGTGCGCCAAGACCCGATGTCCAGTTCGACGCTGGCTTTGTTTAAGCTGGCGATGTCAGCTTTTTGGAGTATCCACCGTGCCCGGGACAAGATGCATCGACTGAGCTCTACGCGCGGCAGGTATGGGAGGTTTTCTAATGCCTGTGGCCATTTGAAGGCCAGCAATGCCGAACCGTCGTCTTGTAACGTTGCCAAAAATTGGTACATGCCCAACTGATTACTGGAGTAATTGTGAGCGCTCGACAGCCGGGGAATGACTCTGCGCCCACTTCGCCGATCGCGCAATTCGAAGTGGCCGTCAACCAGCTTAATACTGAGATCATCTATCCAGATCTGCTGCTCACGGGGTAAATCACTGGTGCCAGCAAATACCAATTCATAGGTACCCAATCGCGGGCGACGCAAAACATTGAGGAGCCGGTCTTGCGGGTGATGGATGATTTCCGCGTAGATGGCCTGGGCATCGCGTTGATCGTCGAGAACTGACTGGTGATTCTGTACGGCGGCATCAAGCTCGGGGCAGAGGTGACAAAAGCGAGTCAGCAATTCCAATCCGTTGCTCCCCGCGATTCCACGCAACTCGATCATAGGCGAATCGTCTTGTGCCAGGGCGCCGTGCAAAACCTCAACATGAGCAAACAGACCTTCCGTGAATGCGCCACTTGGCGATGTTGCGACGCTGGCCTCAACAAGATCTTGCTCTGTGATATGAATCGGCCCTGATGCTCCCTGAAGGTCAAACAAACGTCGCACCAAGAGGTTTTGCAGCGCTTGGTCTAGTTTTTCGTTGGCATCGCCACTGGCCGACATGCCCCCAAAGTAAAGCCCTTCGAGCAGGGGGGACTTGATGTTTCCTTTAACGGGAAAAGGTACTCCTTGTTCTTCGTGCAGGGCAAACGCCAGATTAACCTCACGATCCTCAAATCGTTCCCGAAAAAGGCGCTTGTATTCTGTCAATGGGCTAAGCCGCCGCCTCAGGTGGCTGGCAAAAAGGGTGACCACATGGATAATGTGTTGGACATGCTCGCGGTTAATTTGAGCAGGCTGGATATCGATGGAATCGATTTGCAAAACACCGCGACTCACTTCCTGTGTGCCGAGCACGCCCGCAACAGTTGCCTGCAGCTTTTGGTATTGTTGAGTATTTGACAGCGGGGACAGAACATGCTGCCGAAGCTCATTGAGTTGACGATGCACCTCGCGTAGGGTCTCTGTTGCCGGATGCGTTGGGGTCTTCTCGACGATCGCATTCAGCGACCATTTGCTACTGGCTGTGGGAGCGAGTTGTGGCAACAAAAGCCGCATGTCGATTAGGGCGTGTTGACATATTTATTTACTCACACCCCTGTTAACTTTTCTCGAAATGTGTTTACATCCTTGTATTTGGGCAAATCAAGGATGATTAGAATG
>JACQDW010000052.1 GCA_016200845.1 Burkholderiales bacterium | reverse complement strand
TCTGATAGTGAGATCTCCACGCATGCACCAAAGATAGCATTAGTGTGTATTTGCGCGCACTAAAAATTTGTAAGTGATTGAAATTTAAGTGTTATTTTTCAAAGGCAGGTTTTTTTCGTTGGGGTTGGCAGAAGTCAGGAACAATATGTGTACACGCCTTGCTTTAAAGTCGGAGTGATCGATCGCAAGAGTTGATTTAAGTTGGAAATGGCAGTGCTCATTTTTTAGATTTCCTGGCTTGGTGACATCGGTGCCGACAATTCATACAGCTCTAGCGGCAAGCCATCTGGATCGGCAAAAAAAGTAAAGCGTCGCTGGGTGTATTCATCGATGCGCATCTCTTCGACTGTAATGCCCTTAGCTTCCAGCATCTGCTTACACTGCGCAACATCATCCACCGCAAATGCTAAATGTCGCAAACCTTGCGCCTCTGGCCGCGATGGTCGCGGTGGAGGATGGGGAAAAGAAAATAACTCGATCTCGCTGCCATCGGGCAGCAGCAGATCGAGTTTGTACGACTGCCGCTCGGCGCGATAATACTCGGCCTTCACGGTCAAGCCTAACAGTTCCACATAAAAACGCTTGGATACCGCGTAATCTGAACAGATAATCGCGACATGGTGGATGCGCTTTAACATGGCTGCGTCACGCTGGGCTAGTAGGGTTGAAAACGAATCTGATGCTGCGCCAATTGCGCGGCGATCAGCTCTTTCCACACGCCCGATGGCGACCAGACTTTGATCACCGACTCGTAGGCTTTTTCTGGTGACTCTTGATTCACGATGGTGCGATACAAAAATACCATGCTGGAAGCGCGCATATTGACCTGACAATGCACCAGTATTTTTTTGCCTTCCATGCTTTTCACGGTAGCCACAAACTGCTCAAAGTCAGCCGCGCGCGGTTGTTGAAATTGGATAGGAATATTCACCCAAATCAGCCCCTGCTTTTCCACAATATTCTTTTCATCCGCCACCGCATCGGACACCGTGGTCGGTGCCAGATAAATCACGGCATCAAAGCCCTGCTCCTTCAGCTTAGCCAAGGCTCCCGCAGTCGGCTGCCCTGAAGTCACCAAGTGTGCAGAGATCGGGACAACATTGGGTGCGTCTATCTTGCTATCGTCTGCGTGCACAGGCATTGCGAAACAAACTGCGGGTAGCAAACAGCAGCTGAGGAGAATTCGAGGGAAACGTATTTTCATGAAAGGGCTCCGATGGGTGATTGGGATTTTACGTGCGTCAAATTTCAGTCTGAGACGAATACTTATGTACATCGCGCTCACCACACCAGCCGTTTTCATTCACCAGTCTCCCGTTTCAACTCTGCGTTCATCTCTGCTTCCCGCAAGGTCAGCGCCAGCTCGCGCTGTAGACTTTCGCGGTCGGGTAAATAGAGTTGATATTTCTGTACGAACAGTTGGCTATCCATATTGTAGGTAGCGTATTCCACTAATAATTCATCTTTATCGCGGCTTAAAATAATGCCTATGGGTGGGTTGTCGCCCTCGGCATTTTCTTCATGGGCAAAATAACCCAAGTACATATTCATTTGGCCAATGTCGTAGTGTTGCACATCGCCCAGTTTTAAATCAATCAATACAAAGCAGCGCAAAATGCGGTGGTAAAACACGAGATCCACTTTGTAGTGCGTATTGTTGAGGGTGATGCGATATTGCCGACCAACGAAGGTGAAGCCTTTTCCCAGCTCTAGCAAAAAGGGTTGTAAGTGATCGCACAGTAAGCTTTCTAGCTGCGTCTCAGACACTTGATGCGTTTCGGGGATTTTTAAAAATTCAAAAATATAAGGTTCACGCAGCAAATCGCTCGCTTGAGTCAATATTTGTCCCTGTTGGGCAAGCTGCAAAATGCCTGCTTTGTCTTTGCTGGCGGCTAGGCGTAAAAAAAGTGATGAGGCTTTTTGGCGTTTGAGTTCTGGTACAGACCAGCGCTCGTGTATGGCTTGTTTCTCGTAAAAGCTTCGCTCTAGGTCATCGTCAAGCTTGATGAGCTCTACATAATGCGACCAACTCAAAAGGTGCGAAGCCTTCGCACCTTTTGGATAGGCAATATAAAACTGACGAAAACGTATAAGATTGCTGCGGCTAAAGCCCTTGCCATGCCGCAGTGTTAGATCGCGGACTAGCTGGCTGATCAGCGCCTGCCCATACACGGCACGAACCTCACCCGCCTGCTCAAACTCGACAATATGCTGCCCAATTTTCCAGTAGGTTTCTACTAGCTGCGTATTCACCGCTTGCACGGCGCGTTGCTGCCCTTGTACAAAGGTGTGAGAGAGCTGTTCTAGCAGATCTTGATAGTTGCTAGATGAACCGGCAGTGATAGGCGTTGTCATGCTCCGGTCTCCATTTCCAACTTAAAGAATCGTTCGACAATTAACGCAGGCGGAATTAGTTCGGCTGTGTATTTGGCTTTGCCAATGATCAAATCGGGCGTTTCTTTTTGATTGGTGTCGCCTTTGCGGCAGTAACGATTTAACTCCGGTTGTTTAGTAAAGACATCCTCCACCTTAAGAATGTCTTGGCTACGCTTGGGCGCGATCACCTCGCGACAAAATATCCCAACAAAGAGCAAGGCAAGGAAGGGATAGGCATAGAATTCGTTCATTGGGTTCGAGTCCGATGTAAGTGAAACGATCAGAGTTCAAAAGCTTCTGAGAAAGCAACATTGATGCGTTCCGGTGCCACTGATTGGGCTTGGCTCAAGGCAATGCCAATCACGTGATCTCCATAAATTCGCACTTTACAAAAAACCTCTTTTCCGGTATCACTCTCCCGTAAAACATATTGCTCTCCCCGCTCACTCATTTCAGGCTCTCTGAAGAGAAAACGCGGAATCGATTTCAACCACAATTTGGTTTTGATTTGAAAATTTAGTTCGATGTCTTCAGCCGAAATCGGGGCATGCTTCTCAACGACGAGGTGCATCTTTAAGGCGGTCTTCTCAACGATGTCTGGTACTTCTTTTGCCAGAACGCCTCCCGAAATGACCGGGCCGCGTGCATACGATATAAGCGCGAGACAAATCACAAACGAAACGACAATCAAACTAAGGGGAATGAACTTCGCTCGATTTAACCGCACAATAGTACCTCGTTGATTATTATTGAAAAGATGCGCCAGCATGTATCAAACTTGCGCTAATTTCAATCCCCCCTACACATCCACAGGATCAATCTCCACACCCCACTTCACCGAGGTTTTGATACCACGCAGCTGCGTGATCCATTCTTTGAGGAAGGCTTGGAGTGCCGGGCGGGAGGTGGACTCGATGAGTAATTGGGCGCGGTCTATGTTGTGGACGCGGGTCATGCTCATCGGGATGGGGTCGTTGATGGTGATGCCAGGGTGGTGCAGGCAGTGGGCGGCTTCTTTGAGGAAGAGAATGGCGGTTTCTAGTTGTTTGGCTTCGGCTCTGAGCAAGGCTTGGTAGATGAACGGTGGCATGGCGGCGTGTTGGCGCTCTTCTAGCAAGTCGTTGGCAAAGCTGTTGTAGTCGTGTGCCATTAAGGCGTGGTACAGCGGATGGTCGGGATAGCGGGTTTGGATCAGGACTTCGCTGGAGTTGCCTCCCTCTTTTTGGGCGGCGCGTCCGGCGCGTCCTGCCACTTGCATGAGTTGGGCAAACAGGCGTTCGCTGGCGCGGAAGTCTTGCGAGAACAAGGCGCTGTCGGGGTTAAGCGCGGCGACCAAGGTGAGATTTTTGAAATCATGCCCTTTTGCCACCATTTGGGTGCCGATCAGGATATCGACCTCGCCGCGGTGCACGGTGTCAAAGGCAGCTTCGGCGCTGCCTTTTTTGCGCGTGGAGTCGGCGTCAATGCGAAATACGCGTGCCTCGGGGAACAATAATTGCAAACCTTCTTCTAGTCTTTGTGTGCCGCGCCCCAAGGGTTGCAAGTCAACGTTGCCACAAGTGGGGCAGCGACGCGGGATGATTTGCTCCAGACCGCAGTGGTGGCAACGCAGGCGTTTGTCCAGTTTGTGCATCACCAGATGGGCGGTGCAGCGGGTGCAATTGCTGATCCAACCGCAGGCATCACAATGAATCACAGGTGCATAACCACGCCGATTGAGAAACAGTAGTGATTGCTCACCCTTGTCTAAACGCAGACGTATCGCGGCGACCAATCTTTGGGTCAAGCCTTCGGAGGTTTTTTCACGCTCTGTGTTGATGAGTTTGACCACGGGCAAGACCGCTGCTTTAACGGCGCGCTCGGTCAGATTGAGCTGTTGATAGCGCCCGGCTTTGGCGTGTTGCCAGGTTTCTAAAGAAGGCGTAGCGGAACCTAACACCACGGGGATACTGAGCTGACGCGCCCGCCACACTGCCAGGTCGCGGGCGGAATAACGCAAGCCTTCTTGTTGCTTATACGATGGGTCGTGCTCTTCATCGATGATGATCATTTTGAGGCTGGGCAGCGAGGCAAGTATCGCCAAACGCGTGCCTAGGATAATCCGTGCATGTCCAGTGTGCGCGGCTAACCAGTGGAGCAAGCGCTCACCTTCGGCCATGCCGCTATGCAAAGTGGCGAGCTGTAGGCCGGGGAAACGCTGGCGGATATTGCCCTCTAATTGTGGGGTCAGATTGATTTCTGGCACCAGAATCAAGACTTGCGCCTGCGCATCTTGAGCCAAGACTTGGGCGGCGGCCTGTAAATAGACTTCGGTTTTGCCACTGCCGGTCACGCCGTGTAATAAGAAAGGTGTGAAGCTCTGGCTGGGGCTGACCTTGGTGATGGCCTCGACTGCCGCCGTTTGTTCAGGATTGAGGCTGGCTGGCTGCTGCGGGCTGGCATCCGATGCGGGCGCGGCCAGCTTTTGTTTCGCTAATTTTTTTAGATTGCTATTTAATGAAGTCGCCTTGGGCACGCGCAAATTCTTGGGCAAGGCGGGAATGGCGACCTCGCCTAGAGGCCGTTGATAATACTCAGCGGCAAAGCGGCACAGCTCAATCCACGCCGGGCTTAGGGCCTGGCATTGCGCCCGCACTTCAATCACATCTTTAATTTTGTCTAGTGGAACGCTGGTCTCGCGACTAATGGCCACGATGAGGCCGGCCATCGCTTCCCTGCCGCCGCGACCAAAAGGCACGAGGGCGATTTGGCCGATTTGTGGCTGCTCAGATTCATTCTGAGCGCTAGCTGGCAGCCAACGATAATCGAAGACTTTGTCAAGCGGGGTGTCTAGCGCAATGGTGAGGTAAAGTGGTTCCACGAACTTAATGTAAGCCTTGAGCTTGTGTGCTAACTATCGGTTTCATAAGGTGTTTTTACTCTATCCACAGCTTCTGTGGATAACTTTGTGGAAAAGACTCTCTTGACACGCGCTAAGCCCTGAATTCATGCGGGTTTCAACAGAATGCCTATTTGCGATGCACAAAAAAACATGTTTAAAAACAGCCACTTATGAAAATTCATTTGAGGCCAAAATAATTTATCCAGAATATTTTCAGGTGCAGCATTTTTTGTGAATAACTCTTACTTTGACGCCGTCAAGAACGGTAAAAAAGCTTGCTTTTCCATGTGCTAAACGGCATTTCCCATGCCAAGCCGCACCAGTGCTATGTTTTGCGGAGCAGCATGTTGATTTGGCCTTGATGATGCGCGACGTGACAATCTTTTTGCGTGCTTACCACAGTTCATTACATTGAATTTCCACATGGAAAAAGTTTCACACAGTTGGGTGAGGCTTGGGTTACTGCAATACCGGGCAATCTGGCGGCGCGGCTTGCACCCGCCCTACTTTTTTGCCAAGTCATCATCAAAAACCTAAGCTTGCAAACGCTGCTGGCGGCTCACTTCATGTACGGTTTCGACCAAGACCTGCACCGACTCGGGCGGTGTAAATTGGGAAATGCCGTGGCCCAAATTAAACACATGCCCTTGCCCTGCGCTTGGTTTGCCGTAGGACTGCAAAGTGGCGGTGACTTGCTGGCGGATTTGATCTGGTTCGGCAAACAAGACCGCTGGATCGAGATTGCCTTGCAAGGCCACTTTGTCGCCGACACGCGCCCGGGCTTGTCCTAAGTTGACTGTCCAATCCAAACCTAAGGCATCGGCGCCGATTGCTGCCATGTCTTCCAACCACAGGCCTCCGCCTTTGGTAAAGACGATGCACGGAATGCGCTGCCCGTCTTTTTCGCGTTGCAGTTGATTCAAAATGTCTTGCATGTACTTCAAAGAAAAACGCTGATACGCGCCGTCTGCCAGCGCGCCGCCCCAGCTATCAAAAATCATTACCGCCTGCGCGCCTGCGTCAATCTGGGCGTTGAGGTAAGTAGCGACGGCTTGCGCGTTCAGGCTCAAAATCCGCTCTAGCAAATCAGGGCGCTTGTACATCATCGACTTAATGCCATGAAACTCGCGTGAACCTTGTCCCTCGACCATATAGCAAGCCAGTGTCCAAGGGCTACCTGCGAAACCGATCAATGGCACGCGGCCATCCAGAGTGCGGCGAATCTGGGTGACAGCGTCAAACACATATTGCAAAGAACCCTCTTCCGGCACTTTGAGATCCAAAATGGCTTGTTCGTCTTTTAAGGGACGCTCAAATTTAGGGCCTTCGCCTTCTTCAAAATACAATCCCAAGCCCATGGCGTCTGGCACGGTCAAAATGTCAGAAAACAAGATCGCAGCGTCGAGATTGAAGCGGTCGATCGGTTGCATGGTCACTTCAGTGGCAAAATCAGGATTCTTCGCCAGACTCATAAACGACCCTGCCCCCTGACGGCTGGCGCGATATTCAGGCAAATAACGTCCAGCCTGACGCATCAACCACACTGGCGTGTAATCAGTCTCCTGACGCAACAAGGCGCGCAAGAAAGTGTCGTTTTTGAGAGGGGAAAAATGAGTGGACATGAAGAGCTTTCGGATTACCAATTTCAATAATCCGACATTATCCCAGATTTCATAGGGGTGGGGCGAAACTGAATGCGGGCGGCACCTTGTTCAATTTGGAAATAAAAGCTTTACCGCAGAGGTCGCGGAGAAAGGATTTTCTTCATGTATGGGCTCGTTTTAGTAAGACGAGTGCAACCCACGCTGCGCAGGTGATCAATGTTCTGGCGGCGCGGGTTGCACCCGCCCTACTTTTTTTGCCTTATTTCCCTCGCACCGCCGCTATCCAATCGCGATACCAATACGCGCTGTCTTTCCATATCCGTTGCTGGCTTTGATAATCGACATAGATCAAACCAAAGCGGCGCAGGTAGCCGGAGTTCCATTCAAAATTGTCGAGCAGACTCCAATAAAAATAGCCGCGAATATCGACGCCTTCTGCGATGGCTATCGCCACTGCTTCCAAATGCCGGTGCAGATAATCAATACGAGCTGAGTCGTGGACGCCGCCTGCGGTGAGACGATCCGCCACTGCCACGCCGTTTTCTGTGATGTAAATCGGTGGCAAGCCATGCTCTTTGTATTCTCTGTGAATGCCGGTCAATAAATGCGTAAAGCCTTGCGGATAGATTTCCCAGCCCATATCGGTGACGCCGAGTTTGGCTTCGGGTTGGCGCGGCGGTTGTTCGGTGCTGACATAGGCACGGAAATAATAGTTCACACCCAAGAAATCGAGCGGCTGATGGATGATTTCCATGTCGCCATCGTGCACATCAAAACGGCTTAAATCCATACGATCTAAAGCAATTTGCGGATAGTGCCCTTTAAAAATCGGATCCATAAACCACTGAACCGAACGTGCGTATTCCCACGCTGCTTCAGCCTGATCGGCAGCACTATTGGTGGCGGGTTCCGCGGTCCATTGGTTGAGCACGATACCCAGTTTTGCTGTTACATCGAGCTGGCGCATCGCTTGTATGGCTAATCCGTGCGACAACAAGAGGTGATGCGACACCTGTATGGCGGCGACGGCATCAACCACACCCGGTGCAAATTGCCCATTGCCATAGCCGAGATTGGCGCTGCACCACGGTTCATTATGCGTCGCGATACTCGCTACTCGATGACCAAAGCGGCGCGCCACTTCGTGTGCATAGTGTGCAAAATGGAAGGCGCAGTCGCGATTAAGCCAGCCACCCTTATCTTGCAAAGCTTGTGGTAAATCCCAGTGATACAGAGTGAGATGCGCGGCAATTTTTTTCTCTTCTAACTTATCGAGCAAGCGCGAATAAAAATCAAAACCCTCCTCGTTCCACTCACCCTGCCCCAAGGGTTGCACGCGCGACCACGACATAGAAAATCGATAGCAATCCAAACCCAGTTGCGCCATCGATTCCACGTCTTCGGGATAACGATGATAATGGTCGCAAGCGACATCGCCGTTGCTGTCATCTTTCACCTTGCCAGCGGTGTGACTGAAGGTATCCCATATCGATGGCGCACGCCCGCCTTCGTTCGCCGCGACTTCGATTTGATAGGCACTGGTCGCCACGCCCCAGCAAAATCCGGGCGGAAACATGGCCTCAACTTCTACCTCGGCTTGATACGGGCTGTTCACCACATCAGGGGTTTGATTCAACTCATTTGTCATGGTGATCCTGGGTATAGAGATCTGAAAACTTCCAGCCAAAATAAAAAATATAGAGATAGCACAATGCAGGCACAAAGAACGACCACTGCAAACCCATGACATCAGCAAAATAGCCCTGCGCAAACGGCACTAAAGCACCGCCCACTATCGCCATACACAAGACGCCGGAAGCTTGCCCGGTATGCTTGCCCAAGCCATGTAAGGCCATGCTAAAAATCGTGGGGAACATGATGGAGTTGCAAAAACCCACTGCGATGATTGCCCACATCGCCGAGCTGCCGTGGCCGAACATGGCAATCGCAATCAACACGACAGAAGCAAAGGCATTAAACGCCAGCGCCTTACCAG
>JACQDW010000037.1 GCA_016200845.1 Burkholderiales bacterium | reverse complement strand
ATTGAAATTTTTTACAACCGGCAAAGAAGGCATTCACGTTTGGGAGATGTCGCTCCTGCAGCCTTTGCTCGGCAATATTGGGAACATGCGCGAGAAGTATTTTTATGAATCAGTGGTGTCCATTATTGACGCACACTTCACATAGCCGTAGATGCCTTCTTTTTTTTGTCCCTCACAATTTGCATCTGCTGATGCAAAATGTTCTTGGCCTTTATAGGAACCCAATATCACGCATCTATAAATCGGAATTGAATTAATATTTTTGCCGACTGATTTCCATGCGGTTTCAATCAATGGGGTGACGTTGAGATTTCGAACTGCTTCTTGATAGTCAATTGTTTCAAACATTACATGGTATTTAAGTGACGATCTATACACGCGGGTTCCCGCGCTCTCTTGAGCAAAGAGGCTTGACGAGAAAATTGCAGAAACAGAAAACACAAATAATAAAACGATTTTTTTAAAACACATATTAATTCATCCAATCAAAAAAGTGAAAAAGTTAATTAGAAGCATCTAATTTGCAGTATTGAAATTCATGTTAGAATTTGTCTTCTGCAACATTAATTTTATCACATATCTTAAAAAGTATAGTATTTTAGATGATATTTTTTATGTATGTTTTAATGGCGCCCCTATGGCTTGCTCTAAAACCCATTCCTAACGTTGCACAAGCAAAGTGTGTTGTGTAGTATTCCTTCTGGACGTTGCATTTCTCCCTAACCCTCGTATTTAGGGTTCTTATCCCACTTTTCGTAATCTAAAATTCAAGAAAAAACTTGATATTTTGATTCCGCTTTGTAAGACTCGCGCCAATTAAATTATTTCGTATATGACAAACACTGATAAACCGACTTTCCTGACGCTACATGTAGCATCGGGATGGCGGCAACGACTACCCCAACAAATTGTGTCCTTTCTACCTTTAACTTTGTTCTTTCAAATTGGGGTGATGTACACCGGCATTATTCTGTTTTTGTTGAGTTGGTTGATATCTGGGCAATGGCAACTTAAATGGCAGCGATTGCGTCACTCTCCTTTGTTTCTTCCTGTCGTATGCCTAAGTACTTTATCAGTCGTAATTAGCTTAATTCATCCGCATTCCGAACATGAGTTCACTTCGGCATTCTTGCACTATCAGAGCTATTGGATTTTGCTTCCAATGTTGACGATAGGTAATGGCGCATGGCAGCGTATGGCGATACGCAATTTTTTTATTGGTGCCGTAATTGCAGCGAGTTTTTTTTATCTGAACAGTTTCGGGTTGTTACCTGATGGTCGGTTTTTCAGGGGATATACCGTGTATGAAGGCGGGAAGTCTATCTTGTTTGCTTTATTGTTGGCGATAGCTCCTGCTTGGATGCTCCATGAGTGGCGAGTATTTCGTGATTGGCATTTTGTTCGTGCTTTCACTTTCATATTCGTTTTGTCGGCGTTGTTTCTATTTGCGAGATCGCGTACGGCTAGTCTTCTGTTTTTAATTCTTTTTTTGGTATTGACGGGAGTCTGGGCGAGTGCATCTCAGCGATTTCGTCGCTGGTATTTCACGTCGCTTGTGTTCATATTGTTGATATTTAGCATGTCGTTAATTTACGTTGTGCAAATGCCAACACCCGTGTCTTGTCATCCGAAAGAAATGCTGGATAAATATGGAATGAGCGGTGCGCAGATTTTGAAAAGTCGAAGTATTTGCACGGTGCATCAGGTACGTGATTTTATGAAAGATGGACAAGTCAGTGAGGATGGAATGCGATTAGAAATCTATCGCAACACTTGGAGTATGGTCAAGCTAAGTCCTTGGATAGGGCATGGCATAGGGAATTGGCTGCCCATGTATCGTGTTAAGGCGGAAGGGATGATGAGTGAACAGATGATCACGCCGCACAATGACTATCTTTTGTATTGGTTTGAACTTGGTATCGGTGGTGTGCTGTGTTTGCTGACAATCTGGCTAACACAGCTGAAAGTGGGATTGAGTATGCTAAAGCATGGATTCAAAGTGCATGCCGTAGCTCTATTGATGTTAACTGTCGCAATGATGTTTTCCGCCAGTCTAAATGCGATTATGCGCGATGGTGTGTACACGTTTGCCATGTTGATTTTGCTGGCGATTCCGCTGGCGAGTTTAAATTTAGAGTTGTCCTGGCGCGAGAAGAATAAAACCAATGACTAAGATCAATAAATCCGTGTTACAGCGATTGTGGAAGGCTGCTTCACAGTATCGCGCTTATCTGGCTTTGACGATGATCACGATGGCGATCACAGCCTTGACCGAGGTGGCATTACCTTGGGGTTTGGGCGAATTGCTGGATCAGGGTTTTGGGCAGAAGGGGAAAAATGCGCCTACTGGTGAAATAGTGCAATTTCCTCTTTGGTATGTGCCCGTGATTTTGATCGGTATCTTTTTGGTTCGCGGAGTTTGCACCTTCATGACCAGCTATCTCATGAGCCGGATTTCGGTGAATTTGTTGAACGATTTGCGTGCCAAGATTTTTGATAAATTGCTGCACGTGCCGGTCGGTTTTTATCACGAGGAATCCAGCGGGCGCATCATCAACACCATCATGTTTGAGGCGCAGCAAATCGTTGAAATGATCAAAGTCTCGATCACGACTTTGTTTCGCGATAGTTTGACTGTGATGGCACTGATGGGTTTTCTTATTTGGAAAAACTGGAAACTGACTTTGGTGACACTGATTTTGATTCCCGGTTTGACCTTGCTGGTGCGCGGCGTCAGCAAACGTTTGCGCAAGCTAAATCATCAGTCTTTGGAGGTCTCGGGCGAGCTGACACAAGTGATCGAAGAGAGTACGCGAGCGCATCAGGTGATTCGTATTTTTGGCGGCCAGCGCTATGAGCAAGCTCGTTTTGAAGAAAAGAATAAAAAGCTCGGCAGCTACACCATGAAGAGTACGGTGGCGGTGTCGTTCACGACGCCGTTGACGCAAATATTGGCAGCGCTGGCGGTGTCGATGGTGATTATGCTGGCCTTGGCGCAGGCGCGTCAAGACAGCAGTACGGTCGGTGATTTTGTGGAGTTTATTACGGCGATGATGATGTTGCTGACGCCCCTAAAGCGGCTGGCCGATTTGAATGGTCCTATGCAAAGAGGGATGGCGGCTGCTGAATCAGTGTATGGCATGATCGATGCGATGCCTGAAGTCGAGAGTGGCGCTCTTTTAGAACAGCGCGTGCAGGGGCATTTGCAGTTTAAAGATGTCGGCTTTACTTATCCCGGACAAGAACAGCCTGCTTTGCAGAATATAGCTCTGGATATTTTGCCTGGCGAAACCGTGGCCTTGGTCGGCATGTCGGGTGGCGGCAAGACTTCACTGGCCAACTTGGTGCCACGTTTCTATGACGCGGATCAGGGCAGTATTTTGTTGGACGGCATGGCGCTCTCGGGCTTATCGTTGAAAAGCTTACGCCAGCAAATTGCGATGGTCAGTCAGCACCTGGTTTTGTTTGACGACACCATTGCCGCCAATATCGCTTATGGTGATGAGCAGCCAGATAAGGAGCGCATTGCCCATGCGGTCAAGGCGGCGCATCTGACCGAAGTGGTCAACGAAATGCCAGAAGGTTTGAACACCATGGTGGGCGATAATGGTATGCGTTTATCGGGCGGACAGCGCCAGCGCTTAGCGATTGCCCGTGCGATTTATAAAAATGCGCCTATCTTGATTTTGGATGAAGCGACCTCGGCATTGGATAGCGAATCGGAACGCGCAGTGCAGGCGGCTTTAGATAGCTTGATGGCGGGGCGCACGACTCTGGTGATTGCACATCGTCTCTCGACGATTGAACGCGCCAGCAAGATCGTGGTCTTAGCGGAAGGAAAAATTGTGGAGATAGGCACGCACGCAGACTTGTTGGCAAAAGGCGGTGCGTATGCGAATCTGTATCAATTACAGTTTTAATGATGTAGCTTGCAGCGAGTGTCACCAGACATAGGATGAAGAAATGAATCTATTCAAAAAGAGTTTGCTGTTATCGCTGTTGCTGGGCGCCTGCGCGGTCGTGACGCCTGTTTATGCCGGAAGTGTTGCGGCAAGTGTTGAACGTATTGATGCTGCGATGAAGCGCTTTGTGCGTGCGCCTCATCCTATGGGAAGTGCGGAGCAAAAAAAATATACGGCAGAGCTCAAGGCCGATCTGACTAAGCTAGGCTGGACTGTGCAAGCTCAGAAATTCACTGCAACGGTGCCCAATCCACTTGCCGTTAAGCTAGGTGGGCATGATAAAAATGCTGACGCAGTAAAGCAGGTGCAAGGCGAAAATGTGATCGCGATCAGCTCGGGGACGGACCATTGTCTGCTCCTGATTGGCGGACACTACGATACCAAACCTTATACGTCTATGCGCTTTGTCGGCGCCAATGATGGCGGCTCATCCACGGTGTTGATGCAAGAGTTAGCACGGACGATAGCGCAAGTCAGGCAACAAGAAGAGGCGACTAAAAAGACTGCGGGCAGGCTGCTCGATTGCAGTATAGGTTTGGTTTTTTTTGATGGAGAAGAAGCGGTGCTGCCGGAGTGGAACGACGGTGAAATGCAGCTGGGCTTGAAAGACAATACCTACGGCTCCCGCTTTTTTGCAGAAAGTCTGGTAAAAGGATTTGCAGGCCTGAGCTTTCAGGGGATTCCTGTGAAGGCGGCGGTAATCATTGATATGGTCGGACATCGTGAGCAGAATCTATTAATCAGCAAAGGTTCTGACCGTGTTTTATCGCAAAAACTGTTAGATCAAAAAAAGAAACTTTCCATCACAGCGACCAATTTGCCGATGGAAGACGATCACGTGCCCCTGGCGCAGCGAGGTATTCCCTATGTTCATGTCATTGATTGGGTGAATTTGAATGAATGGCATACTGCGGAAGACACGCTGTCGATAATTTCGACCAGGAGAATCGCCGATTTTGGGGATGTGTTGTTGGCGTTCTTGCAGCAGCCGCGCTGATCTCGCGCATGAATCCCAAATAAAAAAACGTCATCCCGACAGAGCCGGAGATGACGTAAAAAGGGAGGTGAATCAATCAGCACGCAAGCGCGCTTGATCGAGACCGCCGTAGTGTGCGCTGTGCATATTTACATGGCAAATACTTTGGGATAAACGGCAGTTTTTCCGGTGTGAAATGCAATTTTTGAGAATTGTGCTGGTTCGATTGTAGGAGTTTGACTGGCAAGGTTTTAAGTTCAGCCCGCATTGTAGGAGTGAGAGTATGCGCATCCGTCACCTGATTAAATT
>JACQDW010000056.1 GCA_016200845.1 Burkholderiales bacterium | reverse complement strand
GTAAAACACCTACTGGGGATGATATGGTGTTTCTTTTGGTGAGCTGCGGAAGTCATACGCTCACATCTTCAAAGGCGGCAACCAGCGAAACAACGCTCGTTGCATCAATCCGTGGAAAACTCAATGCGTACACAATACAATGGTCTGAAAGAGGTGCTCCGCAAGACAAAGAACTTGTTCCAAATCTTGCACTTTGGACGGAACGTCTGACAGGAATGGGCCCCATCTTGGTATGTGAACAGAAGGAAAACGAGGCGCCTCCTTACCCGAGCTGCACAGCCAAGTAAACACCCTTAAGATTTTTCGCTGGACTAATGACCAGCACCGACGCCCCAATGTATCGACTGGTCTGATGTTATTCGGTTTTGCTTTCATCCTACTCATCACATTTTTGCCAGCGATTTTCGCGACGAAATTTAGCTAGAAGTTGTTATTGAGTGACGAAAAAGCCAAAGCTTTTATTTTTGCTGGACTGCCATTTTTAATCAACACGCTTTTGGCTTTTCTGATTTTTTTCGCGTTTGAAAATACGGCTCTCTAGAATCAAAGATCCAAGCCAACTGACCGAATAAAATAAAACTTTGTGCGGTCACGTTTGTTGCAGCTCACTGTTCAAACCAACACCGAGAAAAAAATAGCCCCCATGAAACGAGCTCTCTTCATTTGCACTCAAAACCGGCTACGCAGCCCCACTGCGGAACAAGTATTTGCATCTTGGCCGGATGTTGAAACTGATTCTGCGGGCTTGGGTAATGACGCGACAACGCCGCTTTCTTCCGAACAGATCGCGTGGGCAAACATCATTTTCGTCATGGAGAAAGCGCATCGTAATAAGTTATCAAAAAAGTTCAAACCCTACCTCAACAACAAACGCATCATTTGTTTGGATATTCCTGATGACTACGACTTTATGGATCCTGGCTTAATCGCACTTTTGAAGGCAAAGGTCGGGAAGTTTTTGCAATAACAATGTGCGATTACGCTGTCGCTAATCGCACCTACCTGTCTGACGCAAAGCACATATTGAAGCCCACATATTCACAATTTATCGAATCTAACTCTGCCACATGAATAGATCAATCGCATATGGATAGTTTCAAATTAAAAACCCGCACATCCTAAGATCATGCGGGTTTTTTGTTTGCTTATCCAGATCGAAAAAACTTAGTCTTCGACTGCTTTCACCATATCTTCGATCACTTTCTTGGCATCGCCGAAGACCATCATGGTTTTGTCCATGTAGAACAATTCGTTGTCCAAGCCTGCGTAGCCGGAGGCCATGGAGCGTTTGTTGACGATGATGGTTTTTGCTTTGTAGGCTTCCAAAATCGGCATGCCTGCGATGGGTGATTTTGGATCTTTGGCGGCGGGATTGACGACGTCGTTGGCGCCCAAGACCAAGACCACGTCGGCTTGGCCAAATTCGCTGTTGATGTCTTCCATCTCGAACACTTGGTCGTACGGCACTTCGGCTTCGGCCAGCAAGACGTTCATGTGTCCTGGCATGCGGCCAGCCACGGGGTGAATCGCGTATTTGACGGTGATGCCTTTGTGCGTGAGCTTCTCTGTTAGTTCCTTCAAAGCGTGCTGTGCACGTGCTACTGCCAAGCCATAGCCGGGAACGATGATGACGGTTTCTGCATTGCCGAGCAAAAAGGCGACGTCGTCTGGCGAGCCGGACTTGACTGTACGTTGCGCGCCGCCACCTGCCGCTGCTTCTGCGGGGGCGCCGCCAAAGCCGCCCAGAATCACGTTGAAGAAGGAGCGGTTCATCGCTTTACACATGATGTAAGAGAGAATCGCGCCAGATGAGCCGACCAAAGAACCGGCAATAATCAACATGGAATTATTGAGAGAAAAACCGATTCCCGCTGCCGCCCAACCAGAATAACTATTGAGCATAGAAACCACCACTGGCATATCCGCGCCGCCAATTGGGATGATGATCAGCACACCAAGCACAAAGGCAATCGCGGTCATCAACACAAACGGTGTCCACGCTGGTGCGATGGCGCTGTCAAAGCAAAATGCCAGACCTAAGCCTATCATGGCGATCGCCAACACCAGATTCAACATGTGTTGCCCAGCGAAGCTCACTGGTGCGCCCTGGAATAAACGGAATTTATATTTGCCGGATAATTTGCCAAACGCGATCACCGAGCCAGAGAAGGTAATTGCGCCAACAAAGGTGCCGATAAATAATTCGATACGGTTACCAAAGGGAATGCCGACGCCACGGGTCGTGATGTTGAAAATCCACGGCTCAGATACCACTGCGACTGCAATACACACCGCCGCCAAACCGATCAGTGAGTGCATCGCTGCTACCAGCTCAGGCATCTTGGTCATCTCGACGCGCTTAGCTAAGGTAGCACCGATACCGCCACCAACACTCACGCCCAGGGCAACTAGGCCGTAACCAAGTTCCGCGCCACCAGATTCGTTTTTGAGCTTGACGATTAAGGCGACCGTGGTGAACGCCGCAATCGCCATACCGACCATACCAAAGGCATTGCCTTTACGCGCGGAAGAAGGATGTGATAAGCCTTTTAAAGCTTGGATAAAACAAACCGATGCAATCAGGTAAAGCATCGTCACGAGATTCATACTCATTATCGTGCCTCCCCGTTTTCAGCAGCAGCCGCTTTGATCTTCGGCTCTTTTTTCTTAAACATTTCCAACATCCTTTGTGTGACCAAAAAGCCACCGAACACATTGACTGCGGCCAGCGCCACCGCCAACGTGCCCATCACTTGTGCCAGCGCACCTTCGGTCAAGCCAGCTGCTAACATCGCTCCCACGATGATGATCGCAGAAATCGCATTGGTCACCGCCATCAAAGGCGTATGCAATGCGGGGGTCACTGTCCAGACCACGTGATAACCAACATAAATGGCCAGCACAAAAATGATCAGGTTGGTGAGTGTATGACTAACTTCCATGACGTTCTCTCTTTATTTAGAAGACTAAAGCAAAAATTACTCGCTTGCCCCCAACACGCTGGGACATTCTCACTTCACTCTTATTTGATTCAAAAAGGGATTTTCAGCAGTGTTCAAATTTCGGTACAAATCTCAATACAAACATCAAACAAATCAATATTCTTTCAAACTAGTGATCTTGTTTTTTGCATCGACGAAGACGACTTTCGGTTTGAAGTTTTCTGCTACTTCATCGTCCATCGGTGCATAAGTACAGATGATCATTAAGTCGCCCAGTTGTACGCGCCGCGCTGCCGCACCATTTAAGGAGATTTCGCCGCTGCCGCGCTTACCCTTGATCGCATAAGTCGCAAAACGCTCTCCGTTATTGATGTTGTAGAGTTCGATTCTTTCGTGTTCCTTAATGTCGGCTGCGTCGAGCAGATCTTGGTCGATGCCGCATGAACCTTCATAGTTCAAATCACATTGAGTCACGGAGACACGGTGAATCTTGGCGCGTAACATATTTCTTTGCATAATTTCCTCAACTACTTATTTTTTAAAACCTGCTGATAAAACAAATAGAAAAACACTCGCCGCAGAGGCGCAGAAAACGCGGAGAATTTCTGCTCAAAACTCTGCGTCCTCTGCGGTTCAAATGTTTTTCATTTTCTTTCAAATTACTTCTTCAACACTTCGCCACCAGAACACAGCATGGTGGCAACCACGATTTCGTCTTCTTTATTGATCGCCAAATTCGCATCTTTATCGATGATCAGTTTTAAGAAATCGAGAATATTGCGCGCATACAGTGCCGATGCATCGGCTGCGACCAGCGTTGCCAGATTGGGTTCGCCGATGATGTGCACGCCGTATTTGGTAACGGTTTTGTTTAGCTCAGACAAAGGACAATTACCGCCTTGTTCAACCGCCATATCGACAATCACGGAGCCAGGTTTCATCGCCTTGACGGTTTCTTCTGAAATCAAAACCGGTGCTTTGCGACCAGGGATTAATGCGGTGGTGATGATGATGTCCGCTTGCTTGGCACGCTCATGCACCAAGGCAGCCTGACGCGCCATCCATGCCGCGGGCATAGGGCGCGCATAGCCGCCAACACCTTTAGCAATCTCACGCTCTTCATCGGTCTCGTAAGGCACATCAATAAATTTTGCACCGAGAGATTCGACTTGCTCTTTCACTGGAGGGCGCACGTCAGATGCCTCAATCACCGCACCGAGACGCTTGGCCGTTGCAATCGCCTGCAAGCCAGCGACACCCACGCCCATAATCAACACGCGCGCCGCTTTCACCGTACCAGCCGCCGTCATCAACATCGGCATAAAGCGTTGGTAAGTATTGGCCGCCAACATGACCGCCTTGTATCCGGCAATATTCGCCTGCGAAGACAACACGTCCAAAGACTGTGCACGCGTAATACGCGGCGCTGCCTCCAGCGAGAAAGCCGTGAGTCCATGCGCTGCCATCGCCGCAATATTGTCTGCGTCAAATGGGTTGAGCATCCCCACCACCACCGTGCCAGATTTCATCAACGCACGTTCTTGTTCGGATGGCGCACGTACCTTGAGCACCATGTCTGCGCCAAAAACATCAGCGGCGGAGGCAATCGTTGCACCAGCCGCTTGATACGCCTCATCGGTGATCGACGAAGACACACCAGCGCCCGACTGCACCATCACTTGATGTTTGGCTGCGACATATTTTTTGACCGTTTCAGGCGTCGCTGCAACGCGCGTCTCGCCCGGCCGTGTTTCGGCGGGAATGCCGATTTTCATAGTTAAGACTCCTCTTGATAGTTTTTTCGACGACGATGTAAATCCATCGTCCATTATTTTGTCTGCAGACCGCATCACTTTGGATAAAAGCAGTACGGCAATTCCGGTATTGCTGGTACTCAAACCATGACTGCCATTGATGTTACAGATGATATTCGACAAGGATATTACACGAAAAACCTCAAAATCTGACACGGCAATTCAGCTCTTTAGACGATGAAAACGAAGTCTAGCCCTGATCAGGCCTGAACATGTTCAGTCACACCAAACTTCTCTTCTTCACGCAAACTCGCACTAAATGGGGCTTTCTCGCCGTAATAAGCCGATCAAATCGTGATCAAATCAATCTCAATTTCCTATCTATATCGATAATTATTTTGAGTGTTTTAACTATAGACAGAATCTTTATTAGCAAATAAATCCCTCATTTGTGTGCATACCAGTCACACAACAATCTCTGCGTCGTCTGCGCCTCTGCGGCAAAAGCACTTCTAATCCACACGCAATTCCGCGCGAGCCACCCAGAGAGCGGTTAAAATAGCGCACTATTTTATTGAAACAAAGTACGCCATGTCTGAAGTCTGGAAACCCTCCGTCACCGTTGCTGCCATCGTGACACGTCAAAACGGTGACCAAGAAGAATTTTTGATGATAGAAGAGACCACCAAAGATGGCCTCAAAATCAATCAGGCCGCTGGACATCTCGATCCGAATGAAAGCCTGGTGCAAGCCGTCATCCGCGAAACCTTAGAAGAGACCGCGCATGATTTTGAGCCAGAAGCCTTGGTCGGCACCTATATGTCCAAATTTATTTCGCCCAATAGCGGCAAAGAAGTGACGTATTTGCGCTTCGCCTTTTGCGGCAAAGCCGTGGCGCAACAAGACAGACCGCTGGACAAAGGCATCTTGCGCGCGATGTGGATGAGCTATGAAGACATCCTCGCCTGCCAGGAACACCACCGCAGCCCACTGGTGTTGCAGTGCTTGCAGGACTATCTGGCCGGACAAAGAGCGCCACTCGCGCTGATGTACACCCACCCCAGCGTATTAACCAAGTAATAAATAAGTCATCAAGAGAACACATGAGCAAAAAGCGCGTCGTCATCGGCATGTCAGGTGGGGTGGATTCCTCGGTTTCGGCATGGCTCTTAAAACAGCAAGGCTACGAAGTCATCGGTCTTTTTATGAAGAATTGGGAAGACGATGACAACTCCGAATATTGCTCCACCCGCGAAGACCTGATCGACGCCGTGAGTGTCGCCGACGTGGTCGGTGTCGATATCGAAACCGTCAATTTTGCAGCCGAATACAAAGATCGCGTCTTCGCCGAATTCTTGCGCGAATACCAAGCAGGCCGCACACCGAATCCCGATGTGCTGTGCAATGCCGAGATCAAATTCAAAGCCTTTCTCGACCATGCCATGAAACTCGGTGCCGACTACATCGCCACCGGCCACTACGCCCGCGTGCGCGAAGTCGATGGCGAGTTTCAGTTGCTCAAAGCGGTGGACGCCAGCAAAGATCAAAGTTATTTCCTGCACCGACTCAACCAAGCGCAATTAAAAAACACCCTGTTTCCACTCGGTGAAATCAACAAAACCGAAGTGCGCAAAATCGCCGAACAAATCAATTTACCAAACGCAAAGAAAAAAGACTCCACCGGCATTTGCTTCATCGGCGAACGCCCATTCCGCGAATTTTTAAATCGTTATTTATCCTACGCCCCGGGCGAAATCCGCACACCCGAAGAAGAAGTCATAGGCAAACATGTGGGCCTGAGTTTTTACACACTGGGACAACGCAAAGGCATAGGCATAGGCGGCATCAAATCGCATCAAAACGAAGACGGCAGCAGCGACGCCTGGTATGTGGCGCGCAAAGACGTAGAGAATAATCGCCTGTACGCGGTACAAGGCCACGACCACCCTTGGCTGCTCTCCTCCATGCTAGAAGCAGCACAAGTGAGCTGGGTGGCAGGACACGCGCCGACGATAGAAAAACTCTCAGCAAAAACCCGCTATCGCCAACCCGACATGGCATGCAACTTCAGCGGAAACACCGAACAATTTCAATTAAATTTCAACGAAGCCCAATGGGCAGTCACCCCCGGCCAATCCGCAGTGCTGTATGACGGCGATGTTTGTTTGGGTGGGGGGATTATTAATTTGGCGGGGTAGCTCACGAAGTTACTGCGCCTCCATCATTGAGCGACACAAGTCGACGTAACGACAAAGCGCCTTCTCGCGCGAGCGGCAGTTATGCCAAGGTCTTTATAAATGGGGTTCAATGAAGCCATAAATTGGCTCTGTCAATCCCGCGAAGGCGGGACTCCATCGGCGTAAATGCCAAAAGGCGCTCGGTCTCGTCGGCGCGAGAATGGCGCCTCGATTACTTGAACTAAACTGAACGGCATTACCCTCACGCATCCCTATTTTTTCATTTTGAATGGAGAGTCTGGATTTGCCACAGTCTTTTTCTTCCGTGCTTTTACGTCGGAAAGATTATAGCCTTCCAGAACATCGGCTTTTGATTCCACTCTCTTTTTCGCAGTGGCTGTAATGTCTTGCTTACCCGAGCTCCATTCCACCAACATGCGTTTGCCAGTTTCCCGAAAATAGGAATAGCGCTCTGTCATCGCAGCTAAGACAGGCATAACTTGGTCAATCGCTTGATGGATCTTGAGCTCAATTTCGTCAACATCACGTGCCAACAAAGACAAACGCGTGGTTCCAAGTAATCGCAGTTGTTTCCCCATCCACCAGGCTTTCTTTCCTAGTAAGCTCAATGCGGGCTTGTCTTCCAGATGAGGATAGGCGGAGGTGGTCACGACATCATAAATGGGGGCAAGAAACGCGTCGTCGTAATGGGTATAAACCAGCGCAAAATTCTTCAAATGCGCATCGCCATTATGCAAAGCATAGTTCAATACGATGAGCTTATACAATTGCCGGGCGCTCTCCTGCCGTCTCTCCGATACGACATACTCATTATGCAAATCAATCAAGCGCTCGAGCGAACAACGATACTTATTCACAGGATCAAAAGCAGCGATTGCACAAAAATCCTCTAGCGCGAACTGTTGCTGCAGCTTTCGATCAAAGCGCTCCACCGCCAATACCTGACCATCGTCTGACAATGCCGTTTGCGGCACGTCCAAGCCCGCCGCTCGCGCCACTTCCAGGCAGAGATATTCGTTGATAGCCAAACCGGGCAATTCTTGAGTGCCGGTTTTCAAAATAAGCTCGTCTGTCCACACCGTCGTTTTTGCATCAGCGCTCGAATTCAAGGCCTTTGGCATCACACCAGAAATACCTTCAAGCACGCCTTCGTTGAGATAACGTAATAAGCTCGATTGGGAATCTTCGCTCGCCAAAATAGCTGCGACTTCAATATGAGAGAACGTCTTTGTGATTGCCGTTCCGTGCGGTACGACTCTGACTCGCCCGATTACGTTCTTACCAGTCAAGGCAAGCAAACCCCAATCTGTCACATCAGCATGAGGGCCAAGGCGCTGACGAATCACATCCTTTTTAAAACCCTCGGGTAAATTTTGCTGAAAGAACGGAAATAAGGAGCGTTGCCATACATAGCTTTCAAGGCGCACAGGCATCGTCAGCGAGACCAAATAGTTGGGTGGCGTATCAGGCATATAGTTGAAAACATAGTGTTGCCCCTGATCGCTAAGCACACCGACCAAACGATCAAGTACATAAACGTCGAGCTGTTTACTCATGGGGCTCTCGCTTTTTTGAATGTCGCACTCGCTTTCGTGGAGCTTGTGCCTTCCCTGTGACGCCTTGCACATCAACGCTGCCCGAACCCACAACAAATTGACTGGGCACCTGTTGAATGCCAATCGGCAGCCCTAAGCCAACCAACTGTTCTTGTCGCGCATCATCCAAGGTACGACGCAGCCCTACCGGACGCGTATATAACTCCAAACCCAACGCTGCAAACAACTGCACTAGTTTGACAACCCCAATCTCGGAAAGAATCCCGCGCTCCAAACCCGAGATGCTAGACAAACTCACCCCCGTACGCGCAGCCAGCTCACCTTGCGTGAGCTGTTGCCGAATACGGGCGTCTTTCAGAGATTGTCCAAGTTCGAAGAGGTTCATAAATCGCTACAAATAAGTAATTAAACCAATTTTTTACAATAATACGTTAAATACAGCGTTTTACAAGAACTATTCTAAGCATGACATATTAAGAAAGAAAACTATGTTTTTTGAATCATTAGATGCAAATATCGCTTGAGCAGACGACGACTTGTTCACAACAAACATTCGACAACTAGCAATTCACCTGGCCAAACTGCCGTACTGTATGAAGGTGATGTTTGTTTGGGTGGGGGATTATTCACTTGGCCCGATAGCCTGATGTGCGCTTGACGCTATCGTTGGCGACGATGGCTCCGGCAAGGTCGCTAGCCACCAGCGTTGGCCGGGTTGTGCTTCGGCGATATCGACTGCTTCGCCCATTTGGGGCGTGCTGATTTTGACGCCACGCTGGGCTGCTAGTGTGACGATGCGCTCGAACGGTTCATACCATGCGTGCAGAGCGAGATCAAAGGTGCCGTTGTGGATGGGCAGCAGGCGTTTGCCGCGTAGATCGAGGTGTGCTTGCAGACTTTCTTCTGGCTGCATGTGGACGTCTGGCCACTGCTTATCATAGGCACCGGTTTCTATCAGAGTTAAGTCGAAAGGACCGTATTTGTCGCCGATTTCTTTAAATCCCTTGAAATAGCCCGAGTCGCCGCTAAAGAAGATGTGTTGGTCTTGGTTCAGGATCACCCACGACGCCCACAGAGTACGGTCACGATCGGTCAAGCTACGTCCAGAAAAATGTTGCGCCGGTGTGGCGACAAACTCTATGCCAGCGATGTTCACCGCTTGCCACCAGTCACGCTGATGGACTTTTTCGGCGGCGATGCCCCAGGCGATTAGATGGTCGCCGACACCAGTTGGTGTCACAAAATGTTCAACCTTGTCAGCCAGCGCCATGACGGCGGCTTGATCCAGATGGTCATAATGATCGTGCGACAGAATGACGCCCTTAATGGGCGGCAAATCGGCAATGCTGATAGGCGCATCATGAAAACGCTTGGGCCCCAGCCACTGAAAAGGCGAGGCGCGCTCTGAAAACACCGGATCGGTCAGCCAAAATGTGCCCTGCATCTTGAGTAGCAGGGTGGAATGTCCAAGCCGATATAAAGTGTTATCCGGCGCAGCCTCTAGCTGCGCACGGGTCAATTCGAACACGGGGATACTGCCGACCGGTACCGTATCGGCAGGCTTATGAAAGAAAAAATTCCAGGCGATGTGTAATGATTTCAGGAAACCTGGTTCACGCAGGGCTTTGTCGTTGCGAAATTTACTCCCATCCAATTTTGTCACTGCGGAGGAAGTAAGCACTGTGTTTTTATCCATTGCAGCACTACCCGTATCTACCATTTCCATCATCGCACCTCGATTAGTGTTGGCTGAGTCAGCTAACATGCATAGACTTAGCACGTTCAATTTGACTCAGATCAAAAATGTACACTACACAGTGTAGTTCCAAACTTCTTAAAAGTAAACTGCCTAGTGTAAAATTCTAAAAAAACGCCAATCCGGCGATTGCCTTGCCACTCTTGCCTACTATGACAACACCACTACGCCAAACTGACCGCAAGCGCGAAGCGATCATTCAGGCTGCGATCAGCGAATTTCGCTCGCAGGGTTTTGATGCGACCAGCATGGACAAAATCGCGGCGACCGCAGAGGTATCTAAACGCACGGTGTACAACCATTTCCCCAGCAAGGACGATTTGTTCACGGCGATTTTGCTGCAACTTTGGAAAAGCGCGGCCTCGCAGCATGAATTGACATACCAAGCTGAACGCAGCTTGAAGGAGCAGCTAATCGATTTTTTGAAAGGGAAAATGCGCATGCTCTGCGATGTGAATTTTATCGATCTGGCTCGCGTCGCGGTGGCGGCGACCATACACGCGCCCGACCGCGCACGCGATATGGTAGAAAAATTAAACAGTCAGGAAGGTGGTATCGTCGCCTGGATCAAGGCTGCGCAAGCCGATGGCAAGCTCAAGGCGGGTGATCCAAATTTGATGGGCGATATGCTGCAAGGTCAGCTCAAGGCAATCGCGTTTTGGCCACAAATCGCGATGGGGCAAGCCATGCTCAGTGCAGCCCAGCAAAAGCAAGTGATACAACTCACCGCAGATATGTTTTTGCTGTACTACGCCAAGTTCTAAAAGCTGCTAACGCGCCTGCAAAGTATACGAAAATGCAGTCGCGCCATGCACACGCGTCGCGCTTTCGTCAGCGGGCAAATAACTGCGCACATAATCCACTTTCACACCCGCTGGCTTGACAGTGACGCGGGTATATCCGGTGTTGGGAAACTTATCGCCGGACAAATAGGCGGAATCCCATTCCGAAAATCCATAAGTGGGATTCGCTGGCTCCGACAAAGTCTGATAGGTCACCCCATCTAATTGCTGGCGCACCCAAATATGATCGTGCCCCTGAAAAAACACATTCACTTTATTCGCTGCCATCAGTTGATGAATAGGACTACTCCAACTCGGGCGCTTGGCGGCAAATTCGTTCACACCAGTCTTGCTTTGCCCACCCCACTCCGCCAGATGCGCCACTTCGACGCCGCCGCGCCCGGCTCCCATGACGTGATGCGCGAACACAAATCTATATTTCGCTTTACTTGTTTCTAAAGTCGTCTTCAACCATTGATATTGCACATCGCCATGTGTCACCGCCCAGCTATCTTTGTTGATCGGTGTGTTGCCAAATATCGTTGCCAGCGGCACCGGAGAAGGGAGGTAAGGATCAATCACCACAAACAGGGCGTCACCCCAAGTCCAGGCATAATAATTTCGCGGCAAACCAATGAATGGAATGCTGACTGCGTTGCCAGTATAAAACCCATCCGGTGCCGGCTGCGAGTAGTAAGCATTGCGCGCATTTTGCGCCCACACAGCGACATTATCGGCGCTGCCATTGAGCAAATAACCCGCCGATTGCTCGTGATTGCCATTGACCAAAAACACCGGGGCACCGCGACCGATGGTGCCAAGATAAGGGCGTTGAATACGATAGCGCTCTACCACTTGCGATTGTGTGACTGTGCCCGGGTTTAAGCTGTCCACACTAAAATCATCGCCCAGGCAAATATGAAAATCCGTCAAATCAGCCGCCGCCGTTGCTAAGCTACGGCTATACAAACTGGCGTTAAATTCATTCGGACGCTCTGGATGAGAATCGCCCTGTATCGTAAAAATAAATTCACTTCCCGCCGAGCGCGCGGTATGAAAATTCGCCTCCGCCACAGGCCCAGAACCAACGCCACTACTACTCTGAAAATTAACGCGATAGTAGTAACGTGCATCTGCCTGCAACTGATCTATATTCATCTCCAAAGGCTGGCCTGCGATCAAACTCGCGCTCGCGGTTTTTTGGGGATACACGCCCGATTGCAAGCCATACGAAATCGACACCGTGCCGCTTTGATCTGGTGAATAAATATTCGCTTTCACCGAATTTTGCGTCGGTGCGCCGAGCACCACATTGCCGTTAAATTGTCCGGCTTCCACACGCTGCGGCACTAGTGCTATGGCGCTTGATGTCGCTTGCAGACCAGCCGAAGTTTGGACACTCACGCCGCAAAAATAGCGGCTGCCATTTTGTAGTCCCGCCACTTGTATCGTATTTTGAGTGGCGCTCACACTGCTACTGACCATCTTACTGCCATCGCTGCAATTGGCGATCACGGTGCTGTTGGCGCTCACAGACTCCGGCAATTTAAAACGCAGACTCACTGCGCCATCCTGAGCGTTGGCAAGCATCACGGCGACTTGTGTTGGATCGACAGAGAACAAATTCAATTGCGTATCAGGCATCGCTGCAACTGCATAAGCTGCGCTGACATCCGTCGCACTAATTGCAGCGACAATCGCCATGCCACGCTGGATATTCTCATCCGCAGTCAAGTAGCTGATCCCCTGCTCCACCGCCAGCCGCCTGGCCACACTCAATTTGTGATTCAGCAAAGCAGTCACCCAAGCATAGCGCACATCATTAGCAAAACTGCGGGCGGACACCAGCATCGCGTTAATTAAAGTCGCACGAGAAAACCGCCCACTTTGAATCTCATTCGCCCAATAATTTAATTCCGTCGCATCCGGTGCCGTGCTGCCACTACGTCCCAAGACATTTTTATACACCATGCGCACAAAATCGACATCACTCATGGTCGCAGAATAGCCCGTCAATTCTGGATACAAGCGCCCCGCGTTATAAAAGTGATCGGCTATCTGCGCCAAGCTCACCCCACGCTTAAGCTCATTAATCCAATACTCCACACCATCGGCATCGGGAATACGATTAAAAAAGGCGATGTAGAGCTCAATCAAAGACTGTAACTGCGCCTCAGAAATCTGCCGCGCCAACACAACCACTTGCAGATTGACGCTCTGATCGCTAAATACAATTTTTGCAGGAGCAGAAAAAACCCGCACCGGCTCCACACCCTGCACATCCCACACCCGCACACCATCACCCGACTGCGTAATCTGATACCGTGACCGCGCTCCGTCCACGCTCACCACACTCAAGGCGGGGGCTGGCGGGGCTGACATAGACACAGTCGCTGGCGCAGAATCATTCGCCACAGATCGTCCTCCGCAGGCTGACAAACCAGAGCACAGAGCCAGGGCGGCGAGTAAATTGAAAAACTGAGAAGGGAAGATTTTCATAAGACGACTCTAGAGAAGTAGTTCAATGAGTCTAGCTAAAAATTGTGTGCGAAAAATGAAGACCCTGTAAGCAAATGCAACGTTGCCTTTACTCCATTCGCAGCAACGTCAATCGCTTTCTTTTCGCTGCAATTGTTTCAGATCCTGCTCGATTTCTTGCACAGTCGGCATCGCACCTTTGAGATTGTCGGGCAAAGCTTCAACCAAGGTATATTCGCTCACGCCCATGGGCTTATTCATGTCGCGCAAAGCAAACTCGACTTCAATATTATTTTTGTCGCGGCACAACAGCAACCCTATCGTGGGCTGATCATCGTCACGCTTTAATATGCTATCAACGGCAGACAAATAAAAATTGAGCTTTCCCGCAAATTCTGGAATAAATTGACGATTTTTTAGCTCCACTACGACGTAGCATTTCAACCTAACGTGATAAAACAATAGGTCGAGATAATAGTCGTTACCAGCAACTTCAAGATGGTACTGTCGCCCAATAAAAGCAAAGCCTTTTCCTAGCTCCAACAAAAACTGGGTGATGTGTTGAGTCAACTGGCGCTCAACATCCGCTTCGTTGTAGGGCAATGTCATCGCCATAAAATCAAAGGTATAAGGATCTTTCAAAGTCTGTTGCGCCAAATCGGATTGCGGCAAAGGCAAAGTGCGCGAAAAATTGCTCACCACCTTCCCAGCGCGGGCATACAAATTTGACTTTAACTGCATTGCCAGTACATCGCGACTCCAGCCTTGCTCTAGCGTCTGGGCGATATAGAAACGAGCTTCTTCTACACTGCTGCATTTGGTGAAAATCTGGATATGATGTCCCCAAGGAATTTTAGCTAACAGTGCGGATAAATTTAATTCCGCGCCCGCCCAAGTTTTATCGCTTAATTTGGCAACAGCCTGTTGCCAAATTGT
>JACQDW010000055.1 GCA_016200845.1 Burkholderiales bacterium | reverse complement strand
GAAGACATCGATTGGCTCGTAAATAAGTTGAATTTTTATTTTTGCGGCGAAACATTCCCCCCCTGTTTCGCGATCTGCCCAGATTGCACCACCAATATCTATCATTGTCTTGGACTCAAGCGCGGTTAAGCCAATGACAAAATCACCCGCCAGCGAGCTGCGGCTTTTCGTATTTAAACTTTTACTTGTATATAAATTGTTGACTCGAAAGCCTTGTTGGCTTGTGCTCAGTGATACGATCGTTTTTTCATTGCTTCGTTCACATCTGCTAAGTGGGGTTTTTCCACTATCTGCGCGAGCCGCTTGTGGAAAAAAATTACAAAATAAGATTGAAATACTAAGTGCAACAAGAATTCGCATAGCAGGCTCTCAAAGGTACGGTGAAAGAAGTGAAGATGAGACTTACATCTGCTTAAATAAATGCACAAAACTGCGGCTGACTTCGAGCTTTTCTGTGAGTCCCTTGATTTGCACTAAATGACGGCCTCGCATGTCTCGGACGACGCCTGAAATCGCTTTTGAATTGACTAGCGTGGAGCGATGAATTTGCCAGAATAAATTGGGATCGAGTTCTTCGGCGAGATCTCGTACAGGTTTGCGTATCAGTGCTTCGTAACTCGCAGTTTGTACTCGTGTGTATTTTTCGTCGGATTGAAAAAACAGGATGTCTTCGACTGGGATCAAGCGTAATTCTTGCCCTATTGAAGCTTGTATCCACTGCAGATAAGTTGGCTTTGGTGCGATGCCCAATTGTTTTGCCAGTTGCGCCAACATATTGCTCATGTCATTGGGCTCGGTCGATGTAGTTAAGCGTGCTTTCAGCCGTTCGACGGTTTTGCTGAGCCTTTCTGGATCGGCTGGTTTTAAGACGTAATCGACGGCTCCTTGATCAAATGCTTCAACGGCATATTGGTCGTACGCAGTGATGAAGACGATATGGGATTTGATGCCGATTTCTTTTGCCGCTTCCAGACCTGTTTTGGCTGGCATACGGATATCGAGAAAAGCCAAATCAGGTTGCAGGCTATCGACCAGTTGTACTGCTTCCTCACCATTTTTTGCTTCTCCAAGAATAGTTAATTCTGGTTTGTAATCCTAATCCTGTGCCATTACTGGGGACGGCGCCAAAACCAAGTCCATCGTCTTTAATGATGACACGTAGCATAGTGTCTGTCCTTTCGGCTCTAAATTGCAGCGTGCCACCTTCGGCTTTGACTTCGAGACCGTGTTTGATCGCGTTTTCTACGAGAGACTGCAACATCATCGGTGGAAAGGATGCATTGCGCAGGCTGTCTGGCATTAAATAGTCGATAGTGAGGCGTTCTTCCATGCGCATCTTTAATAAATCGAGATAAGCTTTGACCATGTCTGCTTCTCTGCCCAGATTCGTTTTGGCCGCGTTTTCCCGCATTTGTGGTAAAACCGCCCGTAAGTAGGCAATCAGACTTCTTTGCATTTTTGCCGCGCGTGGTGGGTCGGTTTCTATCAGGTATTCGACAGACGCGAGCGTGTTGAACAAAAAATGCGGTTCAACCTGTGCCTGCATCATTTGCATTTGCGCTTCACTGACTTGTCGTAACAGAGCTTCGCGCTCTGCGCTGGCATTGGCTTCCTTCGCTTTAGCTTCCGCCCTGACTTTGCCGCCTAACAGCGCTTTCATACCAAATAAGCCGAAGACCAATAACAATACGAAATTATGAAACCACCGTGAGGATTTGGTTTTTTCGACGTCGGAGGCGGCCTCGGCTGCGTCATTTGCAGCGCGCTCCATTTCGGATCGAATCTCACGTGTGACTTCTTTGGGGAGCTTGATGTGAAGTTCGTTGTTGTCGATCGTGATGTCGGGAATCTTAAAGTCTTTGCTTTGGTCAATCGTATTTGCTGCAGAATTATTCTTCTCCAAATCTTCGTCGATGACCTGTACGCCATTGGCAGTGATGTCGATACGTTTTCCTGCTCTGACTTTTTCCGGAGCTTTGATGCGTATTCCGGTATTGTCGATTTCGAGTTTCTTATCGTCTGACTTGTTGGCTTGCTTTTTCTCGAGTTCGCTGGCTTTGCGTTTTGCCAAATCTGCGCTGCGTTTTGCCGGCGCATTGTCACTGCGAGAAAAAAATGTGTCTTGAATGATGTCGGCGGACGCGAGCAAGAGGATGGCGAACAGAAAAAATTTCCACCACGAGAGCTTCCCTACCCAAGTTGCAGTGCGATCAAAAGCGATGCCTAGCCAAATAAGTGTTCGACGTAATATTTGTAGGATGGTGTCTAAGGTGTCTGGATGCATGAAATGTAGAAGCGGATCAGATTGGAGAAGCGGCCTAGGGTTATCCGTAAGATTTACAGGCACTTTATCGAAAAAGTACCTGTAAGTGGATCGCTTTGCGATAGGCTGCTCAAACGGTGGAATAGAAAGGAGAATTTAGTATGAAAATTTCCGGATCTGCGTTGTTTGCATCACTCTTTTTGTACCCTATGATGTGGTCTTGCCTGCCTCACGCCTTATGGCTGGCTCACGTAGGTTGCCGAATTGAGATTTGTTCGTTGTCAATCAGCCAGATCTTCAAATCTTCTTTGGTTAGGGGACGGGCATAAAAATATCCTTGTGCCAGGCGACATCCAAATGATAATAAGGTTTTGGCCTGATGCTCTGTCTCCACGCCTTCAGCGATGACTTTGATGTTCAGGCTTTGGCTAAGCTGGACGATCATTTTGGCGATGCTGCCTTCATCGGCATTTTCACCGATCTCATTGACAAAGGCGCGGTCGATTTTGAGTTTATCAACGTTGAGTTTTTGTAGGTGGCTCAATGAAGAAAAGCCAGTGCCGAAATCATCGATAGAAATCTGTGCGCCCAGTTGTTTGATGTGATGTAAGGTCTTGATAAGCAATTCGGGATCAGTCATCGCCATCGATTCAGTGATTTCCAGCTCGACATAGTTGGCTGGGGCACCCGTGTCGTGTAGCGCGCGTTCTAAAATTTGCAAAAATAGGGGGTGAGAAAACTGCGCTTGGGAGACGTTGATTGCCATCTTAAAGTCAGTATAGCCTTGTGCATGAATTTGCACTAACTCGTGACAAGCACTACGTAAGACCCATTCGCCAATATCGACAATGAGTCCGGAATATTCTGCAATCGGAATGAACTGATCTGGGGGGATGAAACTACCGTCTTCAGTTTTCCAGCGGAGTAGCGCTTCCGCACCAACTGCTTCGTTGGTAATCATGTCGATCTGAGGTTGGAAAACCACAAATAAGCGTTCATTGTCAAACGCAGCACGTAAGGCATGCATCATGCGTACCCGTTCGCGAATTTCTACCCCCATGTCTAGCGTGAAATAGCTGTAAGAGGAGCGTTGATGTGTTTTGGCACGCTTTAGGGCGATATTGGTGTCTTTTAATGCGTCAGAGCTGCCGCCGTCGTAATTTTTTAATTTGACCAGTCCTATGGTGGAAGAGAGTTGGACATCTTGATTGTCAACGTCAAAGGGATGATGAAAAATTTTGAAGATATTGTCTGGGTTGACGGATTGCTGGTCACCCAACAATGCAAAGGTGTCGCCGCCAACACGAGAAAGGTGGCAACTGGTGCCAAAATTAGTCAATAAACGCTTGGCAACCGCACATAGCAATAAGTCGCCAAACTGATGCCCAAGAGCGTCGTTGGTTTCCGCAAAATGGTCAATATCGATGAGCGATAAAACGCTTTGTTCTTTTTGCGGTGATTGCAGTGTTTCGGTGAGCGTTTGTAACAGTTTTAGGCGATTCGCTAAACCTGTCAACGGGTCGAAATAAGCAAAGCGGTGCAGACGTGAACTGAGCATGACATTGCTCAGTCCAACTGAGATATTGCTGCAGAAGACGTCAAGTAAGCGCTTATCTAATTCGCTCATTGGCGATTGCAGATAAACGGCGACATCTTTTTGATCGACACTTTCGAACAGCAATAGTGTCGCGTGGGGCGAGAACAGATTGTTACGTGTGACTAGCGCCTGACCAATCATTTGGCGGATTTCGGAGTGTTCAATGGCGCTCGCAAGTTGCGCTATCAATGGCGTAAAAATACTGTTGGCGGCGATGATTTCTAATTCCGCTAAGTCATTCACCCTGAGTTGTTCGTCTCGCGGGCTGCAGATGAATCCATCAATTTTGCGCCCTAATAAGCTGGAAATTTGTTGCAAGACGCCAGATGAGAAATTCTGCAATCCCTTTTGTGACATCAACTCAGTGCTGGCATTGACGATTAATTCAAGTCCGCGTTGGCTGGCGGTGATGGAGCAAATTTGCTCGTAAGAGCGGATCGCGGACGTGACTGTGGTGTACAGTTTGGTGCGCGTGAGCTCGGACTTTGTTTTGTAGTCGTTGATGTCGTAGTCGCGAATCGCATCTATCTCTGGTGCATAGCCAGGTTGCCCGGTTCTAAGGATGATACGAACATCATTGAGCCCCAAGTTTTTGCGTACGTAATTGACCAGATTTAGTCCGGCATCTTCTTGCTCCATGACGACATCCAACAAAATGACGGCGATGTCGGACTCTTGAGCCAGAATGGTACGTGCTTCGTTGGCAGAATAGGCGTGTAAAAAACTTAAAGGGCGATTTTGTATTTCTAAATTGCCTAGCGCAAACATAGTTGCGGAATGGACATCTGGATCATCGTCGATGATCATGATGCGCCAACTCGACTTGACCGCGTGAATCAGGGATGAGTGGTCTGTGGTAACTTCATCCATGAAAACAAGTGCATCGTCGTGTGAATGATGAATTTCACTCATGAGGTTCCGGCTCCAAAGACGGGGGTGATACTAAGACACGATGCATGTTCAATTTTGTAAATATTTCTTTTAAGGTATACCTGTATAGTCTCAGTATAAAACAAGTTCAGCACAATAAACTGTTGGTTTGTCGCAAATGTCAGTAATTTCTCTGATTTTTGCGGCACATGATTTGGCGATTTGCCAGATTCACTGAAGAAAGAAGGCAAGGCTGATAAAATGCTTCGCATTCAATCACTCTAAGCGTAAATATTATGTCTGGTAATACACTTGGTACTTTGTTCACGGTCACTACTTTTGGCGAGTCACACGGGTCTGCTATTGGCTGCGTGATCGACGGTTGCCCTCCGGGGATGGAGTTGTCGGAAGCCGATATTCAACCTGATTTAGATAGGCGCAAGCCGGGAACCTCCCGGCACGTGACGCAACGTCAAGAAGCGGATCGGGTAGAAATCTTATCGGGCGTTTATGAGGGAAAAACGACGGGCGCACCGATCGCGTTATTGATCAAAAATGAAGATCAGCGTAGCAAAGATTACGGCAATATTGTTGATACTTTTCGCCCTGGACATGCTGATTTCACTTATTGGAAAAAATATGGCATCCGAGATCCGCGGGGCGGCGGCCGATCTTCTGCGCGCCTGACCGCGCCTGTGGTGGGTGCTGGAGCAATTGCAAAAAAATGGTTGCGGCAAAAATTTGGCACTCAGTTTCATGCGGGGATGCGTCAATTGGGTGAGATCGAAATCCCGTTTGAAGCTTGGGAGCACACGACGAATAATCCATTTTTTGCGCCCACCGCGGATGCAGATCTGATCGCACGATTAGAAACCTACATGGATCAATTGCGCAAAGATGGCGATTCCATAGGTGCGAGGGTCGATGTGATCGCGAGCCATGTACCTGTTGGCTTGGGTGAGCCTATCTACGACAGACTTGATGCTGATATCGCTTATGTGATGATGGGAATTAATGCGGTCAAAGGGGTGGAAATCGGCGATGGATTCGCAACTGTTGCCCAACGCGGTTCGTATCATGGTGATGAAATTACTGAGCAAGGTTTTCAGAGTAATCACAGCGGCGGCATCTTGGGGGGCATTTCGACCGGACAACATATTTGCGTTTCAATGGCAATCAAGCCTACTTCCTCTATCCGGACACCGAAACGATCCGTTGATAAAGACGATAATCCTGTGATGGTCGAGACCTTTGGCCGTCATGATCCTTGTGTCGGTATTCGTGCTGCACCGATAGCGGAGGCGATGTTGGCGTTAGTTTTGATGGATCATGCGCTACGCCATCGTGCCCAATGCGGTGATGTGCAACTCTAATTTAATCATTATATTGCGCATATATTTGCCTTGGGTGGCTGAATTTTAGTTGGTGTTTTTGCCGTAGTTTAAAAAATTTTAGAATTTGCTTTGGTTAATTGTGAATTCTAAGAATTTTGTTTTGAAAAATGAAGAATTAAAAAGTGCCGTCCAGCGGTTTTGCGCCGCACAATTATGGCATAATTGAAAGCTCTTTTTTGAGGCTCGGCCTCGAAGCTTTATTTAGAGTTGGCTTCTTTTCATAATGGGTTTTAGATGATGGCGAAAACACTGTACGATAAATTGTGGGAATCACACCTTGTTCACTCGGAAGAAGACGGTACAGCGATCCTGTATATCGACCGTCATCTGCTACACGAAGTGACCAGTCCACAAGCTTTCGAAGGTCTTCGCCTCGCCGGGCGCGCGCCTTGGCGTGTGTCCGCGAATCTGGTGGTGGCCGATCACAATGTGCCAACGACTAACCGTGCTGCAGGTATCGATGATCCCGTTTCCCGATTGCAAGTGGAAACTTTGGATGCGAACGCCCATCAATTTGGCTTAACTTATTTCAATATGAACGATGTTCGTCAGGGCATTGTGCATGTGATCGGCCCTGAACAAGGGGCGACTTTGCCCGGCATGACGGTGGTGTGCGGTGATTCGCATACGTCTACCCATGGTGCTTTCGGTTGCCTTGCACATGGAATAGGTACGTCGGAAGTGGAGCATGTCCTGGCGACGCAAACTCTGGTCGCCAAAAAGTCTAAAGCGATGCTGGTGCGGATCGACGGCGAGGTGCCGGCAGGAATTACAGCGAAAGACCTGGTGCTCGCAGTTATCGGCAAAATTGGTACCGCTGGTGGTACTGGGTATGCCATCGAATTTGGCGGCAGCGCGATTCAAGCCTTGAGCATGGAAGGGCGGATGACCGTCTGCAATATGGCAATTGAAGCTGGTGCGCGTGCCGGCATGATTGCTGTCGATCAGGTTACGCTTGATTATGTAAAAGGACGTCCTTTTTCTCCAAAAGCCGAGCAGTGGGATGCCGCGGTCAATTATTGGCGTACTTTGCATAGCGATACAGGTGCACAATTTGATTGCATAGTAGAGATCGACGCCCGCCAGATTAAACCACAAGTCACTTGGGGAACATCGCCGGAAATGGTGGTGGCAATTGATGGCGTGACACCACAACCTGATTTGGAAAACGATCCTGTCAAGCGCGATGCGATATTGAAAGCGCTCGCCTATATGGATTTGCAGGCAGGCATGTCTATCAGCGATATCGCGATCGATAAGGTGTTTATTGGCTCTTGTACCAATTCCCGCATTGAAGATTTGCGTGCCGCTGCCGATGTGGTACGCGGCAAACATCGCGCTCCGAACGTAAAGTTGGCGATGGTGGTTCCAGGTTCTGGTCTGGTTAAGGCGCAGGCCGAGCAAGAAGGTTTGCATACCATCTTTTTGGAAGCTGGATTTGAATGGCGTGAACCGGGTTGCTCAATGTGTTTGGCGATGAATGCAGACAGACTAGAACCAGGTGAGCGTTGCGCTTCTACCTCAAATCGTAATTTTGAAGGCCGTCAGGGGCAGGGGGGGCGTACTCATTTGGTGTCACCAGCGATGGCTGCGGCAGCTGGTATTGCCGGGCATTTTGTTGATGTGAGAAATTTTAATTGAGTTTGATTTCGTCGATGAAGAACGAAGAATCAAGTGTGGAGAATAAGATGAAAAAACTTTTGATAATGACGGTTGTTTTGTTGGGCTTGTCTGCTTGCAATACGATACAAGGTATCGGTAAAGACGTGAAACGTGCGGGTGAAGTTGTCGAGAATGCTGGAAGAAAATAGTCATGGAAAAATTTACCTTATTGGATGGTTTGGTCGCGCCACTTGATCGCGCCAACGTCGATACTGATGCGATTATTCCTAAGCAGTTTTTGAAGTCAATTTTGCGAACAGGATTCGGGCCAAATTTGTTTGACGAGTGGCGCTATCTTGATCATGGTGAGCCAGGAATGGACAACTCCGCGCGCCCGTTAAATCCTGAGTTTGTGTTGAATCAGTCTCGCTATCAAGGCGCATCAGTTTTATTGACACGCAAGAATTTTGGCTGCGGCTCTTCGCGCGAACATGCACCTTGGGCGCTGTCGCAATATGGTTTTCGTGTCGTGATCGCGCCTAGTTTTGCCGATATCTTTTTTAATAATTGCTTTAAAAATGGCTTGTTGCCGATTGTCTTAAACGAACAAGATATCGATTTTTTATTTGAACAGGTCAACGCACAAGAAGGCTTGCGAGTTACTGTCGATTTGGACGCCCAAAAACTAAGTTTGTCGAATGGCGCAGCGACGTTTTCGTTCGAGGTCGATGCCTTCCGCAAGTATTGTTTGATAAACGGTTTTGACGATATTGGATTGACTCTGGTGCATGCGGACAAGATACGCGCTTTCGAGGCAAAACGTTTAACCGATCAGCCCTGGTTGTCCACAGTAATTCAATAAGATATAGCGACGATGAAAATAGCGATTTTACCCGGTGATGGTATTGGCCCAGAGATTGTGGCGCAGGCAGTTAAAGTATTGAAGGCGTTAGACGAGCATTTTGAGATGGAATTTGCTCCGGTTGGTGGCGCAGGATATGAAGCGAGCGGACATCCATTACCTGATGCGACCTTAAAGCTGGCGTTAGATGCTGATGCAGTCTTGTTTGGCGCGGTTGGAGATTGGAAGTACGATACTTTGGATCGCGCTTTGCGACCAGAGCAAGCGATCTTGGGCCTGCGTCAGCAATTAGGTTTATTCGCAAATCTACGTCCTGCGATTCTGTATCCTGAATTGGCAGGCGCTTCGACACTGAAGCCAGAAGTCGTGTCGGGTTTGGATATTCTGATCGTACGCGAATTGACCGGTGATATTTACTTTGGTAAGCCACGCGGCGTGCGTATTTGTCCTGATGGCCCATTTGCCGGACAACAAGAAGGTTTTGACACCATGCGTTACGCCGAAGGCGAAGTGCGGCGTATCGCCCATGTTGCGTTTCAGGCTGCACAGAAGCGTCAAAAGCGCTTGACCAGTGTCGATAAGGCAAACGTTCTGGAGACGTTTCAGTTTTGGAAGACGATTATGACTGATGTGCATAAGGAATATCCAGACGTCGCGCTGGATCACATGTATGTCGACAATGCAGCGATGCAGTTGGTGCGTGCGCCTAAGAAATTTGATGTGGTGGTTACGGGTAATATGTTTGGTGATATTTTGTCGGATGCGGCTGCGATGTTGACTGGCTCAATCGGAATGTTGCCTTCTGCGTCGTTAGATGCTAACAATAAGGGTTTGTATGAGCCATCGCACGGCTCCGCACCGGACATCGCTGGCAAAGGGATTGCTAACCCATTGGCGACGATTTTGTCGGCAGCAATGATGTTACGTTACTCCTTGAAAAAAGAAGCGCAGGCGGATCGCATCGAGGCCGCGGTAAAATCGGTCTTGGCACAAGGATTGCGGACTCCCGATATCGCCGAGGCGAGCAGTATCAAAGTGGGAACGGATGAAATGGGTGATGCTGTGGTGAAGGCATTGGCTTAATTTTTTGTGGTAACAGGGAAACCTGTCATTTTTAGGGAAAGATGATGAAGCTAGTTGGTCTGGTAGGTTGGCGTGGCATGGTGGGTTCGGTCTTAATGCAGCGTATGCAGGAAGAACGTGACTTTGATCATATTGAACCAGTGTTTTTTTCGACGTCGAATACAGGTGGCGCTGCCCCTGCAATGGCGAAGAATGAAAAGACGCTGAAAGACGCACACGATATTGAAGCATTGAAGAAATGCGACATTATTTTGACCTGTCAGGGCGGCGACTACACCACGGAAATTTTCCCACGTTTGCGTGCTGCCGGATGGAATGGTTATTGGATTGACGCCGCATCGACGTTGCGTATGGAAGACGACGCGATTATTGTCTTGGATCCGGTAAATCTGGATGTGATCAAGTCGGCGTTGAGTCGTGGCGTGAAGAACTACATCGGCGGTAACTGCACGGTGTCCTGTATGTTGATGGGCTTAGGTGCCTTGTTTGAAAAGGGTCTGGTCGAGTGGATGACTTCGATGACCTATCAGGCGGCTTCTGGCGGTGGTGCACAGCACATGCGTGAACTCCTGACTCAGTTCGGCTCTATCAACGCGGAAGTGAAATCGCTGTTGGATGATCCTGCTTCTGCGATTTTGGAAATCGATAGAAAAGTTTTGGCGAAGCAGCACGCTTTTGATGCCTCGGAAATCAAGCAGTTCGGAGCACCTCTGGCTGGTAATTTGATTCCGTGGATCGATAAAGATTTGAATAACGGCGTTTCGCGCGAAGAGTGGAAAGCTGGCGCTGAGACCAACAAGATTTTGGGCTTAGGTGAGGCATTTGGCTCCAAGGCAATTCCGGTGGATGGATTGTGCGTACGGGTTGGTGCGATGCGTTGCCACTCTCAGGCATTGACAATTAAGTTGACTAAAGACGTGCCTATCGATGAAATCACAG
>JACQDW010000042.1 GCA_016200845.1 Burkholderiales bacterium | reverse complement strand
CGCATCGATAGAGATTGGTTGTTTGGCAGTTGGGCTGCCATTTGATTCAAGACCAAAGGTGTCGTTTACCGCTACACCATCGATCGTGAGAGAGTTAAAACGAGAATTTTGACCACCGGCAGAGATTTCACCGCGTTCTTTATCAGTTTGTGAAACGCGTGGATCGGAACGTGCATAGTCTTGCAAATTACGCTGAATTGAAGCCTGGGCAGCAAGTTCTCTGGCACCGATATTCGTACCTGAACCCATGTTGGTTTTATGAAATTTGTCGGCACGTGCAGCGGAGCTGCTGATCGTTACCGTCTGTACCGCAGCAGTACCTATCGTAGTATTGAGGCTAGCGGTTTCTGCCAGTTGCAGGAAGATTCCCTCACGTTTTTCAGTCACGCCATTTTGCGTAATTGTGATTGTGTACGGGCCACCAACTCTTAAGCCACGTGCGATATAGCGACCTTGTGCATCCGTTATTGCATAATTCACTGAACCAGATTCGACGTGAAGAATGGTGACTTTCGCGCCACTCGCTGGCGAGCCATCGGAGCTGGTTATCATGCCTCCAATACCGGAAGTGGTATTTTGTGCAAAGGTTGGAATTACGGTAAGCGCCAGTGAAAGGCTGAGAGCTAGTTTCGTCAGTCGCGATGGAAAAACAAAGGATGTTTTTTTTGATGGTTTCATTAATAGCTCCGTGGATTATTGCGATGAGACGCCGGATAGGTGTCTGCTGGTCTGATTCATTGTTTAAAACGGACCGTTAAAAATAAAAAAACAAAGTGTTGAACGTTCAGGAAAATACCACATTCCCTGTCCAATTATTCGAGTAAGCCTTCAAGTACAACACAGTTTTTTGACAGCGATGTGACGTCAAACTAATTAAGTCAATTTGAGTTTTAAAATACACTACCCATTCATGCCAAGTTCACGCAAACGTTCGGCGAGATAGGAGCCAGCAGTATGGCGTTCGGATAGGACGACGTCGGGGCGCGGGTGTAAAAACAAGGGCAGTGAGACGCGTGATTTTTTCGCTTCTTCGCCTGTCGGATTCAAGACTCTATGGATGGTCGAAGGGTAGTATCCAGCAGAGGCTTCTTCCAGCATGTCACCTATGTTCACAATCAACATGCCGAAGTCGCAGGGCACATCGTGCCATGCCTGATCTTTGCCCAAAACTTGTAAGCCACTCGCGGTCGCTGCTGGGAGTATCGTCAACAAATTAATGTCGCCATGCGCAGCAGCGCGCACGGCGCCCGGCTCTTCATCGCCACGCAAAGGTGGGTAATGCAAGACGCGCAGCAAAGTTTGCTCACTGCCTTCTATCATCTGCGACAAGGGCATGGAATATTTGGCCTTGACGTCACTGGGTGTGTATTGCTCCACCCAACTAAGTAAGGTGGCGGCAAGCGTCGCACCTTCTGCATAATATTGTTTGGCCGCGTCAGAGACTTCTGCCGGATAACGACCCCAGGGATAAATATGATAAAACTCTTTCAGATCACGCTTGGTATTGCCCTTGGCGGTCTCGGATATTTTGGGAGAAAAATAGCCGTCGTATTTGCTAGGGTCAAAGGCGTAATTGTGCTTGGCTTCGTTTTGAAAAAATGCGTACCACTCCGCATAGACTGTGTTTAACAAAGCCTGCGACAGCGGATGATTGGTGAGCACACCAAAGCCAGTTTTATGCAGGCTCTCGGTAAAATCTTTAGCCGCGGTTGGGCTGGTGAAATCGACAGGGGTGATTAACATCGTTGTTCCTCAACTTTTCATTTTCAATTTAAAGGCGGCTGTTGCAAAGTCTGTGGATAAAACTTCCTCTCCCGCTAGATTCTCGTAGGGCGGATGCAACCCGCGCTGCTCAGGTGTTCGATGTGCTGGCGGCGCGGGTTGCACCCGCCCTACAATTTTGCACCTCAAACTCAACGACTTCCTTGAACCAAAGGCGCACCCAACCAATCCCTCTCCAGCGTCTCATTGATCAAACCTAAACAAGCCGCCACATCGACTTGCAGACACACACGCGTCGTCGGGCGGTGTTTTTCCCAGCCCGGGTCGGGATACTGTAAGTCTTCATTTCTATCCATCATGGTTTGGCCCTGCGCTAGGCCGTCGACCTGCACGCGGATGCGGCCGTCTTGTGTGGTGAATAGATACGGTGCCACCAGATACACAAAGGCGAGTATGTCGTGGCCATAACAGGCATGACCAAAATCCGCACTAATGGTGCGATGGAAGTCGCAATAAAAATTCACCGCATGTTGCAGTGTCGTGATCGCCGCATGTTGTTGATGATGTTGTGCGAGTTGTTCAAAATAAGTCGATGGCATGGTCACTCTGTGCGTTACATCCAAGCCCACCATCGCTAAGTTCCAACCAGCAGTGAACACACAATCAGCGGCATGCGGATCGTTCCACACATTCGCCTCTGCTACCGGTGAGACATTGCCAGGTTCGAGTACAGCGCCCGCCATCAACACCACTTGCTTGATCAGTTTAGGGAGTTGCGGTTCTAGTTTTAAAGCCAGACTCAAATTGATCAAAGGCCCAACCGCTACCAAAGTAATCTCACCCGGATGCGCACGCGCCATCGTGACGATGAGTTCGGCAGCCGAGATCGTTTCCGCTTGACCTTGCACAGCGAGGCGCGAAGGCAAATTACCAAGACCATCGTCGCCATGAATAAAACCCGGCGGCTTACCCGCCGCCTTCATCAAAGGCTGCGAACCACCTTGTGCCACCTTGATGTCACGCCCAGCCAAGCGCGTCAAATACAGCGCATTCGCCGTCGCTTGCGCCACCGTGACATTGCCAAAGGTAGTGGTAATCGCCACCACCTCGATGTCAGGATGCGCCAAGGCAAAATACAAAGCCATCGCATCATCAACGCCCGGGTCTGTATCGAAAATAACTTTGTCGGTCATAGTTTTTTATTCCAAGATAGTTGAGTACGCTTTAATGCGCTTTAACGCAACGTTGAACGGCACGCTTGCGTGTCGGTATCGAACGACCTGCTAGCCCGATAGTCAAGCATAAAACTTCTCTCTTAAAATTGATATGGGTGCTAAATCTCGTAAAACTTTTTTTGCTTGAACACGTGCATTGTTCCATGCTTCGTGGCGCATGTTTTCTACGGACTCCTGTCCAATAGTAGTCCAACGACGAGCGTCTTCTGGAATTGCTTCGACAATATGTATTAGCGTTTGAACTGATGCACGCTGCTCTTCTGTCATGATCTGAATTGGATCCAAAATCATGTGTTCAGCTTGCGAAATAAAGTACCAGAGTTCATGTGCAACATTGAAATTTCCTTGATCCTCAGAACAGTCTTCAGGACTCATTGCAAGCGATCGCACGTGACCTATTAACCAGTCGTATTCTAGGTAGAATGACTCTTCTTCATTTACTGAATCGACCATATACGTCCCATTGCACTAACGCGATTTAATAAACGGTTTACCCAGCGCCTTAGGCGCCACAGACTTCGCCATCACACCAGCCAACACAATCACCGTCACCACATACGGCAACATTTGAATTAATGAGCCTGGTATCGTGCCTATGCCTGGAAACGCCACGCCTTCTATTTGGATTTGTAAGGCGGCGAAGAAGCCGAACATGAGGCAGCCTGCTGCTGTTTGTAGTGGGCGCCAATTGCCGAAGACCAGCGCAGTGAGGGCGAGGAAGCCGTTACCTGCCGACATATCGCGCAAGAAGAAGCCGCTTTGTACGATGGCGAGATAGGTGCCGGAGAAGGAGCATAAAACGCCGCCTATCAATAGTGCTAGATAGCGGGTTTGTGCGACGTTGATGCCTGCTGCATCGGCTGCATGCGGGTTGTCACCGACGGCGCGCAGGCGCAGGCCGAAACGGCTGTGCTTGACCAGCCAGTGGATGCAGGGGATGAGGGCGAACGCCAAGTTGATTGCCTTTTTGAGTGATCGCGACATAGGCTTGCAACAGCGAGATCAGGGTGGCGGCGAAGATGCCAGCAAGCACGCCGATGTAGGGGTTTTGCGTGGTGAAGGTGACGGCAGCGGACGCAAATGCGGCGGCTAGCATTTTGCCTTCTAAGGCCAGATCGATGACACCGCTGCGTTCGGCAAATACGCCAGCGAAGGCGGCGAACAATAAGACGGGTGCATTCCTGATGGTCGCAACGAGAATGCTGGCGACTTGAAAATCATCAAACATGATGCCTCCACTTCAGATTCAAAATGCGAGTGAGTGCGGGCGCATACATATTTTCCATGGCACCACAAAAGAGAATAATTAAGCCCTGAATAAAGACAAAAGTCTCAGCGGGGATGTTGGCTTTTTCTAAGGACAAATCAAAGCCACCTTGCATCAAAATCCCAAACAGCAAAGACGCTAAAAAGATGCCGACCGGATGTTGGCGTCCCATCAAAGCAACGGCGATGCCGATAAAGCCTGCGCCACCGGTGAAATTCAAACTCAGATAATGCATGGAGCCAGCCACACTATTCATCGCGGCAACGCCCGCCAATGCGCCCGATATCAGCATCGTGACGATGGTGACGGCGACGATATTGATGCCTGCGTAGTGACAGCCGTGGTGGTTTTTTCCGACCGCGCGTAAGGTATAGCCCCAGCGTGTGCGCCACACCAGCACGCCATAGGCAGCTAAGCAAAACAGCGCTAGCAAGAAGGTCAGATTCAAAGGCGTTTCACCTAAGCTCGGCAGCCAGGCATTTAAGCGTGGTAGCCATGCTTGTTCGGCGAACATGCGGCTGGCAGGATTTTGCTCACCCGCGGGGACCATATAAGTGATGATGAGAAAATTCATCAGCGATGCGGCGATGAAGTTAAACATGATGGTGGTGACTACCACATGGCTGCCGCGTTTGGCTTGTAAATAACCGGGAATAAAAGCCCATGCAGCGCCAAACACGGCGGCTCCCATGATCGCCAAAGGAATGATCAGCCAGACCGGTAAGCTGGCATCAAATTGCAGCATCACCAGCGTTAAACCCAGACCGCCTATATACATTTGCCCGTCACTACCAATATTAAACAAGCCTGCCTTCATCGCCAGCGCGACCGAGAGGCCCGTGAAAATAAACGTGGTGGTGTAGAACAAGGTGTAAGCGACGCCTTCGGCATTGCCCAGCGCGGCGCGGATTAAGATGGCTAGCGCTTCGCTTGGGCTCTCGCCCAGAAAATAAATGACGCCAGCGGCGACTAACAGTGCCGACATCAAGTTAAATAAGGGCAGGGCAAAATTACTTGCCCAACGTGGGAGATCAGTGTTCATGTGTGCCGCCCATCAATAAACCTATGCGTGTCATGTCGTAGTCGGCGATGGCAACTTCACCTGTGATACGCCCACCGGACATGACTAAAATACGATCTGCCAAAGCGCGGATTTCTTCCAGCTCGGCAGAGACTAAGAGGATGGCAACACCTGCGTCGCGCAGCGCCAATAATTCGGTATGGATGCGTTGTATCGTGCCTATATCGACACCGCGCGTTGGTTGTCCGACCAATAGTAATTTTGGTTTGGCAGCGATTTCGCGTGCCAGGACGATTTTTTGTTGATTGCCGCCCGACAGTTGCGAAATGCGTATATGGACATTGGCTGGGCGCACTTCAAATTGCTGAATCAGCGCCTCGGTCGCAGCGATGCTGCGTTTTTTATCGAGAAAAATGCCGCTGTTTAGTTGACCTAATAGGACGTTTTCCCACAGTGGAAAGTCTTTCACAATGCCGTTGCGCAAACGATCTTCCGGCACATGCGATAAGCCCAATTTGCGCAGCTTGGCGGGCAGAGTCGCATCATTTTTTGTGCAGGGGTAGTCGTAGTCGACCAGGTTGACTGTGCCGCTAGTGTCGTCGGGATTCAGTGTGCGCATGCCGGACAAAATTTCCAGCAATTCAGACTGCCCATTGCCCGACACACCCGCAATCGCGACGATCTCGCCCGCATGCACAGAGAGATTAATTTTGTCTAATAAGGCGACACCCTGATCGCTGTTTAAACACAGCTCTTTGACTTCGAGTATTTTTGCTCCAAGATTTAAAGCTTGTCGCGGCAATTCGGTGACCACCGTGCGCCCCACCATTTTAAAGGCGAGGTCTTCTTTGTTGGTGTCGGCGGTTTTTACTGTAGCGACTACGGCACCTGCGCGCATCACGGTGACGGTGTCGGTGATCGCTAAAATCTCGCCCAGCTTATGCGAGATCAGGATGACGGTTTTGCCCTGTTGCTTAAACAGACGCAAGATGGCAAACAGCGCTTCGGTCTCTTGTGGCGTTAGCACCGCAGTCGGCTCATCTAAAATCAAAATGTTCGCATTGCGATACAACTGTTTGAGAATTTCTACGCGTTGCTGCTCACCCACCGACAGCGTATCGATACGCGCGTCGAGTTTGATATCTAACTGGTAGTCGGCGCTCAGTTGCTTTAGTTCGGCGGCGATTTTGGTGCGTCTCGGTTGCAAACGAAAACCACCTTCCATCCCCAGCATGATATTGTCTAACACCGTCATGTTGTCGATCAACATGAAATGCTGATGCACCATGCCTATGCCCAGCGCAATCGCATCGTGGCTGTTGGGTATGGTTTCGGGTTTGCCGTTGATGAAAATCTCGCCAGAATCGGCACCGTAATAACCATACAGGATGCTCATTAAGGTCGATTTTCCGGCACCGTTTTCACCGACGATGCCGTGTATGGTGCCGCTCGTTATGGCGAAACTAACCGCATCATTGGCGAGCACGTTGCTAAAGCGCTTTGATATTTGACTAAATTCGACGGCGATGGGCATGGGTAGGAATTCTTATAAAAAGCGTTTGCCGCAGAGGCGCAGAGGGCGCAGAGAAAGCGAAGTGACTTATTCAAACTCTGCGTTCTCTGCGCCTCTGCGGCAAGGTTTTTCGATCTTTTACTAGGGATGGCTCAAACTTATTTCATAGAATGAAGTTTTACAGCGGACAACGGCTCGCTTCGCGATAATCGACGACTTTCACTTTGCCACTTAAGATATCTTGCTTGGCCGCGTTCACGCGTTTTTCGATTTCTGGTGTGATTAAGCTGCGATTGTCTTTGTCGAGTGCCCAGTCAACGCCGTTTTCTTTTAAGCCTAAATTGAGTACACCGGCTTTCCACGTGCCGTTTTTCATCTGCATGAAACTATCGTAAATGGCGTTGTCAACGCGCTTGACCATGGAGGTCAGAATCACGCCGGGATGGAGATGATTTTGATTAGAATCGACACCGATTGCCAATTTGTTTTTTTCTTTGGCGGCTTGGAATGCACCCATGCCGCTACCGCCCGCCGCCGCAAAAATCACATCGACACCACGTTCGATTTGTGCGCGTGCCAGTTCGCCACCTTTGGCGGGATCGTTCCACGCGGTCGCCGTGGTTCCGACGACGTTTTGTGCTACGTCGACTTTCGGGTCAACTGCTTTCGCGCCTTGGGTGTAACCGCAAGCGAAAGCGCGAATCAGCGGAATATCGATGCCGCCGATAAAACCTAATTTTTTGCTTTTAGATGCCATCGCCGCTGCGATGCCAACTAAATAGGAGCCTTCTTGTTCCTTGAACAGGATGGAGGAAACGTTGTCGCCAGTGGCGACGCCATCGACGATGACAAATTTAGTCTTGGGAAATTCTTTTGCGACCGTTTGCACTTGTTTGGAGTGGGTAAAACCAATCGCAGCGATTAAGTCCACCCCTTTGCGTGCCATATTGCGCAGCGCTTGTTCACCTTGTGCATTGCTCATGACTTGCACGTCGATATAGGTGTTGCCGGTTTCTTTTTTAAAGCGCTCTGCACCTTCAAAAGCGGACTGATTAAACGAGCGGTCAAATTTGCCGCCAGCATCGTACATGAGCGCATACTTTGCTTGTTGCGCAGACGCGCTGGCACTGAATAACACAAATAATGCGCTGAGAAGGCTTGAACTCAATTTCATTTTTGATGACTCCTATATGGCCACATCGCTGGATAAGTCTTGTGGCCTTTGTTAGATTCTAAATTCACTGCGCATAGAGCGCGAGATTATAATGTGATTACGCTATTCCGCAATGCTTCGACCGCTTTCCTGTGTGGTATTGATGTTTGTGCACCCAATTGTGTGACCGCCAAGGCGGCAGCGCTTTGTGCGAACATGGACGCGGCGCGTAGTTCTTGTGCCTCTGCAATTGCCACCGCCAAGGCGCCGACAAAGGTATCGCCAGCACCCGTGGTATCGACCACATTCACCGCATATGCAGGCAAGAGATAAGCCAAGGAAGCATTGCCCTTTTCTGCCACTAATACGCCCAATGCACCCATCGTAATCACGACGACGTTGGCACCGCGCTGTTGTAAGACCTCGGCGGCACTCTGCGCGCTCGCGCCATCTGTCACAGTTTGCCCGCTCAAGAAACTCGCTTCGGTTTCATTAAGCACCAGATAGTCCACCTGCGCCAAGACCTTGTCTTCTAAAGCTTGCGCTGGCGCTGGATTTAATAGCACAGCAAGCCCGGCATTCTTTGCGCAATCGATGGCGTATAACACGGTGTCTAACGGGCTTTCAAGCTGACAGACTAACAGCTGGGCTTGAGTAAGTGTGTGAATCGCTGCATCGATGTCGACTTTGTTTAATTGCGCGTTGGCACCGGGTGCTAGTACGATGCGGTTTTGACCTGCATCGTCGAGCAAAATACCAGCGACACCAGTGGCGCATTGCGTTACCTGCCGGATGGTATTTGTGGCGATGCCATCTTGCTCTAGCGCGCGCAGGCTGCTGGTACCAAAACCATCGTCGCCGACACAAGCGACAAAGCTGAGCTCTGCGCCCATGCGTGCCGCTGCTACAGCCTGATTCGCACCCTTGCCACCCTGAATCTGATGGAAACTGTGCCCGGTCAGGGTCTCGCCAGCCGCAGGTATGCGCGGCGTGCGAAATACCAAGTCCATATTGATGCTACCAACAACGGCGATATGCGGTTTCATAGAGTGTGCTCGGGCGCTATTGAGGTTGCTCACCAATCTTGGACTGCAAATAAAGGCTCAACATGGCTAAACCTTTTTCAAAATTGTGATTATTAGGAATGACGATATCCGCTTTTGCCCGGTGCGGCAAAATGTACTGTTCAAATGCCGGTTGATGGTGGCGGCTTAAGCGATATTCGACGTCGTCCTGATCGTAGCCACGTTCGACCGCGTCACGTTGGATGCGGCGATTGCGACGGTGATGTTCTTCTGCGTCGATAAACACTTTCAGATCAATCAGCTCGTTTAACACTGGATCGTGCAGGGCATAAATCCCTTCTAGCAAGACGATAGGGGAGGGTGGAATATGAAAAGTCTGTGCTACTGCATCCGCGCTGTTAAACGTGTATTCGACGATCTCCAGACTTTTGCCATCCCGCAGTTGCAGCACATCATGATGGAATTTTTCTAAATCCAGCGAGGAGGGAATGTCAAAATTCTCGATACGGTTTTCGTCTTGCGTTTGCTTTTCTATGGATTTGTAATAGTTGTCTTGCGACAGAAGGCTAACACTGCCAGCGGGCATCAGCTTCAATAGAGCGTGAATAAAAGTGGTTTTGCCACTTCCACTGCCTCCGGTAATGCCTACAAGATATGGTTTCATTGCTGCTTACCTGCGTAAAAAAAATCAACTAAGTTTTCATACTTAGTTGATTACGGTTTTTTGTTTGGGACAGGGATTATATTACTAGGTGCCAGGAAAATCCTGTGCGCAGACTCTAGAAATGCGGGATTCGCTGGAATATTTGGTTTTGTATTCACACAAAAACAACGAATTTCCTCAGGGAATGAAAGTGTGTTCAGTCGCAGTGCGCTTTGCTTAAGACTCTTCACGACTATGCAGATCGTCGCGTAACTTCTTGAGTTGTTGGTGTAGTTCGCCCAGTTGCTTAGCGTCTTGCCCGCTGGCGCAGAGGATTTGTTGTGGGATGGTTTGCGCTGCTAACTTGAGTTGGCGACCTTCGTCTTTGAGATAGATACGCACTTGTCGTTCATCTTGCGGGTCGCGCTGGCGTTGCAAAAGCTGAGCCGCTTCCAGGCGCTTGAGCAAGGGTGTTAGCGTGCCAGAGTCCAGGAACAGAGCTGCGCCTATATCTTTGACCAAAATGCCGTCTTCTTGCCACAGCACCAGCATCACCAGATATTGCGGATAAGTCAGGCCGAGCTGGTCGAGAAGAGGCTTGTAGGTTTTGGTCATGGCGAGTGACGCGGAATACAAGGCAAAACAAAATTGCTGATCCAGCGCCAGATAATTGCTGCCCGTCGGTTCCGAGGGAGAAGACGTGCCTTTTTTTGTGTTCAGTGCCATGTCGTTTTTGCGATGCCGGGAAAGTGTTCCATTGTAGGTGGCTTTGGCTTATTTTTGTACTGCGCCCTAGGTTGAGCGATAGGGCAAGAAGCGATCAACCAGATAAATTCCCACTAACATCGCCGCCACAAAGATCGCAGCGTCACTGGCGTTGATGCCCAGTAAGACGATGGCAGGCCCCGGACAAATGCCTGACCAACCCCAACCTATGCCGAACAAGGCGCTACCTGCTAATAAGCGCCAGTCGATTTTTCTTGGACGAGGCAGGTGCAGCGTCTCATTTAAAAGGGAGGTGCCACGCTTTTTGAGGAGAGCAAAGGGCAGCACGGCGGTGCCGATAGCGCCGATCATGACGAAAGCGAGTGAGGGGTTCCATTGTCCAGCCAGATCAAGAAAGGCAATCACAATCGCGGGATTAGCCATGCCAGACAAGAGCAGACCGAGTCCAAAAATGAGGCCACACAGAGCGGCGATGA
>JACQDW010000041.1 GCA_016200845.1 Burkholderiales bacterium | reverse complement strand
TTGAAATTTTTTACAACCGGCAAAGAAGGCATTCACGTTTGGGAGATGTCGCTCCTGCAGCCTTTGCTCGGCAATATTGGGAACATGCGCGAGAAGTATTTTTATGAATCAGTGGTGTCCATTATTGACGCACACTTCAGTTGTTCTAATGTCGCTGCATCGCGCATATTGCCTTCGTCATTTGGATGCTGGCTGCGCCATTGGGCCGCGGTGAGGCCGAATAAGGCGACGTTGAGTAGGTCTGCTTCGCTGGCGTAGGTCATGCTGGCTTGGGTGGGTGTGATGTGCGAGGGAATGAGTTGAGCTTTGATCGCATCGGTGTGGATTTTGTAGTTAACCTTGGCTAAGGTGCGCTGCAAGTTCCATTCTAGTGATTGACGACGGTTTTCATCGTCTTTGAGGCGTTGGAACTCTTTGATGAGGTAGAGTTTGAATTCGGGGCTAATCCACATACCGAATTCAAAGGCAATATCTTTGTGAGCATAGGTGCCGCCATAGCGTCCCGCTTTAGCATAAATGCCAATGGCATTGGTTTTTTCTATCCATTCTTTGGCACTGAGTTTGTAGCTGTTAAGTCCAGCTTGACTTTTAATTGCGGCGAATTCGCCGTAATTAAAATCAGGGTTGTAGATTCCCTCCCAGATACCAAGAAATTCTATCGTGTTGCGATTGCGTAGCCAGTCAGAAACAAAGAAATCACCGTCTTTGCCGCGTAGCATATCTGTCAGCGAAAGATAATCTTGCGCATTGTGCTGTGTAATGCTGACTGGTGTGCCCTGAACGGTAATGACTTGATTCTGACTCATATCGATATCCTATGGACGAGCGGGTTTATTTTAACTGCGCATTCAAATTAAAACGAGAGAGAATTTGTTTTTAAATAATATTGAGCATCTTACACCGATTGTATTTTTGTTTAAATAGATGGAAACAAAAAACGGCGCACCACTTTACATGGCGCGCCGTTCTTTATTATTTTAAGCGCTGTCCTGACGCTTAAAAAAACACCGTCATCAAATATCGAAACTAATCCCCTGAGCCAAAGGCAAAGAATGGCTGTAGTTCACGGTATTGGTTGAACGACGCATGTAGGCTTTCCATGAGTCAGAGCCGGATTCGCGGCCGCCGCCTGTGTCTTTTTCACCGCCGAATGCGCCGCCGATTTCTGCGCCGGATGGGCCGATGTTGACGTTGGCGATGCCGCAGTCACTGCCGACGTCGGACATGAATAATTCTGCTTCACGCATGTCCGTGGTGAAAATGCTGGAGGACAAACCTTGTGGTACTTCGTTGTTCCAGTCGATGGCTTGTTGCAAATCGGTGTAACGCACGATGTACATAATTGGTGCGAATACTTCGTGATGCATGTGCGCCGTTTGCGTTGGCATTTCTACGACGGATGGACGTACATAGTAGCCGCCTTCGCAGCTAGCTACTGCCACGCGCTCACCGCCAAATACCACGCCTTTGTCTTCCTTGGCTGCGTTCAAAGCTTGTTGCATTGCTTCGTAAGCGGCTTGATCAACCAAAGGGCCGATCAGAGTGGATTTTTCTAATGGGTTGCCGATAGGCAGACCTGCGTAGATTTTTTTCAGACGTGGCACGATGGTGTCATAGACGCTGTCATGCACAAACAGACGGCGCAAAGTGGTGCAACGCTGACCGGCTGTACCAACGGCGGAGAAAGTGATGGCACGCACGGCCATTTCGATGTCGGCGCTTGGTGCGACGATCATGGCGTTGTTGCCACCTAATTCGAGGATGGTGCGCGTCAAACGCTGGGCACAAACTTCTGCCACTTGACGACCCATGCGTGTGCTGCCTGTTGCGGAAACTAAAGCGACGCGCTTGTCTGCTACCATTTGTGCGCCAGTGTCACGGGCACCGATGATGAGTTCTGCCAGGCCTGCCGGTGCATCGTTACCTGTTGCGTTGAAACGCGCAACTGCTTTCATGAACAAAGCGTGAGTGGCGACCGCGGTTAATGGGGTTTTTTCAGATGGTTTCCAGGTGACGGAGTTACCGCACACGAAGGCCAATGCCGCGTTCCAAGCCCATACCGCGACTGGGAAGTTAAATGCCGAGATCACGCCCACCACACCGATAGGGTGCCACACTTCCATCATGCGGTGACCAGGACGCTCGGAAGCGATGGTCAGGCCGTAGAGCTGACGAGACAAACCAACTGCGAAGTCACAGATGTCGATCATTTCTTGTACTTCGCCCAGGCCTTCTTGCAAAATTTTGCCAGCTTCCAAAGTCACGACCTGACCTAAAGCTTCTTTGTGCGTGCGCAATTCTTCGCCGAACAAACGGATCAATTCACCACGACGTGGTGCGGGCACTTTGCGCCATTGCAAATACGCAGCGTGAGCGCTATCGATTTTTGCTTTCACTTGTTCGCTGCTGTCGGCGCGCAGAGTCGCCAAAGGCAAACCAGTAATCGGGGAAACACTAGGGATGTCCTGACCTTGGTAGTCAGCCAAATTCACGCCTAAACCGGCGAGCAGGGTGTTGATGTCTTTTGTCATGTGAGCTCCAATAAATTCGTACTCAATTCATAAAATCTTGAACCGCAGAGGCGCTGAGGGCGCAGAGAAATTCTTTAGAAAAACTCTGCGCCCTCTGCGTCTCTGCGGTTAATAGTGCTTTGTTTGATTACAGAGCGTAGTAACGACCAAAACGGTTAGCAGTGAAGTCTGCCAATGTTGCTTGTTCTTGGCGAACCAGACCGTGTTGTGGCAATTTGCCTTCAACAACCATATCGACCATGGCGCAGATGCCGGACGCGGTGGTCAATTGTATCGCGGACAGCAATTGGCCGTTGACTTCTTGTGCGTAGATTTTCTTCGCATAGGATTCTTGCTCCAAACGGCCATTACGTGTACCGATGACAGAAACGAAGACCAAAACCACGTCTTGCTTAGTCATAGGAACGGAGGTTTCCAGGACATCTTTCAAGATCGGACGACGCTCTAATTTGCCCAATTCCAAGTCACGAATCAACATTTTAACGATGTCGCGGTGACCAGGGTAACGCACTGTTTTGTAGTTCAGGTTTTGAACTTTGCCTTCTAAGGATTCGCACAAAGTGCCCAAACCACCGGAGGTGTTGAAAGCTTCGTAGTCGATACCGTCGAGAGAGAAACGCTCCATTTCTTCCAATGGGGAAGTTTCACGCAATTGGCCGTCAACGATGGCTTCGCAAGGGTTGCAATATTCATTGATCAAACCATCTGTGCTCCATGTCAGGTTGTATTTCAATGCGTTATTTGGGAAAGTTGGCAAAGCACCGACGCGCATGCTGACATCACGCAGTGTCTCGAATTTTTTGGCGACATCGTTAGCCACGATGGAGATAAAGCCTGGTGCCAGACCGCACTGTGGTACGAATGCGCTATCTGAACCTTCAGCTAATGCTTTGACTACGCGTGTGCTTTCTACGTCTTCGGTCAAATCGAAGTAGTGGGAATTAGCTGCCTTGGCTGCACCAGCGATGATTGGTGTCAGGAAGTATGGGCAAGCAGACAATGTGACTTTGTGGCCACGGATCAATTCAGTCACAACTGCTTTGTCGCCCAAGTCAGCTTGTTTTGTTGTTACATTAGGAAAACCAGCTTGCTCAACATATTTCAAACGCGCTGGATCGCGATCTGCTACGGTGATTTCGTAATCGCCAGTGAAAGATAACAAGTTCAGGATAGCGTCGCCGATTTTGCCTGCGCCGAGAAGTATGAGTTTAGTTGCCATGGTGAGTCTCCAAAAGCTGGTTGTAGGGTGAATTGATCGGTGTTTTCCTATGAATGATTGGAATTCACGATGACGAAAGTGTAGGGCTAAAAAATGTCAGAAAATAGAGTGTAAAGTATCGTCATAATGCGTCATAATCATACAAATTGACGAGTAATAACTATAAAGTGTTCATATGAAACCGATACTTGATGATATTGATAATAAAATTCTTGCGCTGTTGATGGATAACGCACGTATTCCCGTCACCAGTATTGCCAAGCGCGTGGGAATTGCAAGGACAACGGTGATTGCGCGTATCAGCTCACTGGAAAAGCGCGAAGTGATCGCTGGTTATGGCTTGAAATTAAATCAAGGTATGTATCAGCCCGCTGTGCGCGCGTACGTCGGTTTGTCTATCGATGCCAAATCGGTCGCCGGCTTAATCAAATATTTGCAGCAGTTGCCGGAAGTGGAAAGCCTGTGCGCAGTGAGCGGGACGATTGACTATATGCTGACGCTACGATGTGCGACCACCGAAGTGCTCGATAAATTGTTAGATCAGATCGGCGCTTTAGACGGTGTGCGTCAGACTTCGACCTCGATTATTTTGAGTAAGCGGATTGATAGGGCCGCGATCTGATTGTGTCGGAGCTGAGCTTCAGAAAGCAAAAAAGCCAGAATTTTCTGGCTTTTTTGTTGGGGCTCGATTATACAGATTAGTCTTGCGTCTGATTTTTGGTGGTCGACTTTTTGTCGTCGTTATTGTTTTTCTTGCTGTTTGACGGTTCGGTGAATTTTTGTGAGGTCTGCTGTAAGACTTGCAGATGGATGGAGGCTTTGTCCATGCCGCTGCGGTCGATTTGCAAATTGCCTTGCCCACTGTTGGCTTGCGCTTCTGCGCAGTTTTCTTGGCAGCCCGGTGGATTACTTGCCTGCATCTGGCTCTGCGATTGCGCCTGAGTCGTCACGAACTCCTGACTATAGGCGGTGCTGACGAGAGCGAGTAGAGTAATTCCGAGAGACAGATGTTTAGTTTTCATAGTAATCAAACTCCAAATCAACAGCGGTGAAGAAGTGTAAAACAATTTACATGCAAATAGGCGCTTCTTTTGTAAGAGATTTGTATCAATCCCTTGTTAATCCGGTAATGCTAGCTCTGGCGTCATAAATCCAAATTTTCTTCGGCAAATTAGCTTCTTTAAAATCACAAATCAACGCTTGGAGGCTTTGGAAGCGCAAAATTTTAGTGTGTTTTGTTGTTTTTGCCGCAGCTTATTTGTAGTTTATTTTGCTAAGCGTTTCGCAGAAATCACGACGGTTTGCATGCCGCTATTTGCTTGTGCCTGATCGTAGGCGGTTTTTTGTTCTGCGCTCATGCGTTTGGCGCTGATCGTCACTGTTTGTGTAGTCGCTGATTTCACTGGTGCTGCTGCGTTTGCTGTGAGTTGCACACCTGCGAAAAGTACGGTGGCAGAGATGATCGTTGCGCTAGTTTTTTTGAAGAAGTTCGTCATGATTTTTCCTTTAAATGTTGGGTAAGTTTGTGTGCGACATCTTGTTTCGTGTTCGCATGGTTGAACTATAAATTGGACAAACTCAGATCGCTATCGGTATGCGACGAAATGACAAAATGCGGGATTCAAATTCAGAAAATCTGGCGTGGAGGGAGATTCAACAAAGGTAAGCGGTTCATGGCGAAAGTGTTTGGTTTTTACCGTAGCGACTGATCTGGTGGATGCTGATAATAGCGTCAGTTTTGCATTGGATACAGATGCTTGATGTGGCTTGAAATCAGCGTGATTTGTGCACTTTATCCTGCGAAATTCGAGTTTTGTCGCAATCGCCGGGCTTGTTATATTCGGTTTATATACAGTTGCGATGTGGGGCGATTTTGCTCAAGCCCTTATTACTATTTTGAAGGATGAAAAATGAAAAACGATCGTCAACAATTTGTGTACTCTGTTTTGCGTCAGACTTGGGCAGAGTTGCGCGGCTTGGGCAGAAAAGCATTTGGCTTGCTGCAGAAAACACCATTGCCACGCGTCTTGGTGTTTATGCTGGGCTTGGCGATTTTGTTGACCATCGTGCCTTTGATGCTGACCTTGTTTGTCGTGTTCATGCTCATCAAATTATTGTTTTTGATGATAGTGATGAACGGTCATCGTCAGTCAGCTGACATGCCAGCGCGGGCGTCTGCCTGGCGTAGTCAGGATTTTGAGGACGTGGAGGTGATTGAAGTGAGTAAATTGCCCGAGCAGCGCCGTTGATTTTTTTCACTCTCTAGATTTAGTTTAAAACCCTCGCTTGGAAACGGGCGGGGGTTTTTATTTGAGCGCTTCTTTAGCAGCTTCTTCTGCACTTAAACCATCGTAATACTGATCGGTCAATAGTTCGATTTCTTCTTCAATAAATTCCTGCGCTTGTTCGCGCGTCGCCCCGCCTTTGACTAAATGAGTTTCAACCTCGATGCACCAATGAATGATGGCGAGGATTTCTTCGTCGGGTTCTTGATTTTTCTTAGCCATGATGAATGTGTGTTTTGTTAGGGCGTCCTATTCTACCCGCGTTTAGACTTGCATCAAACAAGCATAAGTGCTGAGGACGGGCTCTGAGTGTTAAACTGCAGCTCATGTCAATTGAATGCAGGAAAGCAGTATGACGGAAAGAAAACCAATGTTAAGCGTGGCGCAAGCCTTGACGACCTTGATGCAGACGGCCGATGGGTTTTATCAGGGTTTGGGGGAGAGCGCGATTGAATTTGTGCCGACCTTGACGGCGAATGGTCGTGTGTTGGCGCGTAGTCAGCAGTCAAGCTTACATGTGCCACCTATGGATAACACGCAAATGGATGGCTATGCGGTGTGCGCCGCTGATTGCGCCAGTGGTGCAGCATGTTTGCGAGTGTCGCAAAGGATACCGGCTGGTGTGACTGGAACGGTTTTGGAGGCGGGAACCGCGGCGCGTATTTTTACCGGTGCTTTTATTCCAGAAGGCGCAGATGCGGTGGTGATGCAAGAGCAGTGCCGTATTGAGCTCAGAGTCGAGAACGGGGTTGAAGTGAGCTATGTGCATATCGCTCATCAACCACAACCCGGTGAATGGATACGACGCCAGGGGGAAGACATTACCGAAGGCGTAAGCATATTAGCGGCGGGAACGCGTTTGCGGCCGCAAGAGACGGGCTTGGCGGCATCGGTTGGCTTGGACAGCTTGCCAGTGTGGCGGCGTTTAAAAGTCGCGGTGTTTTTTACAGGTGACGAATTGACGATGCCTGGCGAGCCATTAAAGCCGGGGTCGATTTATAATTCAAACCGGTATTTGCTTTCTGGTTTGCTGCAAAATCTGGGTTGTGAAGTCAGCGACTTTGGAATCGTGCCAGATAGTTTGGAAGCGACGCGCGCCACCTTGCGTCAGGCAGCGCAAGAACATGATGTGATTTTGACTTCGGGCGGTGTCTCGGTCGGCGAAGAAGATCATATCCGTCCGGCAGTCGCGGCCGAAGGGCAAATCAATATGTGGCAAATCGCAGTGAAACCGGGCAAGCCGCTGGCTTTGGGTGAAGTGCGGCGCGAGGGCGGCGGGTCTGCTTTCTTTTTGGGCTTACCCGGCAATCCTGTGTCTAGCTTTGTGACGTTTTTATTGTTTGTGCGTCCCTTTTTATTGCGCATGCACGGCGTTGATCAAGTGGCGCCAGCTTCGTTTCGCGTACGCGCAGATTTTGAGTTGACTAAGGCTGACAAGCGCAATGAATTTTTGCGTGCAAAGTTGAATCAAGAAGGTGGTTTGGATTTGTTCCCAAATCAAAGTTCTGGTGTCTTAACTTCTACCGTATGGGGTGATGGTCTGATTGATGTCGCTCCGGGGCAAACAATAGCGCGCGGTGAGATGGTGGCGTTTATTCCTTTTAGTTCTATGTTGTATTGACTATGAAAATTCAATTGAAATTTTTTGCCAGCGTGCGTGAAAAACTCGGCGTGGCTGTTGAGACTTTAGAGCTTGAAGATGCTGACTACAGCGCCGATGATATTCGTCAGTTGTTGATCGCGCGCGGTGGTGTGTGGGCAGACGCCTTGGCGAATGGACGTGCTTTGCGTATGGCGTATATGCAGGTGATGGTGAATGGCGATGCGCGGGTTTGCGATGGTGGCGAACTGGCATTTTTTCCACCTGTGACCGGAGGTTAATGATGATTCGTGTCGCGGTTCAGACTGAAGATTTTGATGTGAACGCGGCCTTGGCTGCTTTGCGTGCGGAGAACCCTGCCATTGGTGCGGTGGTCAGTTTTGTTGGCTTGGTGCGCGATTTGAATGAAGGGCAGCAAGTGCGCGCTATGGAGTTGGAGCACTATCCCGGCATGACGGAAAAGTCTCTGCAAATGATCGCCGACAAAGCCGGGCAGCAATGGAATTTGATGGGCGGCATCATTATTCATCGTGTCGGCGTCTTACAGCCTTTGGATCAAATTGTCTTGGTGGCGGTTGCCAGCGCGCACCGGGGTGAGGCATTTGCGGCGTGCGAGTTTATGATGGACTATTTGAAAACTGCTGCGCCTTTCTGGAAAAAAGAAAGCACACCAGACGGCGAGAAATGGGTCGATGCGCGTGACAGCGATGAGCAGGCAATGACGAAGTGGGCGCATGTGATGGGCGCATGTGATGGGGATAGTGCATGATGAATGCGTTTAGCGCGTGGAGCGCACTTGCTGTGGGGGTGGGTGCTGCGTTGGGTGCACTTTTGCGCTGGCGTTTGGGCGTGCTCTTCAATCCTGTGTACGTCAGTTTGCCGCTAGGTACCTTGATCGCGAATCTGGGCGGTGCTTATGTGATCGGTGTTTGTACCGCTTATTTTTCCGCGCATCCCGATTTATCTCCGGAATGGCGCTTATTGATCGTCACTGGATTTTTAGGTGGCTTGACGACTTTCTCAACATTTTCTGCCGAGGCCATGCAGCTCATGCAGAAAGGCGATTGGCTGTGGGCTTTCGGGCATAGCGCTTTGCATTTGTTGGGCTCTATCTTTTTTTGTTTCGCCGGATTTGCATCTTGGCGTGCTCTCTCTATTTTTTTGAAAAACTGAATAATGTCTGAAAATACCTTAATGTTTCCTCCAATCGAACCTTATCGTCACGGTATGTTAGCGGTCGATGATCTGCACACCTTGTATTGGGAAGAGAGTGGCAATCCCGATGGGCAGCCAGTTTTGTTTCTGCATGGCGGACCCGGTGGTGGAACCTCGCCTACGCATCGACGTTTTTTTGATCCCGCGCATTATCGCATCGTCTTGTTTGATCAACGTGGCGCGGGTAAATCGACACCGCTAGGTGAATACAAACAAAACACGACGGCCTTATTGATTGCCGATATCGAACGATTGCGCGAGATGTTGGGCATAGAGCAGTGGCTGGTGTTTGGTGGCTCCTGGGGTTCGACTCTGGCATTGGCTTATGGCGAAGCGTTTCCTGATCGTTGTTTGGGATTTGTCTTGCGTGGCATCTTCTTATGCACGCGTGCCGAGGTCGATTGGTTTGTCAATGGCATGGCGCATTTTTATCCTGAAGTGCACCAGCAATTTGCTGGTGTTATTCCTGAATCAGAACGTGGTGATTTGTTGCAAGCTTATGTGAAGCGTTTGTTTTGCGACGATGCCAGACAGGTGAGAGAAGCCGCCCGCAATTGGAGTCGCTATGAGGGTTCATGCTTGTTTTTAGAGCCTCAAGCGCAGGCAATAGAAGACTTTGAATCAGACGAAGTGAGCATGGGAATTGGTCGTCTTGAAGCGCATTACATGTTGAACGGGGCGTTTATGGAAGAGGATCAGTTGATCAAGAATATCCATAAAATTCGTCATTTGCCTGCAGTGATTGTGCAAGGCCGTTACGATGTAATTTGCCCACCCGTCTCTGCCTACCGCTTGCACCAAGCCTGGCCCAGCGCCAAGATGCACATGATTAAAGATGCAGGCCATGCAGCCATGGAGCCAGGCATCGCGACCGAATTAGTACGGGCGACTGAGCAGTTCAAGTTGCATGGGAAATTCCTTTAATAGGGTTAATGCAAAACAGACGCTGGCGTTGTTGCGTTCCCTTGCAGGGCGCGATAACACAAGCATGTGTTATCTGCTGCGTGGGCTAGCAGCATGCTGCTAGAATTCCCCACTACGCCCTCGCCGTACAATTGTACTTTCTTCGGCTCCGCGCCTAACCAGCGCAATTTTGCATAAGCCCTACCTAGTTAAGCAAATGTGCGGGCTTGGTGAATTCTTCTGCTTTAGGTAGCAGCAAGTCCAGCCCCCAGCCGGAGGCGCGTTCGGAATCGATCAGGAGTTTGCAGAATCCGTGTAACAGATCGGTGTCAAGTTTGAGATCGACCGTGCCGCCTTGTTCTGGAAAAAACTGTATCCATAAAGGCGCGTCTTTTTGCAAATGAAACTTGATTGTTTCCAGCAAAAACGGACGTTCGCCATTCATTACTTTTCTATCGTCGCTGTCATAGGCGCGGTCAAAGTTGCCACGGTCCGCGATGTTTTGTATCGCTTCTTCATGATCCATGTTCAGCATTTCCTCGCTGGCAAACGCGGTTTCTGGGCGGTTTAAACGCATGTGTGCGGTGATTGCTTCCATCATCGCTGGCCACATCAAATTCAACATGCGACGCGTGAAAAAAATCTGCACTTCTTGCTTTTCTTCTTGACCACTTGGGTCGTTCAAACCGACTCTTAATAAGATACGATCTTCGGTTGGTAAGTAAGTTAAATTCAGTTGTTCTAAATGCATAAGAGTTTGATGTGACGCAAAACTGGTTAATCTTTTCCTCGTAAGACTTCTTGAAAAGTCGCTCTAGCGCCTAATCTATAGTGCATCCATTATTTTTCTCATTCGGAGGCTCTATGCGTCTTGATAAATTAACGACAAAACTGCAAGAAGCGCTGGCCGATGCGCAGAGTCAGGCGGTCGGTAATGATAACCAATATATTGAACCTGTGCATCTACTCTTGGCTTTGCTTAATCAGGATGATGGGGGTACCCGTTCGCTGTTGCAAAGAGCTGGCGTCAATATCAATGGTTTGTTGTCGGGCTTAAAGAGTGCGCTGGATAGGTTGGCTAAGGTGAGTGGCACGGATGGTCAAGTGCAGATAGGGCGCGAGTTATCGGGCTTATTGAATCTCGCCGACAAAGAGGCGCAAAAGCGTGGCGATCAGTTTTTGGCGAGCGAAATGATTCTGCTGGCGCTGGTTGAAGACAAATCGGAAGCGGGCAAATTGGCGCGCGAAAATGGCTTGACCAAGAGCGCGTTGGAAGCTGCGATTAAGGGGGTGCGTGGCGGTGCTAATGTGGATAGCCAAGATGCCGAAGGCCAGCGCGAGGCTTTGAAAAAATATACGCTCGATCTGACGGAACGTGCGCGTTTGGGCAAGCTAGATCCTGTGATTGGGCGCGATGATGAAATTCGTCGGGCGATTCAGGTCTTGCAACGTCGCAGTAAAAATAATCCTGTCTTGATCGGTGAACCTGGCGTTGGTAAAACCGCGATTGTAGAAGGCTTGGCGCAGCGTATCGTGAATGGCGAAGTGCCTGATAGTTTGAAATCAAAACGCGTGTTGTCTCTCGATATGGCAGCACTTTTGGCGGGCGCAAAATTTCGCGGTGAATTTGAAGAACGCTTAAAAGCAGTGTTGAAAGAAATCGCGTTGGACGAGGGGCAAACCATCGTCTTCATCGATGAATTGCACACCATGGTTGGCGCGGGTAAAGCGGAAGGCGCGATGGATGCCGGGAATATGTTAAAGCCTGCCTTGGCACGCGGTGAGTTGCATTGCGTTGGTGCTACAACGCTCGATGAATATCGCAAATACATAGAAAAAGACGCGGCGCTGGAGCGGCGCTTTCAAAAAATTATCGTGGACGAACCCAGTGTGGAAGCCACGATAGCGATTTTGCGTGGGCTGCAAGAAAAGTACGAAGTGCATCATGGTGTCGATATCACTGATCCAGCGATTGTGGCAGCGGCAGAGTTGTCGCATCGTTATATCACCGATCGCTTTTTGCCGGATAAGGCGATTGATTTGATCGATGAAGCGGCTGCCAAAATTAAGATAGAGATCGATTCCAAGCCAGAGGTAATGGATAAGCTTGACCGTCGTTTAATTCAACTCAAAATTGAAAAAGAAGCGGTGAAGCGCGAGAAGGATGAAGGCTCGCGCAAGCGCTTGGCATTGATAGAAGAAGAGATTAATGCGCTCTCGCGTGAATATGCAGATTTAGAAGAAGTCTGGAAGGCCGAAAAATCGCTGGTGCAAGGTAGCACGCAAATTAAAGAAGAGATAGAAAAAATCCGTTTGCAAATGGAAGACGCCAAGCGCAAGGGCGATTGGCAAACCATGTCGCAATTGCAGTATGGACGCTTACCAGAGTTGGAAGCACAGTTGAAAACGGCGGATCAGCAAGCGGCAAAAAATGCGCAAGCGGGTGGCAAACCTAAGCTCTTGCGCACCCAAGTCGGTGCCGAAGAAATCGCCGAAATCGTGTCGCGGGCGACTGGCATTCCCGTCTCACGGATGATGCAGGGCGAGCGCGAAAAACTCTTGCAAATGGAAGACGCATTGCATCAGCGCGTGGTCGGTCAACATGAAGCGATTACCGCTGTGTCTGATGCGATCCGCCGTTCGCGTGCGGGGCTTGGTGATCCTAATCGACCTTATGGTTCTTTCTTGTTTTTGGGGCCAACCGGTGTCGGTAAAACCGAATTGTGCAAGGCATTGGCAAACTTTATGTTCGATACCGAAGAGTCGCTGATTCGCATCGACATGAGCGAATTTATGGAGAAGCATTCGGTCGCGCGTTTGATCGGTGCGCCTCCTGGTTATGTCGGCTATGAAGAAGGTGGCTATCTCACCGAAGCTGTGCGTCGTAAGCCGTATAGCGTGATTTTGCTCGACGAAGTGGAGAAGGCGCATCACGATGTGTTTAATGTCTTGTTGCAAGTGCTGGACGATGGTCGCATGACAGACGGACAGGGTCGCACCGTCGATTTTAAAAACACAGTGATCGTGATGACCTCGAATCTGGGATCGCATCAGATACAGGCGATGGAAGGCAGCGATGCTAGTGTGATTAAGATGGCGGTGATGGGGGAAGTAAAATCGCATTTCCGTCCTGAATTTGTCAATCGCATCGATGAGATTGTGGTGTTCCATGCTTTAGATGCGAAGAACATAGGCGCGATCGCCAAGATACAGTTAGGTACTTTGAATAAGCGTTTGGCGCAGATGGAAATGAGTTTGCAAGTATCTGATGCTGCTTTGCTCAAGATCGCGGAAGCAGGCTTTGATCCTGTGTATGGCGCACGACCATTGAAGCGGGCGATACAGCAAGAGATAGAAAATCCTTTGTCGAAAGCGATTTTGCAAGGCAAGTTTGGACCTAAGGATGTGATCGCTGTGGATGTGACGGATGGTGAGTTGGTGTTTGCGTTGGGAGCGGTGGTTTGATTTTCGTTTAGTCATAAAGCTGTGTATATTGCAGCTTTGTGTTAACTCTGACGAGATGATCATGACCGACTCGCTACAAATTAAACCAAGCACCATCGAAGAAATTCCCGCATTGAACGTGATGATTGCCGAATCGGCGCGGGAATTGAGTCGCGGGTTTTATACGGAGCAGGAAGCAGAATCTGCGATTCGTTTTGTGTTTGGTGTCGATACTGCGTTGGTGAAGGATGGTAGCTATTTTACGGCCTGGCTCGATGGACGATTGGCTGGTTGTGGTGGTTGGAGCCGACGCAATACTTTGTATGGCGGTGATCAACGCCCTGTGGGAGAAGATGATTTTTTAGATCCCACGCATGATGCGGCGCGTATCCGTGCTTTTTTTGTGGCTCCGCATGCAGCACGTCGCGGTGTGGGGATGGCGATATTTAAGGCTTGTCGTGATGCTGCCTGGGCGCATGGATTTAAACGTTTAGAATTGATGGCGACCTTGCCCGGTGTGCCGTTTTATCGTGTGTTGGGATTTGAAAAAATGGAAGACGTCGCAGATACATTGCCCGATGGTGTGACCATACGTTTTGAGCGTATGGGATTAAATTTAGCGTAAATAAAAACGGAGCAGACAACACCTGCTCCGTTTTTGTTTGGCATGAACATTCGCGACTTAAAAAACTCCCTGCAGCGAAATCGAAAGCACTTTTGAATCACCAAAGAAGGGGTAAGAATAATGCGATTTATCTTTGGAGACATCGTATTGCACTTTCAACGCCGTGGTTGCATGGAAGTCCCAACGTAAAGACAGATATTGGGTCTTGCGGCCTTCGGTTGGCTCGTTGATCGTCGTGTATTGCGAATAGGTGTACATCGGTGTCCACGCACCAAATTGATAGCCCACGCCAAACAAGGCGTACTTATACACATTGTTGAGCCCCTTGGCCGGATCAACCTGACGATAACGATCCACTTCTGCTTTAATCAGCCAATTTTTATAATCCATATTGGCTGAGATTCCCATGATGCTGGTGGACTGATTGCCTATCATGCTCAAGCGAGTGCCGTCGGTATTGTCTTGCCATAGATTGTCTTTGTAGCGCATATACATCGCACGCACATCGACGATGCCATTGTTCACCGCCAGCCACGCACCCTGTATATTTTTCCAAGATTCGTGCGTTGGTGTCGTGTAGTAAATCAAGGTGTCGTAAGCGTCATTTTTTTGCTGGTAGCTACCGGTAAATCCCGATAAAGTTGCCGCCCATTCCGACTGACCGAGTTGGGTGCGATAACTAAAATTGCCACCGTTGTAGGCATAGATAGGCCAGCCATAGACGTCAGGCGCAGGGCGTACCCAAGGATAGGCGTAGCCGATGTAGAGATAGTCGCTGTAGTAGTACAGAGGGATGCGCATTTTCCCTGCTTGGAAGGTCCATGGCGAATTTTCTGCGGGTGTCCAAGTGGCATAAGCCCAATCAACAGTCGGGCGCGAGCCAGTGTTAGGATTGTTGGCGCGGCTGATGATTTGTGTGGTCGCAGAAAACGTAGGACTGAATTCTTTTTTAATCTGTATGCCTAACAAAGACTCCTGATTAAATTGCAGTCCTTTACTTTTTTCATAGACGCCCGCGTATTCCCATGCTTGCATACTGCAAGGGCAATTCCATTGCTGGTAAGTCCAAGGTGTGCTGCTATTGAGTGCTGAGCCGCTGAGAACCTTTGCGCCGGTAATATTGTAAAAGCCTGTCAGTTTCAAGCTGCCATCGTCAGTCAGATCGATCGCGTACGTCACACCGGGTAACAATACCGAAAGGGCGAATGCAAGAAGTGATTTTTTCATTATGCTATCTCCAGAAAGAGGAAGTGTTTGTCCAAGGCTAGGGGATGGTGGCGATCACTTTGACCGTGTCATCGACCGCAGATTTTTCGATATAGCCTATGGCATTGACGTTTTCACGAATTGCCTTCTTTACTTCATCGCTGGTTTTGACTTCTTTGGGTGGTTTTCCCTTTCCAGTAAATACGATACGTGCCCAAATTGCCTGCACTTGCGTGGGCTCTTTTTCTAGCACTTTTTTATAAAACTCCAATCGGATCGGCGACCCTGCCGCCTGTTCTATTGGCATGAATTGCACCGAGCCACCTAGAAAATACTGGGCTGCCTGCGAACTTGTCATGCTCTTTGTTTCATTTTGGGGATGAATCACCAGCACTAATTCTGCCAGCGCTGGGGGCGCAATTGTCGAGAGTCCCAAGACAAAAGCGAGAGAACGTATCATTTGTTTCATATAGATTCCTGTCCATTGCAAAAGTAGCCAGAATGAAAACCGATGGTCTAACGTGCAGCTCGTAGTCGTTTCATATTAGGACAGGAAAAATTTTAGGTAGTGATTTGTTGCCGTATGTCCACAAAATTTGTGCAAAAGAAGGGTGATTTAATTTGGCGCTTTTCATGGATCGAGGACGCTGTTTTTTAAAATTAAATGATCTTTGCAAAACTTGATCTGCAACAAAAAAGCCACTTGATTTGATTGATTTCTGGCATAGGATAAATTTTGTGCCAGTATTTTTACTGTGGGCTTTGGATCTTGATCAAGTCTGCAGACTGTACAGTCTGTGAGAATTTACCGGGAGTTGAGTCATGAATATTATTAATGTGGGCAAGATGCCTTTTGTATTTCATGGAGCATGGGACGTTCTATTTGAGATCCATCCTTCAATCGCGAAAACGTTTCTCTTGGTGGTGCTGCCGTTTTCATTAATCCCTCCAGCGATTTTATTGTATGTAGGAGAGCATCATGCTCCCTTGTTTTGGCTCGCGACTGGCGACAGCCGATGGAGTACGGTTGCCATGATATTTTTTGTCGCGGAATTATTCACCGTGCCAGCGATGGCTTGGTTGATTAAATTTATCGCCTCGCAACATCAAATGCGGTGTGAATTTAAAGACTGCTTCTTGTTGGCCGCGATAGTCGCCATTCCGATGTGGGTGTCGAGTGTCGGTTTAATTGCACCGTCTTTATGGATAATCAGTCAGATAGCCGTGATTGGTTTTTTGGCTTCGGCAGGTCTTTTGTATCATGGCATTTACTCGTTTTTGAAAATGCACGAGCCATTCGAAGCACAGTCATTGAGCTATGAAATTTTAGCGGCGGGGTTGATTACTTGGTTGATGTTGTGTGCGTTTATTATTCTGCCTTTGATCGAGTAGAAACGGCACACAAATTTGCGCTTGTGTGCCGCTGTGGTTTTTGTAAGGCTCATTTTCTGAGCTGTAGCGTGAATCTTAGAGCTGGAACAGATAATTCAATTTTACATACACACTGCGCCCTGTCACTAAATCTAATTTATCTGTGTTTGCCAGGCGCTGCGGATTGCCGATCAGCGCGAGGTTTTCCTGACGGTCAGCATAGCCAGCATATAGGGTGGTGCCGGGGCTAAGCACATAGCTCACTTGCATATCTTTGTTAAGCTGCTTGCCTGCTTTAATGCCTGTCAAGAGCGGATTGGCTTGCAATTGATGGTAATCGAAAATGATTCGCAGACCTAAGAAACGGTTGTGTTGATACGAGAGTTTGCTGCGAAACAGCAGGTCACGATAGATCAAACTATCTTCCGCCTGACCGTACATCGCATCTTTACTCCGCAATTGATTATAGAACAGCGTTTCATCAAGCCGGAATTGCGAATGCGGTTTGAATCCCAGTATCAATGCTAGATTACGCGCATTGTTCAGACTGGCATCTTGTTTGGCGGCGGGCGTGTAATTGATCATGGTGTCGCTTCCAGCAATGAAAATGAAGTTCAACCATTTGAGTAACTGAGAATCCACTACAAAGCCATTGCCATTTTTTTGGAAACCCTTGCCTGCGTAATATTCATAGCTATTCGTGTTCACCAAATTGAAGTTGATGGTGTGCCTGGTGCGCACTTCAAGTTCGCTGACAAACATCCAATCTTGCACCACGTTGTGATGATCTCGTGTGACTATACCCCTGAACTCAGGTGCGATCTGATGTACGAAAGAAGTCTCTGGTAACTCCCACATATAGCGCACTTCGTGCTCGGTCTGACGAATATCGGTGCGCGGCAAGAACGCCAACACAGTGTCAAAGTTCGCGCCGATGTCTAAATATTTTCCCGTGTAATTAAAGTTTCTGCCCGCATGCTTTAATTCGGCATAAGACAGATTTGCATTCTGCTTGAGATTGTTCACATCAGTTCGTGCGCTATGTGCCAATTGCGCATTGAAGGACCAGTTTTTATCCAGCTCTAGCAACATATCACTGCTTGCCACCGTGTCGCTGGTATTGCCAAAATGGTGCTCCGTTAACAGGACGCCAGCATGCGAGCCACTGGAGAAATCATTCTGCAAACGCCCGACCGCAATGTTGGCCTTTCTTCCGTAGTTAAGTTCGTTTGACTCCAGACGCTTCCCCGGCGCGCTGTCGTCCATCACCAAGCCACCATACGACCAAAGCCCCTCTCGGCCAGTCAGGCGCGCGCCAATTTTTGGTTCTGCAATACGACGGGAAAAGAATAAGGTTTGCGGTGTTTTAAAAAAGTCGGCGTTCTCTAAAAAGAAAGGGCGCTTTTCTGGGAATAAAACTTCGTAGCGCTTGTTCACAATCGCTTGAGGCTCATCCGACTCGACCTCGCTAAAATCAGGGTTCACCGTTAGATCGAGCGCCATCGCTTCACCGACGACCCATTTTGCATCGAGACCGGGGCGCGTCTTGTTCTCTCTTTGCCAAACGGGCGCACTCGGATCAGCGACCTCTAAAAACTTTTTATTGCCTATAGAAAGCGAGGGGATTAATTGTAAATTGCGCCCAGGAGTCAACTTGGCAGGGATGGTGATGTCGGCTAACTGCCCGACAAAGCTGGCATTTTGATTGCTGATAGTCGGCCAGAATGACCATTCATTAATCCCACCCACAATGCGACCGACAGCAATGCCCCAGGTTTGCACATCACTAGATTGGAAGCGCAAACTCTTGAATGGAATCGCCATCATCGCGACAAAACCATCTTCGGTGAGCTGGCCGTCGGACTGCCACTGTGTATCAAAATTAAAATCAAAACCCTGCCCCTCGGTACGCTTGCCATCTAATTGCACACCATAGGGATTGATATGAAAGACCAGAGTGCGCTGTTTATCGTGGAAAGTGTCGAGCTCTAGCATGACTTCATCGTCGCCCATGATATTGTCACGTTTAGAGATATTGGCGCGCACTAACTTGGGATCAACCTTGTCCACGAATACGGCATAAAAATGTGTATCGTCGTACGATAAATAAGCCTTGGTATCACGCGATGATGGTGTGCCATCACCAGGTATGAATTGACGAAAGTTACCGACTTCCACACCATGCTCGGCAGGCAGGCCATGCACATAATCGGCTAACACCGGCGCTTTATTTGCACGGGGAATGATAAGTTTTTCCTCAGCCAATACCACATTTGATGCGCAAAAAATACTCAACAACGATGCGAGCCGGAGAGCGGTCAAAGTTCTCTTTGCCATAGTTTTTTTATCGCGCTGAGCGCGCATGAAGTGGAGTATGTTCGTCATGTGAGACAAAGCCATGGAGTGTCCTTAAAGAAGATGATGAAAAGGGCAGCGTGGAACTAAAAAAAAGCCAAAACTAATTTGGCCTTAGGTGCATCAAGAGTGAGGATTGATTTACGGCAAGAATATACAACACTTAACTTGTACCGTGTTGACTTCTAACTGCCGAATAGGAGCGTGGTTCAGTATTTTTGTGCGCCTTTTTATTCAAATAATCGGATACATGTGTGTCATTCGCGTATCCAAACGGAGGCAGATTATTGCTTGATTCCGGTTTGCCCATAAAGTTGAATTTTCGGTGATTCACTAGAAGTATCGAAGCTGGCTTTGACGCCTGTATCGGCGTGGATGAAGACAAGGCCGTCACCGACAATCGGCGTCATCGCATAGCGATCACCATTCGGAAAGACGATAGTCACCATGTTGTTCTCAAATGCGATTTGTATTTTCCATCCTTGTTCAGCGAAGACATATTGGCCTGCAAGAGCTTGTAAAATTTCGATGGCTTGTGTCTGACGTTGCACTTGAGTCTCGCGGAACCAAGGCCAGTTATAGGCGCGCGATACAGCCCCAAAAAACTCTGAGCCTAGCGACGAACCAAGATCAGAATTACTCATATAAACCGCGCCGTCACCGCTTTCCAGATTGATGGTCATGCCCACACGGTAGCCTGCCGTGCCGCCATAATGCGTGATGAAGACTTGATCTTTTTCACCAATCAGGCGAAAGCCGTAGGCATGTCCATCGATAGGCTTGGCTAAAAATTCTGTCATGGTCGCTTTGGAGATCAGCTTACTTTTGCCGAGATAGGCTTGGCGTAGCTCGATCAAAAAATTTGCCATATCTGTTGGTGTCGCCAACAAACCAGCGGCGGCTTGTTCGGGATGATTGTGCCAACCGCCACTAACCATACCGCCTGCAGCGGTATGACCACGGGCGATCAGCGGAAAATAGGTGGGGCGGATAGGTTGAGTGAATGTCGCTTGCTTCATACCAAACGGCGTCAATGCCCAGCTTTGCATGAGTTGATCAAAGGGCATAGCGAAGCGATCTTGCAGAGCGATTTCCAACACAGTATAAGCTCCACCCGAATAACGCACACCGCTATTGGGCGCACTGATAACCTCAACTTTGCGCCCATTCGCTGGTGGCTCTGCCAGTACCGTTTGCTGATCAGTTGGCAAAGGCTGACCATTCGGATAGCCATCATAACCACCCGCCGCAATGCCAGAGGTATGTGTCAACAAATTGCGTATCGTCACTGGATTGTCTGGTGTCTGCGCGCCCGCTGGCAAGTGATAGCTGCGTAGATAATTCTCAATATTCTCATCGAAATTGAGTAAGCCTTTTTGCTTCATTCTTAGTGCTGCGAACAGCGTGACTGGCTTTGCCAAAGAACCCGCTTGAAACAAACTATGGCAATCTACTTTGTTGCCACCTAGTGTGAGCTCGCCCCAGGCGGCGCTCCAGGCCAATTTGCCTTGATGAATGACGGCTACCGATAAAGCGGGTGTTTTACTTTGTATGCGACGTGTGTCGATGGTGACTGCTTGGGTCTCGCCGATAAATACAACGGCAGGGAGAATGTTATCGGTAACTTGTTTTTGCTCCGCTTCTGTTTCTGCTGAAGCCAGACACTTCCACTGATGTTTGTCGCTCGATGCGATTGGCTTGGCCGCGTTTGCTGGCAAGCTGTATGCGAGAGTGATGCTTGTGATGGCCAATAGCAGTGGTCCGATGAAGAGGTGTTTCAACATGGATTGTCCCTTTTTAAGGCAGGTTTTACATCGATGATGTCGTCAGCTTACATAGTTTGCGGTAAAAGCGGATTGTAACGAACTTGGAAACAAAAATGGGAAAAGTAGTTGCCTACTTTTCCCATCTTGCTTCAAGTCGATTTATATAGAAGTGCGCTTACGATCAGTCCAACTTCGCCGCATGCTCGCGGGTGGCGTGGAACACGACGTCTGGCCAGCGCTCTTGAGTCAGGCGCAAATTGACACCTGAGCTGGCGAGGTAGGCCATATTGCCTGCGGCGTCATAGGCGACGTTGGCGCCAGCGCTGGAGCGTTCGAAATCGGCCAGCATTTTTTTGTCTTCGCAAGTGATCCAGCGGGCGCTGCTGATGCTGGTGCCTTCGAAGACGGCATCGACGCCATATTCGTTTTTGAGGCGGCTGGCGACGACTTCAAACTGCAGCACGCCGACCGCGCCCAAAATAAGGTCGCTGCTGACAACGGGCTTGAACACTTGGACTGCGCCTTCTTCGCCTAATTGCTGCAAGCCTTTTTGCAGTTGCTTGGTTTTGAGCGGGTTCAAAATGCGGGCGATGCGGAAGAAGTCCGGCGCGAAGTAAGGAATGCCAGTGAATTGCAATAATTCGCCTTCAGAAAAACTATCGCCGATTTGCATATTGCCGTGATTGGGCAAACCGATGATGTCGCCAGCGTAGGCTTCTTCGACTTGTTCGCGCGATGAGGCCATGAAGGTGACAACGGAAGAAACTTTGATGTCGCGATTGATACGCAAATGTTTGAGTTTCATACCGCGCTCAAAGCGACCTGAGCAGACGCGCAAAAACGCGATACGGTCGCGGTGCGCTGGATCCATATTGGCTTGAATTTTGAAGACGAAGCCAGAGAATGGTTCTTCATTAGGCTCGACTGCGCGCACGGTGGCGTCGCGACCACGAGGTGCGGGAGCCCAGTCCAACAGGGCGTTGAGAATTTCACGCACGCAGAAATTGTTGATGGCAGAGCCGAAGAAGACCGGCGTCTGCGTGCCTTTTAAGACGGCTTCTAAATCGAAGGGATGAGAAGCGCCGTGCACCAATTCGACTTCCATTTTAAGTTGTTCGATTTCCAGTGGGAACAGCTCGGCCAGACGCGGATTGTCTATGCCTTTGATGACTTCAAATTCTTGATCGGCGCGTTCGCTGCCGGGGGTGAATAGCATGATTTCATCTTTGATGATGTGATACACGCCGCGGAAAGTTTTGCCCATGCCGATAGGCCAGGTGACGGGTGAGCATTGAATCTTTAAGACCGATTCCAATTCATCTAAGAGCTCCAGTGGGTCGCGCGTTTCACGGTCCATTTTGTTGACGAAGCTGATGATGGGGGTATTGCGCATGCGGCAAACGTTCAAGAGTTTGATAGTTTGTTCTTCCACACCCTTGGCCGCATCGATTACCATCAGGGCGGAATCGACGGCGGTCAAAACGCGGTAAGTGTCTTCAGAACTTTTCGGTGAGCGTGGTTTTGCCCGCATCCGGGTGAGAAATAATGCCAAAAGTGCGGCGGCGCGCGACTTCTTTGCGGATGAGATCAAGTGAGACTTTTTTGACCGGAGCTTGGTCGAGTTCGTCTGCGCTGTCTGAATTGCTGGTGATATCGTTCATTGCTGGGGAATAATTGGAGAAAATAACCGCGCATTTTAACATGCTGGAAAGCGGAACTTCCCTTAGAATATAGGATTGCCTAATCAGTCATGAATCGGACTTACGTAAAACAGACGCTGGCGTTGTTGTGTTCGTCTCGCCGTACAAGTGTACTGTCTTCGGCTCCACGCCTAGCCAGCGCAATTTTGCGTAAGTCCTAAACAGCAAGTTTTTGCCTAACCAGCAGCGACTTTGATACCTGGGTTTTGAAATCTCTAAGGGAGTAAATAGTATGGCATCTTCTCCGTTCCGTGCAATCGGACAAGGAATTAAGTGGATTT
>JACQDW010000039.1 GCA_016200845.1 Burkholderiales bacterium | reverse complement strand
CCTTTATTTGTGGTTTGCGTTCACGATGTTGATGGCTGGCGGCGTCATGGCACTTTTGATCCGCAGCGAATTATTCCAACCTGGTCTGCAATTGATGCAACCAGAATTCTTCAATCAGCTCACTACCATGCACGGCTTGGTGATGGTGTTCGGCGCGATTATGCCGGCCTTCGTTGGTTTTGCTAACTGGATGATTCCTTTGCAAATCGGCGCATCCGATATGGCATTTGCCCGTATGAATAACTTCTCATTCTGGTTGATGCCACCTGCAGCGATTTTGTTGATGGCTTCGTTCTGGGTTCCAGGCGGCGCGACAGCGGCAGGCTGGACTTTGTATGCACCTTTGTCCACACAAATGGGACCTGGTATGGACATGGCGATTTTCGCAGTCCACATCATGGGTGCGTCTTCCATCATGGGCTCGATTAACATCATCACGACCATCCTCAACATGCGCGCTCCTGGCATGACTTTGATGAAGATGCCGATGTTCTGCTGGACCTGGTTGATTACAGCCTATTTGTTGATCGCTGTGATGCCTGTGTTGGCTGGCGCGATTACCATGACTTTGACTGACCGTCATTTTGGTACTTCTTTCTTTAATGCTGCTGGTGGCGGTGACCCAGTGATGTATCAGCATATCTTCTGGTTCTTCGGACATCCAGAGGTGTACATCATGATTTTGCCAGCCTTCGGTATCATCTCTCAAATCGTTCCAGCATTTGCGCGTAAGCCTTTGTTTGGTTATGCATCGATGGTGTATGCGACAGCGTCGATCGCGATTTTGTCCTTCATCGTTTGGGCGCATCACATGTTCACGACTGGTATGCCAGTGACGGCGCAGTTGTTCTTCATGTACGCGACGATGTTGATTTCCATCCCAACGGGCGTGAAAGTGTTTAACTGGGTTGCCACGATGTGGAAAGGCTCGATGACATTTGAAACGCCGATGTTGTTCGCAGTTGGTTTCATCTTCGTGTTCACGATGGGTGGTTTCACTGGCTTGATTTTGGCGGTCACTCCTATCGATATTCAGTTGCAAGATACTTACTACGTGGTTGCGCACTTCCACTATGTCTTGGTGGCGGGTTCCTTGTTTGCTCTGTTCGCAGGCTTCTACTACTGGGGACCAAAGTGGACAGGTTTCATGTACAACGAAACCCGCGGCAAGATTCACTTCTGGTTGTCTCTGGTGTTCTTTAACGTCACGTTCTTCCCTATGCACTTCTTGGGTCTGGCGGGAATGCCACGTCGCTATGCTGACTACCCAGCACAGTTCGCAGACTTCAATATGATCGCAACCATCGGTGGTTTTGGATTCGGCTTGATGCAGGTGTATTTCATGTTGTTCGTCGTGATCCCATCGATCCGTGGCGGACAAAAAGCCGAAGCGAAGCCTTGGGAAGGCGCTGAAGGTTTGGAATGGACAGTACCAAGTCCAGCTCCTTTCCATACGTTTGAAGAGCCTCCTGTCGTTAAGTAATCGCGACAAAATCACTTTTGAGTGGAAGGCTCTTCCTTCGCGGAGAGCCTGAAGAAAATGAAAAACGATAAAAAAGCGAATAACCTGAGAACTGCCTTGATTTTGGCGACGGTGGCGTTGGTGCGGTCGTCAATGTCTGAGGAAAATAGAGAAGACGGTTTGCAAGAAGATAGCCAGGCTGGCGAAGAAAAGCGCCAAAATCGCTTGATGTTTAAGAAGTTGCTGGTGATTGCCGTTGCGATGTTTGGATTTGGTTATGCACTGATTCCGCTATACAAGCAGATTTGTGAATTGACCGGAGTGAACATCTTAACGCCGAAAGAAATCAACTTGAAGGAAGTCAGTAATTCTCAAGTCGATCTCAGTCGGGAAGTAACCATAGAATTTGATGCAAATACGCAAGGCCCATGGCGCTTCCGCCCAGTGGTGTCGAGTATGAAAGTTCACCCAGGTGAAATGGCACAAGTGGTGTATGAAGTAGTCAATAAGCAGGCTTATAAAATGGATGCGCAAGCGATACCAAGTTATGCGCCCCAACAAGCTGCAGCCTACTTCAAGAAGATGGAATGCTTTTGCTTTAAGCAGCAAACTTTGGAAGCAAATGAAGCAAGACAAATGCCGGTGACCTTTTATATCGACCCAGCTTTGCCAAAAGAGATCAAGCTGATTACTTTGTCCTATACGTTTTTTGAAGTGGGACTCAAGCCGAAGGCAGTGACAGCGAAGAATTGATGGATTTAAGGTTAGGAAACAATGGGCGATTTAAAGCAAGCGACAAAACGGAAAGCCTCGTTTTTGTCCACCATGAAAGCAGTGTTGTGGTCGTTTTTGGGAATACGTAAAGGGCGTGATTATGAAAAGGATGCTGCGCAACTCAATCCTGTTCATGTCATCATCGCCGGAATAATAGGCGCGGCCATTTTTATTACGACCTTGATTATCGTCGTCAAAAATGTCGTCGCAAAATAAGAATTAATTCGAAATTAATTTGAAATTAAGTTTAAAAATTGTATCGGGAGATGGAAATGAGTTCTCATCACAGTAACGCACCTTATTACTTCGTGCCTGGCCCATCTAAGTGGCCTGTCTTGGGCGGCACAACTTTGTTAATGACGATGTTAGGTGCATCCGCTTGGGTCAACGGCGCAACATGGGGTGCCTATTTAAATTTCACAGGGATTTTCCTGACTTTGGTTGTGTTGTACAACTGGTTCGGCGATGCGATTGCAGAATCCGAGGGCGGCAAATATAACGCCCGTATTGACACCTCTTTCCGTTGGAGTATGAGCTGGTTCATCTTCTCGGAAGTGATGTTCTTTGGCGCATTCTTCGGTGCATTGTTCTATGCCCGCAGCATCACTATGCCTTGGCTGGCTGATTTGGATCACAAATTATTGTGGCCTGATTTTGCTGCGCAATGGGGCAATATCGGACCAGCGGGAACCATCGAAGCATTCAAGACCATGGGCCCATTTCCTATCCCAACGATTAACACCGCTTTGTTGTTAACCTCGGGTGTGACTTTGACGATTTCTCACCATGCTCTGCGCGAAGGTCATCGCTCTAAGACAGCGTTCTGGTTGTTTGCAACGATCTTGTTGGGCGCGGTCTTCATGGGCTTCCAAGCTTTTGAATACATGCACGCTTATAGCGAATTGAATTTGAAATTAACCTCTGGTATCTACGGCTCGACTTTCTTCATGTTGACTGGCTTCCACGGTTTCCACGTGACCATGGGTGCGATTATGTTGTCCGTGGTTCTGTATCGTGTGATGAAGGGGCACTTCACACCTGATCATCATTTTGCGTTTGAAGGCGCAGCGTGGTACTGGCACTTTGTTGACGTGGTATGGTTGGGCTTGTATGTTGTTGTATACTGGCTCTGATCTGAACTAGAAATAAAAAAGCCGCACACAGTGCGGCTTTTTACTATGAGCAGAATCTGATTAGTGGATACCGGTTGGTTGTATATACCCAAAGTAGTTGGCGACCAGGATCAGAATAAATAAACTGATGGAAAAGCCGACCCGGTATGCTAAGGCTTTGACAGTGCGATTACTTTTGCCCTTGTCTTTCATCAGATAAACCAGAGCAGAGCCCAGGCTCAGAAAGATGAGCAAAAAGGCGATGGCGACAAGAATTTTCATGGTAGTTCTTTGATGTGCGTAAAACCTCTATTGTAATGCTTAAGTCCACCCGGTCCCGTTTTTTACCTTTGATCGTCACTGCTGCCTTATGCGCGCTTGGTATTTCTTTGGGTAATTGGCAGACGCAGCGCGCACTCGAAAAAGAGCAAATCGCGGAGAGCTTGCAGCAGCAGTCTAAGCTTCCACCTTTAAATCTGAATCTGACCTTGTCATCGACTCATCCCGTCTCATCTGAGGTCAATGACGGCAATCAGCAAGGCCATGCATTTCGTCCGGTTGAAATGCGCGGCGAATTCGTGCGTGACTGGCCGCTCTATCTGGACAATCGACCTCTGTACGGGGTTGCCGGATTTTATGTGCTGATGCCTTTCAAGTTAGAAGGAAGCGACAAGACGGTGTTGGTGGCGCGGGGATGGTTGCAGCGCAATGTCTTGGAAAGAACGAAATTGCCACCACTGGTGACGCCCACTGGCATCATCAGTTTGCGCGGCGTGATCAGAGATAATCTGGATCGGTCTATGCAACTGGGCCAGGTCGAAATCCCACAACCGGGCGCGATTGTGCAGAACCTGACAATAGATAGTCTCCGTGCGCGTGGGCAATGGAATTTGTGGGATAAATTTGTTGAACAAAGCTCGGACGTGAATGATGGTTTGAGCCGAAATTGGCCTAAAC
>JACQDW010000038.1 GCA_016200845.1 Burkholderiales bacterium | reverse complement strand
GCGCAGCATCGTTAAGGGTTTGCTCGACTATCCTTATGGTTGTTTAGAGCAAACCACCAGCGCCGCCTATCCGCATATCTTTATCGATGAGGCAGGTGCTAAGGCGGTGGGCTTGGAGCCGCATAGCCGTGAGCAACGCGCCAAATTTATCGAAGGCGCGATCAGCCGCATCGCAGGCATGCAGGGCGCGGAAGGCGGATTCCGCTTGTGGAATGGCACTAGCGGGCCGTATGAAAGTTATCTGACGCCTTACGTCACCAGCTTCCTCACCGATGCACGCGATGCGGGATTCAACGTGCCGGAAGACATGAGCCGTCGTGCGCAAAAATGGATGATTGATAAATTAAATAGCGCAGCTAATTCTTTCCCATCGATGCCTGCCACCGCCAAGCCCGATGCCAATGGGCGCTATGACTGGCGTGACTATGATTTGTTCCGTAATAGTCATCAGCGCTTTGCTGAATTTGCCCACATTGCCTATATGCTGGCACGCGATCAAAAGGCGAATTTGGCGTCGCTGCGCCTGCTGCACGACAGCTATCGCGATCGCGCCAAATCGCCACTGCCTTTGGTGCATTTAGGCTTAGCACTGCAATTAATGGGCGACCAAAAACGGGCTGATGCAGCATTTAATGAAGCGATGAGTAAACCCTATGGCATACGCACAGAGTGGGAATGGGATTGGCTAGGCGACTACGGCACCGCAGTGCGTGATCAAGCCATGTCGTATGCGCTCTTGCTCAAGCATAAAATCGCGCATCCACAACGCGAAACGCTGCTCATCAATCTGGCAGACCGCCTAGGAAAACCACGCGGCTATTTTTCCACGCAAGAGCGCATCGCCTTATTCTTGGCAGCACGCGCCGCGGGCGGTAGCACGACAGAGCCGTGGGAAGTCGTATTGAAAACCGCCGACGGCAGTACACCAATCCGCTCGCTCACCAGCGAAAGTCGTAGCTTTGACCCAGCCTTGGCCTTGAAAGGCATCACCCTAGAAAACAAGGGCAGCAACCCGCTCTGGATAGAGTTAGAAGCCAGCGGATATCCACTCAAATTGCCAATTCCAAGCACAGAAAAAATCACGCTGGAACGTAAATGGTTCACCGTCACGGGACAGCCGTGGGCGGGCGGCAATTTGAAAGTGGGTGACATGCTCATCGTGCGCGTCACAGCATCGTCCAAACAAGTGATCGAAGACGCGATGGTGATCGACCATATCCCCGCAGGATTAGAAGTGGAAAACCTCAACCTCTCACAAGGCCCACAAGCAGGTGAATTCACCATCGACAACGCTAACCTCGCCACCGCCATGAGCGACGAACGCATCAAGCATCAAGAATACAGAGACGACCGCTTTGTCGCAGCGGTGCGCCTGAACGGCAATAAAATCCACCTGTTCTACATGCTACGCGCAGTCACCCCAGGCCACTTCAGCGTCCCCGGCACCTACGCCGAAGACATGTACCGCCCAGACATCCGCGCTTATGGACCGTCGCCTGAGGCGGTGAATGTGGTGGATCCTCGTGGGGGGAAGTGATTCTTTTGGGGGATGGCTAGGCCTGAGCCGCATCTTGCATATATACGGCTCAAAATCTGAGCCGTATTTTTTATGGGAGTCCTGTGTGATGCGATATTTCGCTCAAGCTTCTGCTATTGATAGCCTCCCTAAGGCATGATCTCCACATACTCATACACTTCACAATCAGTGATTTGTTTGCGGAGTGCGAGTGGGAGTTGTGCGAACCATGCTTTTGGATGGTATTTGTCGATTTCTTCGCCCATGAAACGGACTAGTTCGCAGATGGGATCGGTGACGTTTTGGCGGTATTTTTGATCGCCTTTGACGTAGGCCAGATACAGGTTTTTCATGCAGTTGCCGCGGCACCAGGTGTAGGCAGCGCAAGTCTCACATGGCATGTTGGGATGGGGTTGCAGTGGGCTGGCTTGTAGCCAGTTGTTGACCAGATCGCCTTGCAGCATTTCCGGTAAATACATCATGTCTGGGCAGGGGTAGATTTTGCCATCGGGCATGACGTTGAGGATGTGGGTGGAGACGCGGCATTGGGTTTTGCCGTCGTAGAGTTCGGCGGCGCGTTGCGGCATAACTTTGTTGCGCACGCAACCCATCAGTGGGATGAAGGGATAGAGCGTGTCGGTGCTGGCGAAGAAGCGTGCGATCAGTTGCGCTAATACGGCTTTGCGTCCTTCTATGGCGGCGGTTGTGTAAGCTTCGCCTGCGACGAATTGGAAATACACGTAGTCAAAGGTTTTGCTCAAATTGTCGAGTTCGTCAAAGCTGATTTCATCGCTGCTCCAGGTGACGCGGGCGGTGATCGAGCCTGCGATGTGTTCGCGGGTTTGCGCGAGTTTGCTGAGCACGCGTTGATACAGCCCTGCACCTCTGAAACCATCAGTCACTTTTTCGCCGCCATCGATGGAGACGAGCACATTGGAGAGTCGCGCCAGCATGGAGCTGGGGAGTTTGTCGAGCAGGGTGCCATTGGTTTGCAATTGAAATCGAAAATGCGGATAGGCTTGCATGACGTCTTGCATAAACGATTTATTCAAGGTCGGCTCGCCGCCATAGAACGTGACATACACATCGTGTTGCGACAGGTGGGTGGTGATGAAGGTGTCGAGTTGCGCCAGGCTATAGCTGACATTGCCTTGCGATTCTAAAACCTCACCTTCGGCAATCGAGCAGTAAGTGCATTTGAGATTGCAACGCAAGGTGGTGAGCAATTGCAATTCAACGCGGCTGCCGACGATGGGGTGACGTTCGGCGTATTGGGTGACGGCTTGATCGGTGTGTGGACGCGTGGGATGAAAGACTAAGGGCGTGGAGTGCATCGTGAATATCCGTCAAAAAAATTGCCGTCACCGGCAGGGGCGAATATTGTAAGCACGATAGGTATGTCCAATTTTAGATTGGGAATGTGGGCTGTTGAATTCTTGATTTTGGGCAGATTTCGATTGCAAACGCGTTAGATGAGAGGGCATCAGATGTGCTGAGCCGCGCCGAAATTCGTCAAGAATTCAATCGTCGGCGCATAGACATTGTCGAAAAATGTGACGCAATTATTGCGCTGCTTTGTGGTCATAGCTGAGCATGCGCGTTGCTAACCATCCTGATTTTGTCTTAGTCCAGAGCGTGAGAAATTCGCCTTGGCCTGGGCAGCTTCCATCGGCGATCGAGCAAAATTTATGATGCCCAATTTCCATGGCCTGATCTTTTCCTATTGGGAAGACACGCAGACTATTCGGTATTAATTCGCGTCTGTATTTTGCGCATGCGTTTTTCTTGGTGTTGGCGACCATGGTTTTTTTGTCGGAGCGACCATCTCTGTCGTGATAGAACTCCAAATTCGGCGCGAGCATGTTGGTAAATCGTTTTAATTGTTCTGCGTCGGCACAATGATTGAAAGCATCAAACAAGGCGGTATCAAGGGCTTCGATTTCGGTTTGAAGTGCCGACGGTGCCATCGGCGTATCGGGTGTAGCGTCAGCATGGGGACTGGTCGCGCAGGTAGCGCCGACAAGAAGTAATTGGAAGAGTCGAGTTAGTGAGAGCATGGGAGTCAACTTTCGTTAGCAGGTTGATGGAGTGATCTTAGTGTAAAGCGTATTGCCAGCGATTCCTGTTGCTTTTTGACGCTTGCACTTCCCTATCAGCAAATAATATGCCTGATTGATGTCCTTGATTTAGTAATGCGTTTCTGCCCATTGCTGCAGGATGATGACCGTTTCTATTTATTTGTACGGCAAAAAAATGCGGACAGCGGGCGTCCGTGGACGGTGAGCGGACACTCCTTATGTCGCATTGAACTGTTTGATAGTGGTGCGACCCAAGTGAGGTAGTCGCGCGTGATTAGCTTGTATTTTTCAGCACACCTGCCTACAATGCCCACGGGTGCCCATAGAGTTCAGTGTGGCAGGTTGAGTGAAGGTCGGGCCGCCTCACTTGTCTTGTTATGAATTCGATTGATATGGGAAACTTCTCGTTTGCCTCTATGGCGCTGCTCGTCCTCAGCTTGATTGCGACGCTTTTCCTTCATTTTCTTTTTATCCTCCAGCTTCTTCGTTTGGCGCGTATCCATTTGCACTTATGGATGCTGAGCGGTCGCATGGAATTGTCGATTGGTGTGCTGATACTGTCTTTGGAATTTCGCCCCGGCGACTGGGATGCGCATCAGCAAAATGTATGCGGTGTCGATGTGAACCAGAATGTGTCGGCTTGCCTCTGGAATGTGTGGGAGATGCTGGGAAAGGCATTTTGAGGTTAATCTTTATAGGAGCGCCATGTTGACTATTTTTTCTTTTCTCCCCGCTACGGTATCTTCTGTCGAAGTGATGGCCGCGATCTTGTTTGTGGTCGCTTTGGCGCATACATTTTCGACCAAACAGTTCGAGCGTCTTTCACATCGTTATCCGCGCCATGCGGGTTTGTTTCACTTGTTGGGCGAAGTGGAAGTGGTGTTTGGATTTTGGGCGATGGTGTTGGTCTTTTTTATTGCGGTGATGCAGGGTGGCGCGCAAGCTTTGGCGTATGCGGAGACGCGGCAATATACCGAGCCTTTGTTTGTGTTTGTGGTGATGGTGGTGGCGGCGTCGCGTCCTGTGTTGGCCTTGGTGATGCGCTTAGTAAATGGGGTGGCGGCGATGGCGCCATGTCGTACGGCCTTGGCAAGTGCATGGTTGGGTTTGGCGGCTGTGCCTTTGTTGGGTTCTGCAATCACCGAGCCTGCGGCGATGACGATTGCGGCCTTGATGTTGGCACCTAGCGTGTTTGCATCGCAAGTGCCGGAGCGCTTGAAATATTTGGCATTGGGAGTCTTGTTTGTGAACGTGTCTATCGGCGGCAGCCTGACTTCGTTCGCTGCGCCGCCTGTGTTAATGGTGGCGGGCGCGTGGCAGTGGGATACAGCGTTTATGTTCACAACGTTTGGATGGAAGGCGGCGCTCGCTGTGGTGATCAATGCGAGTATTGCGGTGCTGGCTTTGGGCGCACATCTGCCGGATGGCGCAGCGCAGGTGACGAAGAACGGCGGAGAGCGCAAAGCGGTGCCTGTGAGTTTGATGCTGGTGCATGTAGTGTTTTTGGCGGCGGTGGTGGCGCTGGCACATCATCCGGTGGCGTTTTTGGGGGTGTTTTTAATGTTCCTAGGGGTGGCGCAGGCGTATGAGCGGCATCAGGATCCCTTGATCATTAAAGAGGCTTTGTTAGTGGGGTTTTTTCTGGCGGGTTTGGTGGTCTTGGGTGGCTTGCAGCAGTGGTGGTTGCAGCCTGTGGTATCTAGCATGTCGCCACAGGCTTTATTCTTTGGCGCAACTGCGCTCACCGCCTTGACCGATAACGCCGCGCTGACTTATCTCGGTTCTTTAATCAATGGCATTTCTGATGCAGCGAAATACAGTCTGGTGGCGGGCGCGATTGCCGGTGGTGGTTTGAGTGTGATTGCGAATGCGCCCAATCCTGCCGGGGTCGCTTTGCTCAAGCAGCAGTTTGCCGATGGCGCGATTGGTGCGGGGGGCTTGTTGTTGGGCGCATTGCTGCCGACTGCGGTGGCGCTGCTGGCTTTTTGGCTGTTGTGATGCACATCGCCATCATGACCGTGGATCGACGCATGCGGTGCGCCTCTGTGTGCGATAAATCGCGGGCGGTACTCCGTATTGGGCGGTAAAGCTTCGGCTGAAATGGCTGGCGTTGTTAAAGCCGTAGTCGCAGGCGATATCGACGATACGGCTATCGTCTTTGAGCAGAGCTTGGCTTGCTTGCTCTAAACGCAGGCGCATCAGATATTGGTGTGGCGGCGTGCCCATGGCACGGCGGAATTCGCGCGAGAAGTGAGCTTCGCTCATGGCGCAGATCGACGCCATTTCCGCATTCGATAAGGGGGCATGCATGTGCTGGCTCATGACCATGAGCACTCTTCGCAAGCGTGCGCCGGACAAACTGCTGTTTTCTTCTTTGTTGCCGGTCTGAGGCTGACGCTGGCTATAGTGCTCAAGCAGATAGCTGACCAGTATGCTCATGGCATTTTCTCTGACTTGTGTGGCTAATGATCCGGCAAGGATGTCAGCGTCCAGCATCATATGCACTAGATTGAGCACCTGTCTGTCTTGGGTAAAGGAGGTGGTGCTGAGACGCTCATGAAAGTCACCGCGTAATTCCGCGTAGTGATCGACCAGTGCGATCGGAATGAAAATATTGACGATGTCGCAGGCACTCAGGCGACGCCAGCGGCCAGATTCTCCTGGCGGGCAAATACGAAATCGATTTGCCGCGATCATGCCACCCCAGATGGGGCTATTGCCCTCCCAGATACGGGCTTCTAAGGGGGCGAGCATGACTGCGATTCGGTAGCTGTCAGGATGGGGGATGTTGGTATGGATGTGCTCGTCGGGTTCACTGCACGACCAGCGACCTAGCGCCGCTCTGGTTTGCGGCAATGGACCGATGCAGGTTGTTAGTGGATCACGCACGCCACTCTGATGGAACCAGTTGATGAGGGCTTGTTGGCTGTTGAGTTCGCGGATGGTCATGGTGAAGTGCTCCTGAAAAACAGATTGTGTGTATGCACGACATCGTGTTGACCTTGTGGGTGACGACGAAAAATGCGAACGAGCGAATTCATCCATGTTAAGAGTAATGCTGGGAAATTTAGTTTTGATTTATAGGTTCGTGCTTGAATGTTAGGTGAAGGAAGGCGTGGAAAACCAATGAAAATATGATTTCTTGCCGGACGTAAAAATACCCACTTTCGCCTGACACAATGGGACCTCAGGCGAAGTGGGTGAAGAAGTGAAACGAGAATGAGGGAGGCGCTTATTATTTTGGCGGGAAACTGTATTTCACGACATAGGTGCCGCTGCCGCTATACGCCTTGACCGTGGCGTAATAGTAACCAGCACTGCCGTTATAACTGATGCTTTCCGTGGAGCTGTTGCCTTCACTTGCGGCGACCTGATCCCAGGTGCTGCCATTCCATTTATACAGGAATAAATCAAAATCAGTTCCGGATGGACCGCTGAGCTTGAGGGTGAAAGTGCCGCTGCCAGTTTGCAGATAGTTGGGCGATGCGCTAGGAACTTTGACGGTGGCACCCGCGCCTATGCTGCCAGTTTGTGTGAGTTCATTGCCCGTGCCAGAGCCGCTATATTTGGCGAACACTTGATTCGCCAGGCGAGTGTTGACCGCATGCCACGGGTTGCCCAGCGTGCGCATGCGCGAGTTTTCTGTTGGTCGGTAGATGCCGCTGGTGCAGTAATTGCCACCTTGAAACGCACCAACCGTGCCATTGGCGACAGTGCCAACCTGCGTGGGAACTGGTGTGCTACTACTGATCAGATCGCCCCATTTGCTATTGCTGCGCGAACCATTGCGCGAGACGTTGGCCGCAACGGGTTCGACGCTGGTATCGCAAGTGCCATAGGTGTATTCATCGGCCAGACCAAATGCCGAATGCCCAATCTCATGCAGCGCGACTTCTTTGGAAGACGGATCCATGGAGACCGCCGCCACCTCGCCGCCTGAGCCGCCATAACGGGTGGAATTGGCGATAACGATGATTTGTTCATGAGCATCGGCTGCCAATACTTGTCCTACCAGATTAAAAACTTTATTGGTGTTGACGCACAGCAGGCGCGCGGTGTTGTAGCAGCCGAATTCGCCGTCCATCGCGGTGTCGCGGTAAATGCCTTTATCGATTTCATCTGCGCCAGATTGATTGCTGGCGATATCGACACGGTGGATATTCATTTTGCTGAGATTGGCGGCGAGCAAAGGGTCGGCCTTAAATGCCTCGATGATGACCTGAGCATCACTATGCCATTTATCCATTTCCGCCGCTGTGTATCCATCGCCGATAAACACAAAATCCATCTTGGATGCGGACGAGCCATTATTGAGTAGCGTCGTCACTGTCGGTGTGGCGGCAAGCGAGCTTGGCGGCGGTAGCATCTGACGTTCACGTTTGCCATGTTCAACCAAGTCAGCAATCTGGGCGCGATTTAACTGCAGCGCTTGCTTTGCATGTGTTGTCTGACCTGCTTGTTTTGGGGCGGCCTGTTCCAATACCTGAACACTGGCGATGTCGGCATGAAATGGCAAGCTCACGTCGATATAAGTGCGCGCTTGACGTACTGTTTCGACATGCTCAATGCTACCAGTCTTGGGGTCAAAGCTTTCCAGACGGCGGTTGAGGTGGTTGGGCACGCTGAGTTCATGCACGATCTCGCCCTTGCGATTTTTGGCGATGATGCGCAACTGATCGCCGTTGGCATGCGAGGGCAGAGTGTGCGTTAAGCCAAATTGCCCAGTGTCGGCTTGTAAAGCGCTGACTTGCACCTCGTTACGCCCTGGTTTGATTTCTAATTTGAGGTGCAGGTTTTGTGCCTCCACGCCACTGGCAACGAATGCGCTTGCGGCAATACTTACAAAATAGGCTGTTTTTTTGAATGATGCGAGTTTGCTGTTCATAAGAGCTCCCTTGTATGGTTGGGTGATTTCACCTCATTTTTTTCTGGCACGGTGTACCTAAGCTGAGTGTTGCTGGTTTTGAATAAGGACACTGCACAAATTCTGCGCAAATTGCCTAAAGCTGCTGCAAGTTTGATTTTGCGCCGCAAAAAATGATGCTTGCTGTAGCAGTTCTGCGACTGATACAGCGTGTATCGAGATGGCGGGTTTTGTATCTTTACCCTCTGTAGCGGCGCACTTAGACTGGCTGCACCTTTTACAGAGTGGGATGAAACAAAATGAGCGAATTACTTCCTTTGATGACCTATTGTCTGGTGATGTCGGGGACACCGGGGCCGAATAACGTGATGCTGGCGACGTCGGGCGCGAACTTTGGTTATCGCGGTGCGCAGCCTGCGATTGTGGGCATACAGTCTGGTGTGTTCGTGCAGACACTGGCGACTTGTTTGGGCTTAGGCAGTGTGTTTGTGGCTTATCCTTTGGTGCAACAAATTCTGCGTGTGGCAGGGGCGATTTATTTGGTGTATCTGGCGTGGAAACTGTCAGGCGCGGCGATAGGCGAGGTGCGCCACACCAAACCAGTCAGCTTCATGGAAGCAGCGATTTTTCAGGCCTTAAATCCTAAGAGTTGGGTTAAGGCGGCGACGATAGCCTCGGTGTTTATGCCTAGCGATATGAGCCCTTGGCATGCGGCCTTGCTGGTGTCGGTGGTGAGTTTGATGGTCGGCACACCATGTAGCGTTCTTTGGGCACTGTTTGGCTATTCGATACGCAATTTATTGAAAGACCCGCGCAAGCAGCGCATTTTTAATTTGACGATGGGGGCGACATTGGTAATACTCGCAGCGATGTTTCTCCGCTAGCAGGCCTTACGCAAAACAGACGCTGGCGTTGTTGCGTTCCCTTGCAGGGCGCGATAACACAAGTATGTGTTATCTGCTGCGTGGGCTAGCAGCATGCTGCTAGAATTCCCCACGACGCCCTCGCCGTACAATTGTACTGTCTTCGGCTCCGCCCTTGCAGGGCGCACCAAGTCTTGTAAGACTTGGTTGTTGCGCGAGCAGGCAACATGTTGCCTGAATTCCTCGCTACACCCTAGCCAGCGCAATTTTGCGTAAGCCCTACCCTTTTTTGGTATGCATACCCATGTTCTCACTCGACCGCAATTCTACCGTCTCACTTTCCAATCAAATTGAAGCGCGTCTGCGTGCCTTGGTGGAGGAGAGAACTTTGCCGCCGGGGAGTAAGTTAATGTCGATACGTCAGTTGGCGACGCAATTGGCGGTGAGTACGAATACGGTGGTGGTGGCCTATGACAGACTGGTGGCAGCGGGGGTGATCACTTCGCATGGGACGGCGGGGTTTTTTGTATGCGCTAGCGGAAATGAGAGTGCAAAAACCTTGCCTGATGAATTAGCGCTGGAAGCTGGCGAGGAGCAAGAGCCAGTTTGGTTGGCACAGCAATCGAATGATCAGCGTGCTGGGGTCTTGTTGGCCAGCAGTGGCGCATTACCGCCGTCGTGGTTGCAAGATGCCGTGCCTGCCGCGGCGGTGCAACGTGCTTTGGCGGGAAGTAACGCAGGGATGGCCTCGCGTTGTCCGCCGCAAGGTTTGCCCGAATTGCGTGAGCATATCGCGATGCTGATGCGCGGGATTGGAATTCATACCGATGCGCAGCACGTGTTGACCACCTTGGGCGGAACCCAGGCGATCGATTTAATTTGTCGTAGCTTCTTGCAACCAGGTGATACGGTCTTGGTGGAAGACCCCGGCTTCTTTTTAATGTTTGGACGTTTGCGCTTGGAAGGCGTGCGTTTGCTGCCTATCCGCCGACGTCCTGACGGTTTGGATTTGGATGAATTGGAAGCCGCATGCAGGGAACATAGGCCGCGTTTATTGTTCGTGCAAACCGCTTTGCATAATCCGACTGGCTGGAGCAGCAGTGCTGCGAATTTGCACAAGGTCTTGATGCTGGCCAAACAGTATGGCGTTCTGATTGCCGAAGACGACGTACACGGTCATTTTTATGCCGGACATACGCCGCGTTTGGCTTCTCTGTCTGGCCTCGACGGCGTGATCTATTGCTCTAGTTTTTGCAAAGCGCTGAGCCCCGCCTTGCGCATGGGGTATATTGCCGCTGCACCTGCTCTATTGAAAGTGCTGATGCGCATGAAAATTTATACCATCATGACCACACCTGCACTTAATGAATACGTGATGTTGGAAGTGCTGAAAGCTGGAAACTTGCGCAAACACTTGGACCGACTACAACGCAAAATCATGGTGGCGCGCAATGCCAGCGCCAAGCAGTTGAGTGAGGCTGGCATTTTGTTTGAGCAAATGGGCGACGCTGGTTTATTTTTGTGGGGTAGCGTGCCTGAAGGTGTCGATGTCGAACTCTTGGTGCAAGACGCCTATCGCAATAAAATCCTCTTAATGCGCGGCGCAGTCTTCTCCGCCAGTGATCAGCCCGATCGACATATCCGTTTTAACGTCGCCTTCAGCCAGCATCCACGCCTGAGCCAATATTTGCGCGAACGATTGGATGCCGTGGTGAGTGTACGTGATCGGCTGGCGCGTGTCGGGCTGACGTAAAGTTTAGTGTGCGCATCGCAACCGAGCTGAGATGCATAGTGATGCCCATCACATCCAGAAAATAAAAAATCATCGATCATATTAAACATTCTTTTTTAATATGTTTGGCGATCTATATTTAGGAGTGTGAAATGCTATCTCGCTTGCTTCAAAAGTCTACGTTATCTTCTCTGGTGCTGTTTGCAGCGCTTGCCAGCTTGAGTGCTTGCGGTGGCAATAGTAGTGAACCCAGCACTCCCGCTGTCGTGGTGCCGCCGCCCGCTTTGCAAGTGAGTGGTGTCGTCGCTGATGGGATGGCTTGGCGTAACGCAAAGGTACAAATTCGTTGTGTGAATGGTGTGTCCGAGGTGTCAGCGAATGAAGATGGGCGTTATGACGCGAAAATCATAGGAGCAGGTTTGCCTTGCGCTGTGCAGGCGAGTTTGGCGGATGGAACCAAGTTACGTTCCCTGAAAATCGGCGCAGACAAAGAAGTGGTCGTGAATGTGACACCTCTGACCGAATTATTAGTTATCCGGCTTGGACATCGCGATGCTGGACAGTTCTTTGACAATTTCAATCCCGCGCAAACCGAGCTAACTTCTGGACAGATTCAAGTTGCGACCGATGAAATTAAAAAATTGCTCAAGGAATTTGTTGACTTGAGTAGCCTGAGCGATTTTGTCTCCGATAGATTGCACCCATCGACTGCGCAGACTACGTCCAACGATCCGTATAATAATCTTCTCCAACTGTTGAAAACGCGACTTGATGCGGTGTCTCATAAAGACCTGCTCGCCTTGTTGACATCCTCTGCACCTTTACCCGATGCACTTCCATTCCCAATAAGCTTGATTGTGCTGATGCCGCAAGTAGAGGTGAAGGAAAATTGGACTTTTCAATTTACAGCTTTGACAGTCTATCCAGCGCATTTGCAATTGAAGCGCACGCCTGTTGCCTGGAGCGTGGTGGAGGCTGATGGTGGTGCAATTGATCCAGTCACTGGTTTATATACCGCACCAAACAAATCTGGGGTTTATCACGTCAAGGCACAAAGCGAACTGAAACCTGGTTTGAGTGTGTTGGTTGAAGTGCGTGTACGCGACTTTGGTGTGCTGCCTTTCTATGTCAATGGTGCTTTGAATTTACCCGCGCAAAATGTGGTGGTACGTGACGCAGAAATGTGGAGGCTGGCGCAAGAAAAATTCAATCTCAAATTAATAGGAACGCTGCCAGAGCAAATCGATTTCAATCAACACATGCTGTTGATCGTCTATCACGGTCAGGGAGCTAGCGGGTGTGCAGGCGTGAAAATTCACACTTGGCAATCCGACACTCAAAGCCAGACTCTGGAATATGACTTAAAAGGTAACGCCGAACCTGATGTCATGTGTACAGCTTCATTGACCTATCCTATCAAAGTCGTGATGGTAAGGAGAAGTGATTTGCCTGTGAATTTTGTTGAGCGCAAATAATTATTCACTTTTTTCTTTGTGATCTATATTGCGCAACAAAGAAAACACCATTGCGCCTAGCAGCGCCAATGCTGCGCATAACGCGATCCATAGCCAAACTTGCTTGGATTTTGCTTGTGCTGCCTTTTCCACACGGGGTGGTGGTGTGGGAATGTCAGATGGTGCGTCCAGCGCTATTGTTGCCCAGGCGTGGTCGCTGTTGACCAACTGCATGTCTGGCACTAATTCTGAGCGCATGAGCGCTGCGCCTTCTTTGTTTTGTTCGCCCCAATGGAGTGAATAAGGTGCTGCGCCGCGTGCTAAAAATGTGAGTGAGCGGGCGACATTGGCGATGGCGATTTTAGGCGGCGTGCTGCCTAAGGATGCTACTCCGCTGGCGACGTGAAGTTTGATTTTGGTATAGGGTTCCCCGCTTAAGGCAATTTCATTGGAGGTTAATTCTGTTTCGCCTTTTTGCAAGCGATAGATGGTGCTCTCAGCGATGACATATTCCACAGCCTGCGTTGTTGGTGCGGGGTGGTTTTTGTGACGTAAATGGTAGAGAGGGTTGCGCGTGTGGCGATGCGTTGGCGGCGCGTTTTGATCGACTTCTTTCTGTGCGATGACTTTGATTCTCGCTAGTGTGTTGGCTTCTTGTAAGATGATGCGCAGGCTGTCAATTGGGGTGTTGCGCGGGATCGCATATTCACACACATGGGTGTCGCATGTCAGCGGCGAAATCGCTTCGTGCCATTGCAATTGAACTTGAGCTGGTGTTTGATCTTGTGCTTGCTCTTGGGCGTCGAGGTCGGCGGATTTGAGTTGCGGCGCAGTGCTCGGCGACTGCCAGCGCAGGCGCAAATAACGCGCTTGCGTGCCGTTACTTTGATAGGCGAGATTGAGCGGAAATTCGAATCGCTCTATCAATTCACCCTGATGCCTCAGTTGCACAAGTTGCCCATGTGCTTCTATGGTGCGCCAGTGTTGCAAATCGTCGCTGGCATCTAATTCAAATCCGGCGATGCCTTGATAGTCAGTGGGAATGTGCAGACGTAGTTGCAGTAGCTGTCTGACTGGTTGCGCGGGCTTTTCTGATGTGAGCTTGCTGGCATCGATGATCCATGCTGCGATAGCGCTTGATGACTTGGCGCTGGTATTGATTGTTGTCTTCAGACGCAAACTGCCGTCGCTGCTTTTCTCTAACTGTGTTGTGATCGATTCGTCAGTTGAGTTGGCGACGTCAGCGCGACTGACGATAGGGAAGATGGGTGCTGATTTGTTGATTAATGTTGGTTCTGTTTGTGCTCTTTGCGCACTGTTTTCGTCTAACCATGCATAGTGCAGAAATTCACCTTTCGCATTTTTGATTCTGAGATCGCTGAGTGTCGCGTCGCGGCTGCGTTGGTAAATCGTGTTGGGCAAGGTTAAATTGAAATACGGTTCTGCTTTGGCATCGGGTAATGCGATGGCGGCACTGCCAGTTTGTTCCGTTTGTGCGCTGACAGCTCCAGCGCACAGCATCATGCAAAGCAAACTCGCGCACGATGGTTTGAACTTGACGGTACTCATACCTGAGCCTCCGCTTTCTTAACCGGAACTGGAGCAAAATAGCCGACCACGAGGAAGGCGATTCCCACACCCATAAAAGAAATAATACGATACAGTCCACCGCGGTCAGCGAGTTCGATCAGGAACAGTTTTGCCACGACCACGCCGAGCAAAGCCGCGCCAGCAATCCAGGTTGTGCGCGAAGCGCGGCGGTTGCCTGTCAACATTAAACTGACTCCGGTTAATGCCCAGGTAATCGACACAGCGGCTTGCGCTAAACGCGAGTCAAATAGGCTAGTCGCTTGCCAAGGGATGTCCGCATAGTGATGGACTGCGCGCAAGACACCAGCGGTGAGTAAGGCAAATGTGGTCGCTGCGATCAGTGTCATGCTGGTAGCTGGTGGTAGTTTGACCGGTGAATTCTCAGGCAAGGCGCGCCACCACAAAAACAAGCTGAGCAAGACGATCAAATGCGCGATTTCAAGTGGGTTGAGCAGCGGCAGGTAAGGCAGTGGTTGCGCATTACCAGCACCATTGAGATTGCTGACCCATGACCACAACAGCAAATAAAGTGCGACAGGTGCGCCAGCGGTTTCCAGATAGCTAAAACGGTAGCTTGTGAGTGGCCATATTTTTTCCAATGCAGGACGGCTTAGTCCATATAAGCACAAGGCGGGCGCGATGATCCATGCTAAATGCAGCCAGCTAGAGTCGGGTGTCGCGGCATCGCCTAAGTGGATCAGCACTTGTGCGCGTAATTCCATCGATACTAATAATACGAAGAACCATAGCCCAGCTACGTGCAGGAGTTTGTATAAGCGCTGATAGGTAGCGAAGAAAATTTCCTGACGCTTTAAGGAAAAATAAAACCACGTCAAAGCGAGAGGCCATGCCAACCAACCCCATGCTGCGGATGGCAGGTAAGGAGATGTGCTTATTCCCGTTGTGTTCAAGTGTTCGATACCCATCAACATGCAGACCACATAGAACGGCAAACTGAGTGCGCTGAGTACACCCGCTTGCAACCAGCGGCGCCAGTGCGCCAGTGACAATAAGATGGCAGAACTAGCGATGGCGATTAGCACGGTGACCGTCGGACGCGCCGCGCTCAAGTGCGCGTTTTCCAATGCAAAATCAGATTCACTGATCCATGCTGTGAACCACCATGCAAGCGCCCAGACAGGCGCGAACCAAAGCGCGCTATCCAAGCAGCACCACGAGTTCAACCACGGGCGTGGCAGCTCGGTGTGAGGCAGTGCAGAATAGTGAACATGGCGCTTAGCCTCGTGCTGTATGCGATCTGCACTCCACAATCCAGTCACTGCCAATGCCAGCGGTGTGACAAATCCCAAATGCATAAACGTGCCAGTGGTGATGACAGGCGACTTCAACAAATAGAGGGCGGCGGACAGCACTTGCAAACCAAGCGCAAATGCCGCGAGCGTGCCGTGTGACATCCACAGTGCCAAAGACAGCACCAGAGCCGCTGTGAAAGGCCAGAGCGCCGCCGCTTGTGATAAATCGATGGCAAACAACATCGCCAAGTGCAATAGACCAAAGCCCACTAACATCGCGAGTTGATTGATCGCCGACCAATTGGGTGGCAAGCCGTTCGCTTCAGCATTGCGCTTGTGACGCAACATGTAACGGCCAGCGTTGAACAAGACCGAGAGCGCAATGACGATGGCTGCGCCCATGCCGTGCCAGTCACTTTGTAAGAAACTACCGGAGCCGCTGTCTTGGTTGGTGTGGATGCCGAACAAATAGGAGATGACAGCCAGCACTTGTATAGTCGCGGCGATGGGACGCAAATCGCTGAGCTGCCAGCGTATGCACATTTCAGTCAAGAGCAATGCCAATACGGCGCACGTCGCCGATGCCAGTGGCGGCACTAGCAACATCCACGGCAGACAATTGAGCGCGGCAAATCCTAGCCATGGTAGTAAGGCGCTGCCAGCTTGTTCTAGTTGTCCCAACAGGCTGTTGCTGGTCTGCGCCATAGTCGAACGCAAATGCAAACGCCACATCGCCAATGCACTGCATCCAAGCAAGAATGGACCAAGCAGTGCGCCCTCAAACAGCGGCTGATCGGGCAAGGAATTGACGCTGATTGCAAACAACAATTTCACACTCGCGCCGCCCAACACCAATAAAGAAAACACACGTGCATAGGGACGGTTTTGGCGTTGTCCCAGCCAATACATGCCTGCTCCTTCTAAGGCCCAAGCTGCACTGGTCCAGCTTCCTTCCAAGCCCAATGGAATGGCGAGTGTGCCAAAGATGGCCGCGACGATGACATACGATTCCGCCAGCAAGGCCAAACCTTGCTTTTCTTTAGAGAACACCAAACGCGCCAAGAGTAGATAGAAAAACGCCATCGCGATCGCGGAAAACGCGGCCCCCATCTCGCTGTGTTGCACCAAGATGTATTGCAAGCCAAACGCGGTAACAGGATTGCCGAACACCAGCGCACTATCAACGCGGCCGACTAACTTGATGCCTTCGATGGGACTGCCTTGCGCGTTGGCTAAACTCGCCTCGTGTCGCGCTTCCGATAAAGTCCTGCGCGCAAACAAAACACCGATCACGGCAAACAAGACGAAGAAGAAAATCAGGAAGGGCTGCACCAAGGCATAGTCGCTGTCGGCATAAAATTTTTGCGCCCAGCCTATCGATAAAGTGAAGGTGCCAACAAAGGCAATCAGATTCAATACGCGCCAGGCATTGAACCAAGCGACCAAAAAGATACCGACATCCAGCACCGCCAGATAAGTGAATAAACCCAGAGGACGATTGGCGCCAGTAGAAGTCAAAACAGGCGAGACAAAACCTTCCAGTGCAGCGATGATCGCTAACACAGGCGCCTGTTGCAAGACCGCGAGCGCCGCGCTTAAGATGGAGACGACTAAGAGAATCGCAAAACCCATTTCCGGCGCAATCAGCATGTGGACTTTGAGTGCCGATAAAGTCGTCAGATAAAACACACCGATGGCCATGCCCTGCAAACTCAGTGCATAGTCACGTCGCTTGTGGCGCAAGAACCAGCCTAGCGTTAACAAACCCATGCCAGCCAAAGTCACACCGACATAGCGGAACTCGACTGGGACGGTGACGCGTTCAGCGGCATAGCGCAACAGGAAGGCGATGCCCAAGAATAAAATCAGAACACCGACTTTGACTAAGGCATTGCCACCAAAAATAAAGTCGGCAAGTGGCGCGGGCAGGCTCTCGCGAAAACTGCGGGTTGGTGCAGCTGGCGGCGTAGCTGTCGTTCTTGTTTGTGGTGGTTTTACAGTTGTAGTCGCTGTGGCGCTTGTGGGCAAGACGGGAGCTGGCGCGGGTTTTGCCTCGGGTGGCGCAGCAGTTTTCAGTGCGGCCGCTGCTGTGTTTGCAGGATCGTTTTCAGGCTCAAGCAGGAGTAGAGGTTCAATCGCTTGATCAATTGCAATGACGGTGGTGTTGGTTGGTGTCGCTTTGAGCGCAGCATTGCCTTGTGTTAGCGGTGCTTCAGCTTCAGCTTGAACTTGAGTCTGTGCCTGAGTCTCGTCCGTCGGCACCAGTAAAGGCATATCGACGTTAGATGCGGCCGTAGTAGGCGGTGTGACTTCTTCTTTTTGGACAGCCTTAGTCGGCGACTCCAGACCATGCAAACGCCGTTCTAATACAGCGATGATGCGTTTCAATTCGGCTATATGCGCATTGCTTTGTTCTTGCCATTGTTGTTGCGCTTTTTTGAGCGCGTCTAATTGGCTATCGATATTCATCTTCAAAATCGCGCCCAAACCTGCACCGCAAATCATGAAAATCAAGGCGGGGCCTTCTCCTGTCCACGCCAATGCCAACCCGATTAATGCACCAAGCCACCACATAGTCTGCCCTTCACTTCGTTGTCGGATTTTGATCAGTTACGCACTCTCGTTTTTTCGCCACGGAAAAATCGAACGCTGTCAAAAAAATAATGCTCACTGTAAGGAGTTTTTAGATTTTTCACAAGGTCTTAGGTAAGATGTCGGCTTATTCCGAATAAATTAAGGAACAAACCGAGGAGACAATATGACGCAAAAATTTTCGAGTCACTTTACCCATCACGTCACATCGCGCGGATCTATCCTTTCATTGACGGCGTTGGCTTCTGCATTGAGCCTGTCTGCATGCGTGGTCGTGGTGGCACCGCCAGATTCACGTTCGTCGCAAGTAGATACAGCACCCGCGCCGATGCTTAGTGCGCCGCCCGCAACTGCGGTTGCTGATGCGTGCATAGGTGCGAATACGTTGCCGGCACAAGTGGCGTCTGCTTTTGTCGAGGTGCAAGATGCAGCCTTGTTGGCGCAAGCGGTGCAGCCGCCAACTAAGGGCGGTTTGTGCCAGGCTAAGGTGTATCAGAGCACTGCGCCAGTGATGATTTATCGGGCGTGGAATAGCACTAATCCGGGGAGCCGTATCGGTAGTTGGTGGGCGTTTGAAAAAGCGAGTGGCAATGTGTCGCAATATAGACGTGACTATGAAATTTGCACCCAATACTCTCCGCTTGATAAGCTCACGCAGTGTAAGTTAAAAGCAGGCTCGGTGATCGTGGTCGGCACCGGGCAGAGCGCGCAGTGTGATCAATATCTGACTTATCCAGCATCGGCTTCGCTCCAGATTTATATGCCTAAAGATAATGCGAATGCTTCGGTGAATAATTGCGAAGATTTTGACGGTGAATTTGCCTGGAAGGCAAAGCCGGAAGTGCGTTGATGTTGAAGTCTGCGATCACGTTGATGAGCGTCGGTTTGGTGCGGCGTTGCTTGATGTTGATGAGCGCTTTGTCTCTTAGTGCATGTGCTAGTTTTTCTGTCGAGCAGTTGGCCTTAAAACCGTTTGCGACTGATGGCTGTAGCCTGTTTCCAGATCGGGCGTACATCAATAAAAAAGATTGGTGTACGTGTTGTGTCGCGCATGACTTGGCGTATTGGCGCGGTGGAGATGCTGAGGCGCGTTTGCGGGCGGATGAGGCGTTGCGAGATTGCGTGTTGAAGTCGACGAGCAATAAAGCCCTCGCGGAATTGATGTTTGTCGGCGTGCGGGCGGGTGGCGGCCCTTATTTTTTTACGCCTTATCGGTGGGCTTATGGCTGGCATTATGGACGGGCTTATTTGCCGCTCAATGCAGATGAAACAGCATTGGCAGATCGCCTCGCAGCTGATTATCTCGCGAAAAATCCCCAGCTTAAATGCGAGGGAGGGGATCAGCCGTGCTAGGCGGAGATACCTTGATTTTTTTTGGAGAAGCGGAGGTGACATGATAGTAAAGCGTTCTGTACTTGTGATGAGTTTGGCGACCTTATCTTTATCCGCCTTGATAGTGTGGTGTCATATCAGATGAAGGCGGCGTTTGATGTTGGCGCTTTGCAGAAAATGTTGCCGCAAGCGGCATTGACAGAAGGTTACGTGTTTATCCCCGGCGCTGGCCATTCTGGGAATTTGTCTCGCAAAGAAGTGCAAGACGCGTATTGTGGGTTTGTGCGTTCGTTTTGAAACTTGTGGGACTTACGCAAAACAGACGCTGGCGTTGTTAGGTTCGGCTCGCCGTGCAAGTGGTTTGTCTTCGCCTCCCTGCCCCCGATTCAAGCATTCGTGGGCAGGCTCTAGCCAGCGCAATTTTGCGTAAGTCCTAACTTGAACAAAACTTCGTATCTCTGCAGCTCATGAGTCCGTGATCGTCGTTCAATACCCTCATCGCTTGAACCCAGATTTCAAAATATTGGCGACACGCGGCCGGGGCTGTCATTTCATCAATGAAATGTAAAAATTATCATCAGGCATTGATGCTCATCCACCATAAGTGCAACACAAAACAGTGACTTACGACAATATTTTTTGCTAAAAGGCGAGTGCTCGCTGCTTACGCTTTAAAATCTGGGTTCACTCTGTCTGATCTGGCGGTCTTTCACGGACGCATGTTTTGTTTGCGTCAGTAGTTCCATTCTAAATTGAAGTTTTTGAATGAAAAAAACATTTCTATCCAATTTGCAATATAAGGTGTTGATGCTGAGCCTGGTCGCAGTCTTTGGCTTGCTGGACCTATGGGCAAATAGTTATTGGCAGCGTGCGGCAACTCCGGGTGTCGCTGCAGAGTTGGGTGTTGTGTTTGGCGCAGCGGATAAGGCATATCGTTTGCCCATAGAGAAGTTGCAAGACGATTCTCCTTTAGCGAAGGCTGGTGCAAAAGAGGGAGACCATGTCGTGTTCGCGCGTACCGCCGATGCGAGCCGTTTGCTTGGCACAGACGAACTTATTGAGCTGTGTTTGTTCCGTCATACAGTCGCTCACGATGAGTCTGATATGCCTGAGACGGACGAAAAATTAGTCGTGCGGCCGATTCCTAAAAAGTTGCAACACACGGATATCTGGCAGGCGATTACGGTGGTGCAATTTGCGACCTCGTATCTGGCGCTGATCATCATCACGATCCTGGTTTTGCGGCATACCAAGAGCATACCGATGCGCACCCTGGCGTTTGCCATGATGGCGATTGTGCCAGATACCTTTATCGCCTATTTGCCGGGCGGCGCTCTGCAGAATTTTTTAACCGTGGTGTTGTTTCCGGTCGAGCTCTTTGTCGGCTATGTGTTCTTCACTTACTTTTGTCTGATTTTTCCAGAGAATCATGCGCATTGGCGTAATGTCTGGGTGCGACGTGGCTTTGCAGTCTATGCCGCCTTATTTGCCTGCTATACCGTGTATCACATATTGTTGCAATCGGGATTGTTGCCGTGGGAAGTGCGCGAGCTGTTAAATCAGCGCGTATGGCGTCGTTGTCAGGCGATTGCATCTGTGGTGTTGTCGCTCGGCGCTTTGATGATTTCGTGGCGGGTCAGCAGCGGAATCACGCGGCAAAAACTGGCGTGGATAGGTTTTTGCATGGGGAATATCTATGCCATCTATCTGTTCCATAATGCATTCAGAATTATGGATGAAGAGCGCTCGATCGCATATTTCGAATTCTTCAATACCTTCATTATTTTTTTGGCGTATTGCGGTCTCGGTTATGCCGTGTTGCGCAATCGCTTGTTTGATTTTAGTTTTGCGATCAATCGCTTTAGCGTCTATGCCTTTGTCACGATTGCGCTGGGCGGCAGCCTGATCGCCATGCAGTTTGCGCTAGCTCCACTGTTTCATCTGGACGAACGCTGGAAAACGCTGGTGTTTGACGTTGTCTGCGGTCTGATATTAATCGCGCTGTATCGACCTTATCTGGCAATAGGCGAGGCTTTGGTGCGTACCTGGTTGTATCCAAAGTGGCGGGCACAGGAAGAAGCTTTGCAGGTGGCTGTCACTAATGCCGCGAATATTATCGGACAAGATGCTTTGGCTGAGCACTATCTGAACGCATTGAGGGCATACACGGGTGGTGCGCAATCGGCGATCTATACAGCACACGAAGGCTATTGCCGAAAAATTGCAGGCGACTTGGACAATGCTCCTTCAAAAATTTCTGCATTAGGTGGCGATCTGGCCCGTATGCTGATGTCGCGTTTGCCACTGCTGCTACACGCTATGGTGGGTGAGAATGCGATCTTGGTACCGTTCACACATCGTGGTCAATTGACAGGCGTGTTGCTGGTTGGAAGTAAAATCGATTTCAATCAATATCGTCCCGACGAAGTGCGCTCTATTCGCCACACGGCGGAATTACTAGATCAAGATTTGCAAGCCGAGGCGCAGCGTTCACATCAACAGATGCTGGCTGAAAAAGTGGCGGCGGAATTACATGCGCGTGAAGTGGCAGAATTGGCGAATGAAGCCAAGAGCGCGTTTTTGGCGACCATGAGTCATGAAATCAGAACGCCAATGAACGCGATTATCGGTTTAGCGTATTTGTCTTTGCGCACTGATCTAAGTCCCAAGCAACGTGACTACCTGAGCAAGATTCACAATGCCGGTAATTCTTTGCTGGGCATCGTCAACAGTATTTTGGATTTCTCTAAAATTGAAGCGGGCAAAATGGAGGTCGATTTCAGCCCCTTTTCTTTGGAGGACGTATTTAGCCATGTGACGACAGTGACTGCGCAAAAGGCCCATGAAAAAGCGTTGGCGCTTCGCTTTGACGTACCAGATAATGTCCCCAAATTTTTGGTTGGCGATGCAATGCGCTTAGGACAGGTTCTGGTCAATCTGGTCAATAATGCGATTAAATTCACGCATTTTGGCGAAGTCAATGTCGGCGTGCAATTGCGCAGCCAAGAGGACGTCATGGAAGGACTTCCCATCGAATTGCGCTTTTCCATTACCGATACCGGTATCGGTATGACCTCCGAACAAATGGAGCGTTTATTCTCTGCGTTTACTCAGGCAGATAGTTCCACCAGTCGCAAGTTTGGCGGGACTGGCTTGGGCTTATCCATCTCTAGTCAATTGGTGGGATTGTTGGGTGGAGAAATTACAGTCGCTAGTCAATTTGGCGAGGGCTCGACGTTTGAATTCACGTTGCCATTTAGTCCCTGCACGCAAGCGAGTTTGATGCAAATGGGGCGTTCCATCTCCAGCACCAAAAATCGTTATGCGGAAACATTGATCTTACTGGTTGAAGACAATGAAATTAATCAGCAAATCGCGGTCGAGTTATTAGCGACCGTGGGCGTCGACGTGGATGTCGCGAGCGGCGGTTCGGAAGCCTTAGATAAACTCAAGTCCCGGCCAGCGAATGCCTATGACATGATTTTGATGGACCTGGAAATGCCTGGTATGGATGGGCATCAGGCGACAGTGAAGATCAGGCAAGTCGAAGCATACAACCACATTCCTGTCGTCGCGATGACGGCACACGCAATGGCGGACGTGCGACAACGCTGTATGGATGAGGGGATGCAAGACTTCTTGCCCAAGCCAGTGCAGCCCAACGAATTGTTCAATATGCTGGCGCGTTGGTTAGAGCATAAAGCACTCACCATGAATCCAAGCGAAGTCCGGCAAGAGCGTTGCGTGTACACGCCAGGTGCTCCTGATCAGCAGATGGACTTTAGCTGTTTTAAGCATATCGATAGCAATCAGGGGCTAAGCCTGATGATGGGGAAAAAAGATTTGTATTTGCGCGTGTTGCTAAATTTCCGCGATGGACAACTGCATACCGCGAATCAGATTTTTGTCGCCGTAGAGCACGACGCAATCGAGCAAGCACAAATGCTGGTACACACCCTAAAGGGGCTGGCCGGAAGCATAGGCGCGATCCAAGTGCAGGCAGATGCAGCTCAGCTAGAACTAGCTCTGCACTTGATAGGGCAAGACGCCAGCAGCAAACAGGAAGCCTTACATCTGTGCGAGAAGTTACATCAGGCTTTAAATCAGGTTCTGGTTGAATTGCAGCGCCACTTGCCCGAGACGCTCACCGTCGCTGGCGCGGGCTCGTTATCGGTCGAACCGCATAGCGAAGCAAAAGTATCCAGTACACTCAATAAGCTAAAAGAATTACTGGAAGCTTCTAGCGGCGATTGCCCTCATTTTTACGAGGAACATCGTGGTGTATTGATTCAAGTTCTGGCTGCCCACATCGTTGGGCGGATTGATCAGCACATTGCGCAATACGAATTTGATGAAGCCTTGTTATTATTGTCCGAACACGGATAAGCGCAGCGAATTATTATCCTAGAAACGGCAGTTGGACGGGTTCAAGTGTGCATTTTTCCGCGTTTCTGGCAAGGGCGTAGAGGGGAATTCGAGCGATACATCGCTCGCCCTCGTAGCGGTCTGTGCGAATTAGCACAGACGCGCCCTGCAGGGGGGACGACGAAGCAACCTCCACGTTGATAGGAGGAACAACGCAGTCCATAGACGCGGAAAAGTGTGCAATTGAACCTGTAGCGTTCTCATCATAAAGGTGAAAGAGATTAACCGATGCATCTTTCGATAAATTAAACACTTAATTCAACTTTGAAGCGGTCAACTGCCGTTTTTAGGATTATGCCTAAACTAAGCGACATAAAAAGCAACCACCTTTCAGGCTGGACCCACATCGACGCCTTGCTCGACACAGGCCCAGGTTGGAACTGGCTGACACCACAGCGCAAGACGATTAGCTATAGCTTTTCTGTGGCGGCGGGACTAGACCCAAAATCGGCAGGTATCAGTAGCGCCGTCACTGCTTTCTCCACTGCGCAGCAAGCGGCGACGATTAAATTGCTGAACTATGTGACGCAAATTACCGGCATACAATTCGCTCAGACGAATGACGGCAGCACCGCGGATGTGCATTTCGGTAATGCTGATATCACCGACAAGGCAAGCGCAGGCCTGACGCAATGGAACTACAACTACTTTTATGATGGGCAGCAAAACGTGACCAGTTACGTTGCGCAAGCCTATGTGTATGTCGATAACGCTGAATCGGGCAATCGCTACCTCAACCCGCAATCGGGAAACTACGCTTACGAATTACTACTGCATGAGATCGGGCACGTCTTAGGTCTGAAACATCCATTTTCCGATGGCGTAACTCTCCCCGCTAATCTGGACAACACCAATAACACCGTGATGTCCTATCAACAAATTGGACTGCATAGCGAATTTAGCCCATTTGACCTGGCGGCACTGGCGTGGCTGTACGGGGGCGATGGTTTAGGTGGCAACTATGGCGTCGGCAGCCCCGGAGAATATTTAATCGCGACCAGTGGCAACGACGTGATCAAGGGCAGCGCGGGCGGCGATGTGCTCGACGGCTTGGCTGGTGCCGATCAGGTTGTCTATAGCGGTAAGCGTAGCGCATACCAAATCAAGCGCGGCGCGGACGATATCACTGTCTTGGAAGGGCAAGCGCTCGATCATCTACGGCAGATTGAAAAAATCCAATTTGCAGACATGTCGGTCAATCTGGAAATTCAATCGCTGGCCAAGACCATCGCCAGCACTGATTTGCAGCGGATAGAAGAGTTGTATGTTGCCTTCTTTAATCGTGTTCCAGATGCCGATGGTTTGGCATATTGGATCACTCAATTTAAGCAGGGCGCGAGCGTGGCGCAATTAGCCGAATCGTTTTATCAGGCGGGTTTGCTGTTCCCCCAATTAACCGGCTATCGCGCCGACATGAGTCACGCCGATTTTGTGAATACTGTGTATCGCAATGTCCTCGGTCGGCAAGATGGCGCTGATGCGGGCGGCTTAGCCTATTGGACAGGTGGACTTGCCAATGGGAGCGAGACTCACGGCAGCCTAGTTGCCAATATCGTCTTTGCCGCACACGGATTTAAAAAAGATGCGACCTGGGGCTGGGTGGCGGATTTGCTCGACAATAAAATCACCGTTGCTTACCTGTTCTCGGTCAGTGCGGGACTGAACTACAACACGCCCGAAGAATCGATCGACATGGGCATGAAAATCGCAGCGAAAGTGACGCCAACGAGCATCAACGACGCCATCACCTTGATCGGCATCAGTGTCGAGCAACTAAGTGCGCTGCAAATATAAGAAGAGCTTGCCGGCCGCTGCACACCCTCCTTGCCTCGCCCTCATCTGAGGTTTAGACTACTCAACTCATTCTGGCTATGTGCTTCGTGCAAGGAGATACGTGTGCGCTCATTTTTCCCTTTCTGCCGTCTCATTTGTTTGTTCCTGCTCTTGCTCGGTAGTGTGCCTGCGCGAGCAGAATTTGTGCAGCTGGCTTTGCATATCGGCGACGGTGATCAAGCGCTGCATGGAAGCTTACTGCTCCCCATGCATAAACAAAAGCCGCCCGTGGTCTTGATTATCGCTGGCTCTGGCCCCACCGACCGAAATGGCAATAGCGCGGGATTGCCCGGAAAAAATAACAGCCTGAAAATGCTAGCGGAAGAGTTGGCGATCGCGGGGATCGCATCGCTGCGGTTTGATAAGCGCGGTGTTGGCGAAAGCCGTATGGCGGGATTGTCCGAAGAAGACTTGCGCTTTCAAACCTATGTCGCCGATGTCGAATCCTGGCTGAAGTTACTCATCGCTGATGAACGCTTTAGCGGTGTCGCTGTGATTGGACACAGTGAAGGCTCGACGCTGGGCATGCTGGCGGTTCAGAATGTCAAGGTGCAAGCCTATGTTTCTTTGGCCGGACCAGGACAGTCCGCCGCGAAAATTTTGCGCACGCAACTGGCTAGTAAATTACCGCCGCAACTAGCGCAGATGAACGAAGAAATTCTGAGCCAATTAGAAAAAAATAGCGCGGTCAAAGAAGTGCCTGCGCCTTTGCTGGCTTTATATCGTCCCAGCGTGCAGCCTTATTTGATGTCCTGGTTTCCGATTGTGCCAGCAGAAGAGATTCGTCGCTTAAGCATGCCGGTGGCCATCTTTCAGGGAGATACCGACATACAAGTGGCGGTGAGCGAAGCAAAGTTACTGGCCAAAGCACAACCCAAAGCGGAGCTGCATATAGTGCCGGGGATGAATCACATCCTGAAGCAAGTGCCTGCTGATATGCAAGAGCAAGTCGCCTCTTATAGCAATCCGGATCTGGCTTTAGATCCGGTATTCGTCACGCCTCTGGTGCAATTTTTAAAGAAAAATTTGTCCGCAAAGTGAGTCCTGTTATTTAACTTTTGGCGCGGGCATCATACGCTTGAAGGTATTGTCTTTCACGAAGTGATGATGATAAATCCCGGCAAGCGCGTGCAGGCCGATCAAAAAGTAGCCGACCTTGCCAAAGGTAGTGTGCATCTCTTCGATTTGCTTCGCGAGCGCCTTGTCAGGCGTAATCAACGCAGGAAGCTCTAGCCCAAAGAAAGGGACGGCATGCCCCTCTGCACTTAAAATCATCCATCCCGCCAGCGGCATTCCTATCATCAAGGCATACAACATCACATGCATGGCGAAGGCAATTTTTTGCTGTAGCGGCGGAGGCGTTGGTACTATCGCTGGACTACCGTGACGCAAGCGAAAAGTAAGGCGGATGATGACCAGCGCCAAGACACTCAAGCCCAACATAAAATGCCACATCTTCATCGCCTTACGCGGGTCACTGCCCTTGGGGAAAAATTCGCGTAATTCTATGCAAGCGTAGACCGCTATCAGCAACAACAGCATCAGCCAATGCAGGCCGATAATAACGCGGTGATAGCGTTCTTGTGATGGAATGGTAGTGGTCATGTAGGTGCCTTTAATTCTATTGGGTTCCTGTTGAAAACTGGCTTGATTATCCTAGAAACGGCGATTGGACAGGTTCGAGTGTGCGCTTTTCCGCCCCTCTGGCAAGGCGCGACGACGACGCAACCTCCACGTTGATAGGAGGAGGTCACTTCACTGAAGTGACGCAAAAGTCCAGAGGGGCGGAAAAGCGTGCAGTCGAGCCTGTAGCGCACTCACCCAAATGGTGCGAAATATTTACCACCTTATTCTTCAATAAATCATCAACTTACTTTACCTTTGAAGCGGTCAATTGCCGTTTCTAGGATTATAGTGGAAAGCTTTTCTGATGTTGGTGAATGTGGCATTGGAAACCACAACGACTTCGTATTTCAAGAACATCAGTTCGTGTTTGGTCGCAACGCACTGGGTGCTTGAGCCGCATTACTTTATATTGCAGGTGATCGATGCGCTTGGAAAGGAAAAAAGCAATGTGGAAAAACTTGAGACAGTGGTACGAGGATTTGCGTCACGAACAAATGACTGTGTTGCTTGAGCCTGCCACCGCCAACGACGTGCGAGGATTCCTCCGAAAATGTAGTGCGAAAAGGCTGGCTAAGCTAAGCGCTATTGAGCGAGCGCAATTGTATGCGTTTTGTTTGAAATATCGAGGTCGCACTTTGTGGAAAGCAGTGCTGCAGTTGTCAGCACTATTTGCGATCGTTGGGCTTGGATTGCAGTTGATTAAACCGAACACGCACTTGCTGATCTTGATAGTGGTTGCCAATGTGTTGGGATGGGCATTCATCTTGGTCTTGGTCGGCATGCAGTTCAATTATCGTCAAATAATGCAGCACCCTTGGCGCAGTGGGCTGCGGGCGATGCTTGGCGTTAGTTCTGGGTTGTTGCTAGGCTTCACACTCGGTGCAATTATTCGCGGAAAAAGTTTAATTGAAACAGTAATGCAAGATGGTCCCTTAGTCTTGAAGGCGGCGGCAATGATCGGTGTCGGGCACATGCTGACATTGGGCATCGTCGCAGTCTGGCGCAACAAAGCCTATGAAACCATCACCATGCAATTAGCTTTAGATGCCGAACGCGAAAAGAATGCGCGGCAAGAGAGTGAATCGCAGTTGCGTATGTTGCGGGCGCAGATAGAGCCGCATTTTTTGTTTAATACCTTAGGCGCGGTGCAGACTTTGGCGGAACAAGGTGCTGCGGCGAAGGCGGCGCAATTGACCGCGAATTTGATTGTCTTTTTACGCGCCTGTATGCATGAGATACGTTCGGAGCGCATTAGCTTGCGCGAAGAATTTGCCATGGTGCGG
>JACQDW010000047.1 GCA_016200845.1 Burkholderiales bacterium | reverse complement strand
TGTACTGTCTTCGGCTCCGCGCCTAGCCAGCGCAATTTTGCGTAAGTCCTAAGTTGAATAAACTTAAAATAGGTATGATGCAGCTCAGACTGCATTATCTATGAAGGATTAACCATGCTAGAACTGCGACCCACCTGCGAGCACTGCAATTGCGCCTTGTCGCCCGAATCATCGGAGGCAAGGATCTGCAGTTATGAGTGCACCTTTTGTGCCACCTGCGTCGATACCGTCTTGAGCAATGTGTGTCCCAATTGTGGTGGTGGTTTTGTTCCGCGCCCGATCCGTCCCGCACATGACTGGAAGAATGGGAACTATCTCGGCAATAATCCGGCGAGTAGCATAGTTAAGCATCGTCCTGTCGATCTGAAGACACACACAGAATTGGCGGCTCATTTGAAGGCAATTCCGCCAGAGGAAAGATAATCTACTCCAATTTAAACGCAGTAAAAATATCGCGGCTCCAGGTGACGTTATTAAACCCCGCCACGAGTCGCGCAAAGTCTTTGCTCATCAGCCAATAAGGATTGCCGCGGGGGTAGCAGTTGACGAAATGTCGGTGCGCTTTGCGTCCGCTGCGCCACGGCGTTGAGATCAAAGTCGGTTGCTCGTCGGCGGTCAGGGATTTGAGTGTAGGCAGGTAATGTCCGCCATAGACCGGGTCAAAATACGGTGTATTCGATTGGATGCCGCCATACACGAAAGGGACGTTGGCGGCCATCGCGATGATGTGTTTGATAGGCTGTTGACGCAGCATTTGCAGCTCTGGCGAGCAGCGTTCATTGTTCGATAAAATGAGTGGTGGCTGGCCCTTGGTCTTGGCCAGATAAATGTGAATATTCGCGTCAAAATAGCTAAATGGCTGATTCACAAAATCACCAAAGGTGGTTTCCAGCGAATCGATCAAAGCTTGGGTCGAGCTAAATGCGGAGCCGCCCGTTGCCAGTCGGGCGAGGCTCTTGATGCCAGAAAAGCGTCCGCTGTGATGTTGATCGCGAAAGATTTTTTCTGTGCGCGGGTCACATAATTCATCCACGCTCAGGCGATTCGCTCCGGTGGAAAAAGCAATAAAGCCAAACAAGGCAAACACCGATCCAGAAAATGCGTGAATCTCTTTGCACTCGCGCAAGCGCTCATAACCGATGGCATTCAAAACGATGTATTGGCGCGTAAAACCGGGGCCTGTGCTGTCGAGCAGCAATCGGGTTTCATCGGCTTGGTAGTGCTGAAAATAGGCTGTCACGTCTTGGCCGACCCGGTGCTTGAGCACGTGCATATGGACTGGTAGCTTCATTTTGCGCCTCCGTTCTTCGGTGCGCCTGCTGGTGTCGTGGTGACGGCGGGCGTTTGTGCTACCTGTGTTTCCTTGATTGGTGGATGTTGCGCCACCAATTCTTCAAAGTCGGCGAGTGGGCCGTTTTGTTTGTCGTTAAAACTCAAGTCTAAGGTATGTGCACAAGCGCTCAGGAGCAGGCAACTGGTGAGTACCGCGATGGAAGTTCGTTTCATGGAATTCTCCTTGCAAGATGCCCCGGCGATCAAGATTGGCGCACTGACGCATCGATCTATTTTGTCACTTGCGAAATGCAAGTGACGGCCGCATCTTAAATCATAGACTTTCAAAATGCAAGTGTATAGAATTGAGTTCATATCGCTCGCCTGAGCTATGACCCAAAAATACATTTGAGACACTATGACTATCCGCTCCAGTACACCTGCTCACAACGCCGCAACCAACAAGACGACCATGCAAACCTTACAAGCTTGCCCAGTCGCACGGACCGCCAAAATCATTGGGGATGAATGGATACTCTTGATTTTGCGTGAGCTATTTAAGCGCCCACAAAAATTCGATGAATTGCAAAAGGCGACGGGAATCGCGACAAATATTTTGACATCACGGCTCAAACGCATGATGGATGCGGCTATCGTGGAGAAGCTGCCGTATCAAGAAAGACCGCCGCGTTTTACCTATAAGCTGACCAAGGCGGGTTTGGGCTTGTTACCATTGGCCCTTGAGATGATGCGCTATGGCGAACAGTGGGTGCCCTGCGATCAGCCTTCGCCCTTGATTTTGCGGCATCTGGGCTGCGGTGAAATCACCAAAGCGGGGCAAGTGTGCTCCGAATGCGGTGAGCCCTTGCACTTGAAGAATTTGCGTTTGGAGTGAATATAAGAAAACGGCGAACCATGCTCGCCGTTTGCCTACAAAATGCAGATCAATTAACCACGCAAACGCATGAGCACGCGCAAGATGTACCAAAACATCAGAGCAACAGAAGCAAATAATTCTAACGCCGCTCCGACATAACGGTCTTCATCGTAGTGATGAATGATATTGGAGGCATCGTACAGAATCGCGCCGCCTGCGAATGCAACCATGGCGAAGCTGAAAAACAAACCCAATTCAAAGCCAAATATCGCGCCAGACACCACCAAGGCCAAAGCCAGCAATCCACCCCATTTCAAGGTTGTGCCGAGGAAGCTAAAATCCTTACGTGAAGTGTAAGCAATGGCGATCAGGGCAACAGTGGCAACCAGCGTGATGACGGCAGCGTTGGTGATGACGCCCGGCGCATAGGCATTAGCGAGATAAAGCATGGGAACAAAAATGATTGCCTCTGCAACAATGAAACCACCCAAAGCTGCATATTGCATGGCCTTGCTGTCGACGGTATGGGCTGTCCGCGAGGCGAGCCAACTAATCAGCATAAATGCGCCTATGATGGCGATCCAAGGCAACTTAAACATCGCGATCGCGATGGTTTCCGACATGCCAGTGGAAAACAAAAGCATTTCAACGGCAGTAAAAGCGGCAATTGAGCCGCCTAAATGATTAAATGTCTTGGAGATGAATTTTTCACGGGCGGGTCCGTAACTGTTTTGGGTGCTGACTTGTGCTTCGAGTTCCATGGCGTTCCTTTGCTTGCATCTAGGTGGATAGATTGTTTCAATATTGTTACCGCGCCTTATACTAAACCCAGTTTGTACATTATTCAACAACCATGTGGAAAAAATGCAAATCTTCAAATGCCCGCGCACCAGCTTGATTTGCCTTTCACGCTGGGCGCTTGTCTTCGTTCTGTTCAGCGCTCAAGCACAGGAAAAGCAAGAAGATCAGCAAGTGCCGCCCTTGGTTTTAAGCCCTGCACAGATTCATCAAGGCGCAGCAGCCCTCTACCAAAAAAGACTCGCCGAATTAGATGCTGCGCACTGGCTCGATACCGACGCTGATTTTTTGTTGAAAGCGAGGCGCGCCTTGGCGCGTTTGCAAGCACAGGCGGCGCTGGATTTTCCTGAAAGTCGCGCTTGGCAATGGGATGTGCATACCAGCGTCGAGCCTCTTGAAACCGCGTATGCGATGGCAGGTGGCAAGCTGTTGATTGGTCTGGAACAAGCGCGCCTTTGGAATCTCAGTGAGACCGAGCTTGCCATGTTGATCGCACATGAAATGGCACACGCTTTGCTCGCACACAATCAAGAGGAATACGAATTTGTATTAGACCAGTTTCCGGAGTGGCGGCTCCGTAGCTTTGCAGAGTTGGAACAGGCCGTTGATCATGATGAACACTTGATCAAAGCACTCGCGCCCTTGGGCAAAGAACAGGAATTGCAAGCCGACCAGGCTGGCTGGCGCCTAGCCGTGCGTGCCGGATATCCGGCGGCAGGCTTACTGAGTTTCTTCAAAAAGTTGGTCAAGCAGGCTGGATATCCGAACTTTGAAAGCGCCAGCCATCCCGCCCCCGCGCAACGCTATGCCCGGGCAAGGCAGTGGGCTATTGCCCCGGATGATAGCGCCGCTTCAAATGCGCGTTGACCTCTTCGGGATAAAACAAGACTTGTTTGAACTGCGCCTTGCTATACATCTCAGCCTGATCTTGAAAGTGCGGTGAAGTTGGATCACCACTTTCACCACCCGCCAATATGCTCTTGGCCTCTATGCGGGGGCCAAACGACACCACCGCCACAAAGCTATTGCCGCGGTCTCCATAGATGCGCTTGGTGGTTTGTTTGGCGCTCATGCCAAAGGCGGCGAGTGAGCCCCAATTGCCCGATGCAAACGGCACGGGCAAGCTCGCTTGCTGGTCGTCATAATGAGCATTGATGTCGCCCGATAAGCGTTGAAAGCGATTAATCTCGCCCCATGGGGTTTGCCATTGACCGAAATCTTCCTTCAGCCGTTGGCTGGCGCGGCGCAAGGCGGCTATCTGTTCTGCTGCAGACACTTGCGGTAAGAAATCGACTACCGGAACCCGCTTGTCACGCGCTGCAGCGCTGTGATGTTGCACCATGTCTTGCGCCCAATAAATCGCTAGCGAAGTCGGAACCGAATCCAAACAAGCCCGCAAATCCCAGCCACGTAAACTTGCGACTTGTTCTGTTAAAGCTGAATCGGGCTGTGCAACGAAAGCGGCGAACAGCGGTGGAAGTAAGCTCGCAAACGCGGTGAGTTCGCTGTCGTACGCAAGCTGACTCAAGCTATCTAAATCCAAATTGCGTGCTTTCTCCAAGAGCTTGACTGCATGAATGCCACGCGCGTTTTCTGGCTTACTCCACATATATGCCGGGAAGTCTTGCTGCCGAGGACTGGGGCTCCCGGGGGCAATTCCTGCCACCGAGAACGGCCAGTTATTGGTATTTTGCAGCCAGCCATTGGCGGGATTGCGCAGTTGGATAATCTCCTTTACCGCATGCAAGCCTTTCCAATCGGTGGCAGCGATACTGCCATCGACCGGCAAGCTGTAATCAAAACGGGCGTCACGTCGTGGCACAAAATTGCCGTGGAAATAGGCAATCGTGCCATCGTGATCCGCATACACCGTGTTGTTCGATGAATTCGCGCGCAAGTCCATCACTTTGACAAACTCGGCATAGTTGTGGGTCTTGGTGCGCAGATAGGATTGCATCAAAGCCTTGGTCGGCTCGTGCATCAGCTTGACCGCGACCCACTTGCCATCTTGCGAGCGGATCACCGGGCCGTGATGACTGGCATATGTGGTGATTTTGCGTTCGGCCATGCCTTGTTCGGCTTTGTATGGCAGCTTATGGATGACAATTTTTAAAGGTCGCCACTGACCTTGATATTCGTAAAAATAGCGACCCTTCTGTTGACGCACCTTGAGCAAGAATTCATCGATCACATCCGCTGCATCCGAGGTGTGCATCCAACCGTTGTGGGCATTAAATCCCTGATACACAAAAAACTGTCCCCACGTGACCGCACCATAGGCGTTCAAGCCTTGTTCGCTGGTCACTTGAATCTCGGGACGGAAATAAAACGAGGTGTGCGGATTGATCAATAACATGGCGCGGCCATTCGCGCTCAGTTTTGGCGCGATGGCAAAACCATTTGAACCGCGTGGCTCGGGTAATAGTGGGGCGTCGTCAAGCCGAGCCAATGCCTTGGCGTTGAGTGGCGAGTCGGGTGCGCCATAAAAATTGGCCAAGGCTTTCAAATTAATCGATTCTATGTCGCCACCAATACTGCCTTCGCTAAATGCTAAGGCCATCCAAGGTTCAAAATGTGTGATCAGTTTGGGCTTGACCTCGGGGTGGTTTAGCAAATAATAATTCAAGCCATCAGCAAAGCCCTGCATCAAGCGCTTCAACCAGATCGGGGATTGTGTATACCTCGCCTTTAAATCGTCAGGCTGAATAAACAACTTCATACGCAAATCGCGCCAAATCTCCGCCTCGCCTTCAACCTCGGCCAGCCGTCCTAAGGCGTTGATGTAATTCATCTCTATGCGCTTAAAATCATCTTCGGCTTGCGCATACAACATGCCAAATACGGCATCGGCATCGGACTTGCCTGTGACATGCGGAATGCCCCATTGGTCACGCGCAATACTGACGCGCTGGGCTTGCGCTTTCCAACGCAGCACATCGTCGGCTTTGGCTGTCGAACGCGCTAGAGCAGGGGAACTGACGCCTTGCTGCAGCAATAAAAAAACGGAAAAGCAAAGCGTAGATGCGAGCGGGAATTGCATATTCTCTCCGGTGAAAGTAAGGCACAATTCCATTTCTAAATCACTCGTGTCGTTGTTACCTTCGGCTCGCCGTGCTACAGCACTGTCTTCGCCTCGTCGCCTAGACACGATTGATTTTGAAATGGAATATGACGTGGGATCGGTCTTGGACTTCACTTTACCGAAGAAGTTCGGGCTTGGGCGCTTGCCTTAAAGCGGAGGTCGACTCGGCACGGCTGATGTGTCGTCAGACCGAAGCTCATTTTCTTGGGGCGACGCAGCTGGAGGCACCAGAGGCGGCAATTTTTTATTCACTAAACGCAAACCACTTACCTCGCTACCATCCGGCATCACCGCCTGCTGTGCCGATAGCCAATCGCCTTGATCTTTCATTGTGTGCTCCTGTTAAAACTCGTTATCTTAGTCAGGCCACATTCTTGCGCCGCAAAATCAAAAGTGAGTTTGAGGTGGCGCAAGTCGTGGTGAATTCCGGTTTAAAAAAACAACATGACAATAAAATTAAAGGAAATATCTACTTTGAAACAATCAACTGTTACAATCGCGCGTTCGCTGTCTAATTAACCATTTTCGGAAACTTTATGCAAAAGGCTTTACGCCCGCTGGTGTGTGCGCTGGCATTTTTATTAGCCGCTTGTGGCGGTGGAAATTTCGATACGCCTTCTGAAGGCAAAGCCGTATCAGGTCCTCCTGGCGAAGAGCCGATGGCGCCGTTGGAAATGTTTAATTCGGGTCGTATTGCTAGCAATAATGGATTTACGATCAGCTTGGGCACGGATGGTAAGGTCTATGCTTGGGGTGCCAATGCGGATGGGCAACTAGGAAATAATTCTGCTTATAGCTCAAATATTCCTGTTTCAGTTTCAGGTTTAAGCGCGGTGCGTGTGGTGCAGGCTGGTTCCAATTGGGCGACAGCTTTAGATAAAACGGGCGTGATCTGGTCATGGGGCAGCAACTCTTACGGTCAACTTGGCCTATCGCAAGTGAGTGTCAGCCGCGTCCCAGTCAAGGTTCCTGGTATCAGTAACGTCAAAGCGATCGCCAGTGGTTTGACGCATGCGGTGGCTGTGAAGTCAGATGGTTCTGTTTGGGGCTGGGGTAGTCTGGGTTCACCAAATCGTTATACACCGACGCGTGTGAATTTGAATGATGTCAAAGCTGTTTCCGCGGGTTCTTTCTACAGCGTTGCCTTAAAAAACGATGGCACTGTTTGGGCTTGGGGCAATAATACCTACGGTCAGTTAGGCAATGGCACTACGCAATACGCCAACGTGCCTGTCAAGGTTCTTGGTTTGAGTGGCGTGAAGGCGATTTCCGCTGGCTATGATCATGTCTTGGCTTTGATGAGCGATGGCACCGTGAAGACCTGGGGACGCAATAATTATGGTCAGCTGGGTAATGGCTCTGTCAATTCTTCCAGCTTACCTGTGACCGTCGCCAATTTGGAAAACGTGAAGGCGATCGTCGCTGGTGGTTTACATAGTTTGGCAGTGAAAAATGATGGAACGGTAGTTGCATGGGGTAATGGTGATTACGGTCAATTGGGCAATGGTGTACGTGGAATGCGCACGACGCCTGTTGCTGTGTATTGGATCAATAATGCGGTGGCGATTAGCGCTGGTTATTCGCATAGCGCTGTGTTGCAAGCCGATGGCAATGTGAATTCCTTTGGTTTGAATACCCGCGGCGAATTGGGTAACTTCACTTATTCAACCTCCTATGTGTCGGTATTTGCTGTCGGTACAAACGGTGGTGGTCGTTTGAATTTGGGTAGTTTGCCTTGATCCTGTCGTCACTGTGGCTTGGTGCAAGCTAGGCTGACGCTTGATAATGAAAAAATGAGCTTGTCGTGAGATGAGCTCATTTTTTTTACTTTCCATTTTTGATTCTTCTCTCTCATGAACCATCTTTTCACCACATTTTCCGTCCTCTGTGCCCGAGTAGCGTTGGGAATGATGGTCAGTCTGCCTTTTTTGCAGCCTCTGCACAGCATGCCAATTCCTTCGTTTTTTTCGGAGTGGCTGGCGGTGATCTTGGGTTTGATGGCAAGCTTGCTGTGTTTGCCTAGTGTGTTCTCCGGCCGGGAGCATGCGGTGCGGATTCCTTTTAATGTGAGCTTGCCGCTTGCCTTGTTGGCCGTGGTCGTGATGCAGGTGCTCCTTGGGAAATTCGTTTATTTGAGTAGCGCTGCGATGGTGGTCGCGCTTTTGCTCTGGGCGTGTTGTGTGATGTTGGCGTGCAGTGTCGTTGCGAAACAAAGCTCTGCTCATGCAGTGCTTCAACATCTCGCGAAATGCTTGATGGTGGGGGCGCTGCTCAGTGCGATTGTTGGGGTGTTGCAGAGCTGGGGTGTCGCGCCTTATTTGCCAGGTCTGGTGATTGAATCTCAGCCAGGCAGCGGCGTGTATGGCAATCTCGCTCAGCAAAATCACTTTGCGACTTATTTGGCGTGTGGATTAGCGGCGTCGTTGTACTTGTTCCGGCAAGGCCTGTTGCGCTGGCATAGCATGGCGATCATAGGCGCCGTCTTGTTGCTAGCTTTGTTGTTGTCTGGCTCGCGCAGTGTGATCTTGTATTTGCTGGTGTGCGCAGTTTGGCTTGCTAAAGGGCGGCTCCAACATGCGCAACTTTCGGTGCGCTATTGGCGACGGATTGTATGGCTAGCGTTGATTGTGTTCCTGATGGCTCTCGTGCTTATGTTGAATTCGGATAGTGGTCGCTCGCAAATTCAACGCTATGGATATTGGTCGGAAACAATCGGTGCACGGGTTTTTCTCTGGAAGCATGCGTTTTTGATGTGGATGCAGGCACCGTTAATCGGTGTCGGTTGGGATAGCTTTGCCGATCAGTTGGTGGAGCAAATCGGTCAGGCGGGGCAAGTGAATCGTTGGGGCGTTGATCAATACGCTCACAATTTATTCTTGCAATTAGCTGCGGTCGCTGGGCTGGTTGGTGTGCTTGCGCTGGTACTTCCATTAGCGTCGCTGTCGCGCCGACTTTGGCGCGCGGGAGTGCAAGAGCATCAGCTTTTCGCGCTTGTGGTGTTGGCCATCTTGGGTATCCATAGCTTGTTGGAACAGCCGCTGTATTACAGTTATTTTTTAGGTTTGGCGGCCTGTATGTTGGTGTGCGTCGAGTCTGGTCATAGGGACGTGCGAGGTGGATTGAAAGTTTGGATCGTCTGTGCGATGTTGGTCGGTGGCGTGCTCTTGGGTGTGCAGACTCTCTTTGATTATCGTGCTTTAGAAGGGCATTTTGTCGAGGAAGGCACTGCCTCAAGCGGATTAACTGAGGAGCAAATTATTGCCTTACACGAGCGCTCGTTTTTCTCTGCTATTGTCGAAACTCTCTATCCACAATTGTTTGTTCCGCACACGGCAAGTGCGCAAGCCAAGCTGGCGTTGAACACACGTCTGATGCGCCATGCTCCGGTCGCTGACACTGAATTTCGACAGGCGGCATTGCTGGCGGAAGCCGGAGAGTTTGAGGCAGCTCTTCGTCGTTTAAAAACTGCTGCTTACGCCTATCCTGAACAACTAGAAATGTATGCGCAACGCTATACGATCTTGTCGCAAAGCGAGCCTGAGAAATATGCGGCGCTTGCAAAAGCTGCTCACGAATTGATGCCCTTGATGGTGCAAAAATAGCTCAGACATTTTCCAATACTTTTATGGTATTGTTTCGCCCAATAAAATGAATTGAAGGAAGGAGTGTGTATGAAACTGAAAACACTGAGTTTGTTGGCAGTAAGTGTCATGAGCATATTGAGTGCGAGTGCGTTCGCACAGGTACAAAAGTGTGTCGATAAAAATGGCAAAGTGACTTACGCCCATGCGGTTTGTCCGGCGAACATGCAAAAGAAGCGTACTGTAATGGCGTACACGCCAAGATCGCAGCCGAAAGCGAGTACGGCTGCGACGGAAAGACAAGGTGGAGGCGATGATGATTTGCATGAATTGCGCGCGCAACAAGCGCAACGTGTGGAGTCACTACAAAAGGCAAGTCAACTTTTGCAGTCACAAAAGAAGGGGCAATAGTTCTTCTGCTTATACTAAATTAAGGGCGCAATATGGTAGGGCGGGTGAAACCCGCGCCGCCAGCACATTGAGCACGTAAGCACTTGAGCAGCGCGGGTTTCACCCCATCACCCCATAAGCGCTAACTTAAAATATCAAACAACCTAGTTATCTGACGGGTGCGCCGTCGTGACGGCTCTGCTAAGCGATGCACTATATTTTTCCAATCCGCAAGCGCTCTTTTTAACGATAAAATTGGCAAAATGGCGCGGGATAGCAATTCAAACATGAATGCCGTCTCTCGCCATAAACAACGGTTGCGAATTTTCTTGATGCAGTAAATATCCCCAGGGGGAAAAACGCTCGGCCACCACGAGCAATGCATCAATCAAAAATGCAACCAACAATTTTCCTTGCAACCACGCTCGCGCAGCATTGTCATCGTGCTTCTTTAGGTGACCAAGTTGCAGTAACGACTTTAGTCGCTTAAAAACCAATTCAATTTGCCAGCGCCCCCGGTACAATTCCATTACCATGCTTGCTGAATAGACTTCAGGTAAGGTGGTAAAAACAAAGACGTAATTTGCAGCCTCTAACGTCTCGTCTTGCAATTGTCTTTGGTTGCGCACGCTTTCGCGCTTCACTCGTGCCTGTGCTTTCTTTGCTGCGACAGCGTCTTTTTTTATTGCACATAAGCGCCCCTTTATCCATTGCTTATCGCACTTAATTTGTACTGGCCACTGCATACATTGTCCAACGCGCACATCGCGCAAATACGATAATATTTGCAATCGATTTCCCAGCCGATCGTAGAGTGGCAATGTCACCAAATTGCAGCGAATAATGACATCGCCACCACCCTGTACGACATGCGCAACTCCGCGTGCATTCGCGTAACACCGATCCGCGATAAAAACATCTCCTGCATTAACTGAAAAACGCCGGAGCGTCTCACCTTCCTTTGGGGTGCTCAATATCACTTCTTGGCAATCCAAGGAGGGCAATCCTACCGAATAATGCAATCGCCATTGCGAGCCAGTGACACCGGGCTCTTTGATAATCGAACCATCCACCAGTCGAATTCTTCGATCTGCCCACAAACCGCAATTGGTGTTAGTTGGCAGCCACTTCTGACGTAACTCAAACGCCATCCATTCAAACCAAGCCTCACATCCCTTGAGCCGCTTAAGTACCGCCACATCGCTTAATTTGGCCAAGCCGCCTTGCTCAGCCATGACTGCCGTCTCCCGCAAACCAAAGCCTTGAGCTAAGTGAATAAGCATCACTCTGAGCAAAATAGTGGCATTTGGAATTCTCCCAATCGTCCGTAAGCGTATGACGTTCTAACTCCAAATTCTCTAGATCTACCACTTCGCACCTCCATCAGGGTTGTCACCTTATAGAAGTATAGAAGAATTTTGATTAAATACAAATTTAAGTTAGCGCTTATGGGGTTGCACCCGCCCTACATATTTCGCTTTACGCTCCCTTCTCCCGCAAGCGGGAGAAGGGTCGGGGATGAGGGCGGTTGAGCAAGTGCAAACTGCTTTTCCTCCCAAGTCTCACAACATTGAGAACGAATTTGAAGCAGGATTTCGCTCACCTGAACCACCCTCACCCTAACCCTCTCCCGCTTGCGGGAGAGGGAACTTTTACGCACCACGATTGGATTTATCGCAGCCAAATTAGTTAATCATCACCATCGCGCCTTTAACAGTTGTCTGTCCCGCCGCAGACAATTCCGCACTGGCCGTACCCTTCGCAACAAACCCCACATTCGCCGTACTATTAATATTTAAGCCCGTGGTCTTCACATCCATTTGCGAAGTCACTTCCACATTTTGATTGGCCGTAATCGCAACTTTTCCTACCGCCTTAATCGTGATGTCCTTCGGACTATCCAACAAAATACCGGAAGAACTCAGTTCGACTTTGTTACTATTCTGGTCTTGCAGCAAGATCGATTTAGCGTCATCGCTGATGACGATCTTGTTGTTACCCGGCGTGATCAAGGTGATGACTTTTTTGTCGTCGTCGAATTCCATTTTCAATTTACTGCGCGTGACCAGCGCTTTGATATTATTTTCTGCGGTCAGCGAATACGGTGGCGCGTGTTTGCTGCTGTACAGGCTTCCCAAGATGACTGGGCAAGATGGGTCGTTATTAAAAAAGCCGAGCACAACTTCGTCACCGATTTCTGGAATGATGAATGCACCAAAGCCAGACGATCCATAAAAACTGGCGAAGCGCGCCCACACACCCACCGTGGCGGCGTTCATCAGTGGAACAGAAACCTGGATTTTTTGCTGACCTTCAGGATCGGCATCAAGTTTGAGTACCAAACCGATATGCAAGCCAGTGATGCCCGCCGTCCACGCGGCGGCTTGCGGCGCCTCGATCTGATGCTCTTCGGTGAACCAATAGGTGGGCATGCCAAATTCAACTTCGGTCACCCAATTGCCATCTTGCAGTTTATGGATCACATTGCTGGCGATGACGTTGCCGTTAAAATGTTTGCCCACAGCCTTGAGCTCTAACAGCACCCCCGGCTTCACTTTGGCGCTGCCTTGAAATTGCATGCGACCACGTATGCGCGAGAGCGCAGCCTTAGTTTGCTGCGCCTTGCTCCATGCGGTTAAGGCGGCGCTTTCTAAAGGAGCTGCGGTTTGCAAACCAAAGTCGCCCGCAGTGAGCACCGATGCCAGCGTTTTGGAATCGATATCGCCTTGCCCAGTGAGCGCAGCAGGTTGCGCAGTTTGCTGCACGATCGCCAGTTTGGATAAATCCCAACTAGTGCTGGTGACCGAGCTTAACTGCCAGCGCGCGTCCAGCTCGGCTTCAAACTCCATCAAGTCGCTGCCATAAGTTAATGTGAGCACGGGGCTGCCGCTGGTGACCGGTGCTTTCACACTGACTTTAGCAGCGTCGACTGTCACCAAAAAACCATTCACTTCGGCGCGCGCCATCATGTAGTCCCAGTCGGTGCTGTAATACTGCACCAGTTCTTTATACGTCACGCTAGTGGAATCGATGTCGGAGCTTAGTCCAGAATGATTGCTGACCAGCGCAGAAATAATTTGGTTGTCGGTCTTATTGACGTAGTTGGCATTCTTGCGCCCGACCGTCATTGCCAGCGCTTTGTCGCGACATTCAATCACCAGCCGCGCATAATTGTCGCCGTTGATTTTGACCGCGTGCTTGACCACGATGCCGGTGAAAATGACTTCACTCTTGCTGTCATAACCCGCCTTAATCACAATCGCGACGCCGGGTTTTAAATTGCCCGCATCTGCGACTGGAAAAGTGGCATTAGGCATGTCGCCATCGATCACGGTGATGGTCGCCGTGGGAATGCGGTTAGTGCTGTGATTGGTTTCGATCGACACCACTTGCGCAATATCAGGCAGGGGTGAGCCATCACAAGTAATGCTGTAGGTCAGTACGCCCGTGCTGCCGACCATAGGAGAATCTGCCATGATGCCCCCGACCTAAGCTAAAGGAGGAAAACGTAGCGTCATCCCCGGGGTTAAATGCCGGAACGAGCTCAATCCATTGACCCGCGCCACGTCCATGTAATAGCCGCTGTCGCGATAGATGCGATCACACATCAGGGGCAAAGTATCGCCCGCGCGCACTTGCACCAAATGCGTTAAGTCGGGTGATTTTTTTCCTTCTTCTTTGACGATCTCTGCGGGGCTGATGTATTCCACAAAAGTCAAAGAAATCTTGGCGCGCAGCGGCTCACCGCTGGGCTTAAACAAGGTGTAATCGAATTTCAAATTTTCGACACGCCCATAAAAAATCAAACTTCCCCAGACAACTTGCACAATCGGTGCTTCGTGCTTCATCCCGACATAGGTGTACACCGCATCGCGCAAGGATTCAACTTGCTGTTTCACCGTCATCGTAGTGCCCGGCACAGCACCCGTGCCGTCTAACACTAATTCTTTGAGACTCAGTTTTTCAGGTTGGCTGGCATGAAATTTTGCCTCGCTGCCCGATTGTCCCAGCGATGAATTTTTTGCATACTTAATTGTGAAATCATGCCCGTAGCCTGAAGGATTAATCAGCGCCGTAAACACCGGACGTGACGAGTCCACGCTGATCGCGCCACTGGTCGCCACCGAGCATCCAGAGATTTTGAGTAAGCTTTTTAATCCAGACACAATTAACGCTCCCGACGTTCACGCAGCATGGTTTGTAGCAGCTGGCGACAGGCTGCTAACATCTCTTCCTTCAGCGCTTGCTTATCCACCGCACCCATCGCTACCGCCTCACCTTCATCGCTGTGCCTATGCACGATATTGGTTTTGATGATGAGTTCTTTGATTTCTATCGCCATCGCATTTTCCTATCAAAGAATTCGGTTGGAATAGGTGTAAGCAAACGCCATCTTCTCAATGGCTACCTCATTTTTACTCGAACTAAACCCTTCCACATCCCACTTCACCGGATAGGCATTCATGAAGGTCCAGGCGCGCAATACAGCACCATCCGCACCATTCAAACTGACCACAATCGGCTGCGGAACGATACTGATGATGAAGTCCCCTTCCAATGTCGCTTTGCACCATGCCACCAAGGGCGAACCGATCTGAGAAATGCCGCGCTTGAGTTCCAAATTCGGATGCTTAATGCTCTTGGGGAGTTGGTGGACAAAGCGGTTTTCACCGCCTTCCACCACCGCCTCCGTTTCCATCTCCAAACTAATGCCAGACACTTCGCTAAACGAAGCATCCGGCACCGCAATACCGCCGCTAATACTCACCGTGAAATAAAACGCGGGAGGAGGGTATCCTCCCTCAAAGAATTCACCGCTCATGGCTTAGGCTACTTGTTGGCGATGGTCAGACCTTCATGGACGATCTCGATAGATTCGATCGCCACTTCATTGCCTTCCGACTTCAAATCCGTGCTGGAAATTTTGGTCGGCCAGGCATTGTTCAAGGTCCACACCATGGTCGCCTTACCTTCTTCATCGAGTAAACTGATGGTGACGGGAACGCGCTTGATCGTATTCAATTTGATCTGGTTGAGCCAATCCCAGAATTTGTTGTCGCCCTTGAACACACCTTTTTTCATGGTGATATTGCCGTACTTCTTCATACCCGGCATTTTGATCACAGAAAAAACGGGGCTGTTACCGTGACGGTATTTGATCTCTTCGGACTGCACATCGAGACCAGATACTTCCTGAAAGGACATTTCATTTTTGTCCCATTCCACTTTGAAGTAGAACTTCGGTAAGGGCCACACATTTGCTGATTGTTTTGATCCATCATCTGCCATAACAAACCTCTTTGATAGTTAAATTAGTCAAGTCAACCGCAGCATTAAGACTTCTGCATTTGCTGTTGGAAGGTAATCTCAATGAATTCGGCCGGACGGCTCAATGCCACTAAAATCGTCACGCGCAAATAGCCTTCCAAAATATCTTCTGGTGTCATGGTTTCACCCAAGCCGACATGCACACTGAATGCATCTTCTGGGCTAGCGCCAGCGAGACCGCCGCGCTTCCAGATGCCGGTTAAGAAGTTACTAGCCATGCTCTTGATGTTGATCCAGGTGCCACTGACGTTAGGCTCAAACACATAGGCTTTGGTTGCCAGACGTAGCGACTCTTCAATCATGATCATAGTGCGGCGTACGTTGATGTAGCGCCAGTCCAGGCTATTGCCGTCTAGCGTGCGCGCGCCCCATACCAGTGTGCCTTCACCAATGAAGGTACGAATCGCATTGATCGATTTACCGGTGGTGGACACGTTCAAATCTTCTTGATCGTCGTGCGTGATATTGACAGTTGGTGAGCTCACGTTTGCCAAACTGACGTTGGCAGGTGCCTTCCAGACGCCACGTGAATTGTCGACCATGGTATAGACCCCTGCCATCGCAGCTGCGGGTGGAAGAATATTGAGCTTCTTCGTCATCGCGATCAGAATGTTTTTGTAGGTCTGACTGATTGAGAACAATACTTTGTGCAATTCATCATCGGACAAATAGGTCTTTGCAGTGGCATCACGCGTAGGGTTGCCGACTTGATCCAAGATGACCTTGATATCAGGCGCTGCATTGGCGCCACCAGCTTCCGCATCGAGCAAAGCTTTGAGCTCTGCGATGTTGACGAAATTGGTGAAATCCAAATCCGTTTTTTGTACGATGGATGTGTTCACCCACGGATAGTAGGCCGCAGAATACTTCAAGTAATTGATACCTAAATTCCCACGGAAGCGAACGATGCAATCTTGCTCTGGATCTTTGTTTCTTTCTTGGAAGCCATTGAAGACATCCAAAACCGCGAAGCGATTTTGTGTTTTGTCGCAATGCTGCATGCTGTGTTGTTGCACGCCTATGCAATTATCAAAGTCGAGTGCCATTGCATCTGGGATCACGACCATGGTTGGCTCTTGTTCTTTCAGCAGAACATCGACGCCGCCCGTTAACGCCGCACTGGTTACAGTCTCGTCTTCGAATGTACCGTCTTCTTTCTTTTTCTTATAGGTGCCAACAGAAACCACGTAGCATGGACCGCCGCCATTTTTGAAGAACAATTGCATGGCGCGATATAAGAAAAAACGCTCGTTTTCTTTTTTGCTGTTTGGACGAGCTAAGACATAACCCGTATCGGCAGCACGAAAGTCGTTGGGGACATTATCGTCCGTATTGGGAACCAAACTGAAGGTGTCCAATGGCTCTTTACCGAAAAAATTTTCATATTCAGATAGAGACGTAATGCGACATGCTTTGTTTTTGAGACTGCTACCTTTGTTATCGTGAATTTGCGTGTATCCAATAAATGCCGGCACCGCGGTGGCAACTTCAACCACCGAGTTCGGGAAGGCATTTTTTTCAACGATATAGACACCGGGGGTTTTATATGCGCCAGCCATAGTGTTTCCTTTGAAAATTATTGATGAACATAAATCTCCGCAACAACCAAAGACTGGCCGTCGGGACTTCTCTCTTTGCCAAGGTGATCCAAACTGGCGTTGGGCAAGCGCCTCATTAATACTCTTCCACTGGCATCCTCTTCACGCAGTTGAAAACCTTGTGACGGTATGCTTCTCATCGTCAATGCAGCATCAGAAATAAACGCCACATGCTTACTCGTTACCACTTGATCAGACGGCACAAACTGCACACCGCCCGACTCACTACGATTCAAATCAACAATCGCTAAAGCACGCTTTGCCAACGCGCCAGAAAAGATATATTTCCAGTGCAAGCGCCGCGCCTTTAACTGCACACGATAGCGACGCATACCGTCCTTGCCCGTCTGTATCACGTGCGCCAATTTCACATGCACAAGTTCAATACAAGCGGCACGCTCAAACCGACGCAAGCCCAAATCCATCGCATCGCTGCTAGCGACACTCTGCAAATCTTCCACCTCTGTCACGGCCGCCGCATCATTCACAAAGCAAGCAAGCTGCTCAGCATCGCGCACAGTCAAAAACGGCAAACGCGGATTCGTCGTGCAAATCGAAAAATGCAGAGGCAACACAGATTCACGCGCCATTCCCGGATCGGAAGCCTGCTCCTGCCAAATCTCAAAACCAGTAGCCCGTTCGCGCAATAGCAAACCCTCACGCGCCATCAAAGCCTGCGTCTCCACACTAGCAAACACCTGCAAAGCTAAATCGCGCACATCGTCGGACGATTCAAAGAACTCATGCACAATCTCCAGCGCACATAGAGGCAAATAACGTGCCATCTCAACTCCTAAGACGAAACCGATGTGCGCGGATCAGTAATCATCGGCACCTGACCGATCACCGCACTGCTATCGACCGTGATCATGCGCAACTTGTACAACACCGAAGGCAAGTAACGCCCGCCCATCAAGCTCCACAAATTATTCAAGTCCGGTATTTTTAAATTCTCTAATTCCAGAATCAGCTTCTCAATGCGCTTATCCAACCCCGGACTGTTATGCCGATCAAACACCGCCTGCTGCTGAAAAAAACTAATCGCCTGCGATATCGTCTTCAAGGCCTCGGCATAATTGCCCGCTCCAAAATTAGCCGACATCATCAAATACAGATTCAAAAACAAAGGCGGACTCCGCAACATCTGCCGCTCGTCCATCACCTGCCCCTGCGTCCCCGCCCGATACGGCAAGCTATCCTTCTCAATATTTACCAGCGTCAACACCAACTTATTATTCGCCCCCGCCGCAGTCGAGCCATCTAACTCCACCAGATTCGACACCACCACAATGTCCTCCACCAACTGGAAATTGTTTTTGAATTGCTGATTCAACTGACCCGCCAAATGATTCAAAGCCGCATTGATCACACGTCCACCTTCCCGCCATCTGCCTTCACCCGTGTAAAAACAGACATGTAAAATAAAGTTAAATGAAAGAACTTACGTGGCAATAACATGCAAACGAACTTGTGCTCGCCATGCTGTTGTGCTTAAAAAAAATGCGGTGCGCTGCTATGTAAATACGATCCGAGGAAGCGTTATTGCGTAGCGCTGCGCTGATCTATTTATGGGGGTATTACGCAAGCTCTGTGCCAGAGCGTTTTGAGAAGGAATGCAAGAACAAACAACAGAGAGTGCCAGCAGGCCACGCTTATAGGTAAAATGCTCGCTCGACTCACTCCCCCGCGCATTCAGAAAACCTTATGGACATCACCTCATACCAAGAAGAGCAGGTCGGATTTATCAGAAAGCACTTGCGTGGCGAATACTCCCTAGCGCGCTCCTATTGGGTCAATACACTCCTGATGTCGATGCTGGCACCGACGCTGAGCGCGATAGCGATTCCTTTGATCGTCGAAAATTTTGCGGCGAAATATGGCTCTATGAGCGCCCTGTTTTTCATTATTCTGAGCGTCTTCATTTGGCTCTGGTCTGTCTCTGGCACCTGGACATCGGCCAACAAGCATGTCTCACGCGGCGGCAAATCAGGGTGGGTGGCAGCGGCGAGAGTCGTGATTGTGCTTGGCGCCCTCGCCATGGTGTCGCAATTCATTTCCTCATTCCCCAACCTCAAAGAGCACTGGCGCATGGCGTTTGGCACGCAGTTTGGTCCAGACGCCACTTTTCAAGTACGCTCTGATGGAAAAACTTTGCTGGTGCGAGGTGGCTTTAATGACGGAATCGCAGAGGGCTTATTAAAGGCCTTGAACAAAGCACCGACCGTGACAACCGTCGTCCTGCATTCCCCCGGAGGATTGATCAGGCAAGGCAAGCTCATGGCAAAGATCATTGCCGACCGCAAGCTCAACACCTATGTGGAACAAGAATGTACCTCGGCTTGCACCATCGCTTTTCTCGCAGGCCGGGATAGAACTGGCGAGCCGAACGCAAAACTGGGATTTCACGCCTTCAGATCGATAGGCGTCGATAATGCTTTGAGTAAGAAACTTGACGATAACAACCTCAGAAAAACCTACCAAAGTGCAGGCCTGTCTTCCAGTTTCATTGAAAGAATCGCGGCGACACCCCATACCAGCGTATGGCACCCGACTCAGCAAGAGCTTCTGTCCGAGAAAATCTTCACTCGTCTTAGCCTGGGAGGCGAAACAGCCGCCTTCGTCACAACGATCACGACCAAAGAACAGCTGATTTCAAAATTCAAAGAAATTCCCGCTTTCAACACTTTATCAAGCAAATACCCAAGCGAATTCGACGGTGCGATTAACGCGGCATGGGCGAAACTGAGTGCAAAAAAAACGGACAGCGAAGTGCTGGCTGCTGGACGCGCAAAGCTGACCGAGCTATTTGGTCGATTACTTCCGATCGCACCTGACGCCTTGCTCATCGCATTTAATGAATTACTCTATGACGAAGTGTCTGCACTCCACAAAGCAAATCCGCGCGCTTGCGTAGAATTGACCTTCCCAACGGGTGTCTCGATCAACATCGTGGCGCTGCTTCCACCTGCCTTGGTCAAGCGAGAACTCGCGCTGACCAACGAAGTGATTCGCGACAGCGATAGCCAATACACACAACACATCAGCCCCAAAGAGACTTCTCTCATCAACGCAAGAATGGGGCGACTCCTGACCCCTGAGCAGGAAAAGGTGTTCGCCGCAAAGGACAAACATAGCCTACCAGCAGAAACAAGCTGCGCAGCAATCGTCTCCTACTTTGGCGCAATCAATGCGATACCCAAAGCTGAACGCATACGTCTGCTGCGGTTTTTGTACGGACCAAATTGAGCAAGCACATTTATCGTAACAAGGAAGGAATTGCGCGTTCAATCGGAATACAAACGACATCGGCGTGCGAATCTACCCGAACTAAACCAACAAACTTCACAGCACCAACGAAGTAAAATTGATCCGAGAAAAAAACAAAGGTAAGTTAAAAATGAAAGCGCATTTATGGCGGATCAATCACTTCCCAATACCCGCCCTTTGTGGGGCCGACATGGCGAAGTTTGCCCGACCGTCTTAGCTGCTTCAAATGATACCTGACGCCATCGACACCAATACCTATCGCTGCTGCCAAGGCTGGGGTGGTGATATCAGGCTGTTGAAGAATAAGTTTCAGCAAAATTTCTTTGACGCTTCTTTGACGTTTCTTTGCGGTTTCTAGGGTAGTGCAGCAAAAGTAGGACGCGCAAAACTGGCGATGAAGAGCCCAGCCACTTCGCGGAAGCTCACATCGTGCGCATTTTCCAAAATCAATGGCATGCCACGCCCCCACGATTCCACCAGATGGATGCGCCGAAACAGCTCAGCGATCAGAGGGTTACGCCGTCGCGAGACGTTGCCCCGGCGCAGATCTTCAAAAGTCAAATCATCAAGCAAACCACCGGGATTACGAATCTCGACTCTGTCTTTGAAAATCGCAATCTGAATATAGTCTGGATCGCGCCAGTCGCGATGACAAAAGGCGTTGATGATGGCTTCACGCAGTGCTTCGCGAGAAATTTCTGGTACATCTACCCGTCTAAGCCCATCTAGTTCATACCGTTGGGTTCAGACTGTGCACCTATTGCATAGTCCAATCGATTCCACTCAATTGAACGTGTACGCCAATGAGTGTCTATGGTTTGAGCAAAGTCAGGACGAACCAACTTAGCCCGAGCGTCACACCAGTCAGTCGATTCGCGGCGAATCACCACCCCCTCCAGTGCCCCTTGGCGAAAATGACTCGGAACAGTCACAACGAGCTGTGTCAAAGTGGATACCGTCACTTTCCCTTGCAGCACTTGGGGTACCGTCACCAAACCCGACATGCATGCCAGCGCATTACGCCGTGGCGAACTCCAGAAGCGACCTGCGATACGGTCATATACATCAAAGAGAAAAAACCAGTCTGATAGCGCATCGTAATCAAGAGAATGGCGTGCCGCACACCATTCGCCAAAGAGAACGAGATTGGGCTTAAGCGCAGCGTACAATCCTTCACTATGTTGCGCCATCCACTCAGGCAAACGAAGAAACTGACCCGCATGCATCGCCGTCAAATATTGACCTCTATTTTGCACTCGCAGCCCACCATCAAGGGAGAGAGAGAAGCCCACGTTCGCACCATCCAGCTTCTCTTCAACCACCACATCTCCCAACAACATTGCCGCGACTTCAGTTTGCGTCAATACTTTGTCATTGCGTGGCGTATCATGTCCAAGCCAGAAAAGATGTTGAGTGTGTGGAAAGCGGAAAAAATCACTCATGAATCAATTGGCAATGCGGGTAAGGGCTTACTTGGAAATTTTTTGCGATAAAACCCGCAAGCATCGTCTGGACACAAGAATTCAACACGAACACCTTTTGTCTGCAAAGTAGGCCACCATTCCAACCATTTACAATCCGCCGCTTGCCATATTGACGGCTTTTTCGGGTGAGCGTGGGCCACAGCGACAAACTTGCGGTCTGGAGCATCAAATATGAGCTCCAACGCAGGATCAGGGAACTCAGTAAAACAATTGTCTGCTATTTCAGTAAGCGCTACTTGCTCCACCCGCGCTGCGTTTCCTGCTTGACGCAGCAACCACTTCAAAAAAACGTCGCCAGCGCCTTTGGGCGGTTTCAGTTTGGTTTTGCGCTGATACTCACCTAGAATCAAAAAACCATCGTCAATGACAGTCACTCCCACCTTTTCCATTTCTAACAGATGCTGTACACAAGTGATTACACAGTCTGGCGAGACGTCTGCGTGCTGTCCATTAGCTACCAAGAGAACATTAGTATCAATAACAGCCCTCATTGTTGACCTGTATCCTTGGCTAATTCTTTCTTTCGCTGCATTGCCGCCAATGTGCGTCCAGCAATATCAGCCATCTCATCACCAAAAAAGTTTTCTGGCCAGTTATCAATCTCTCCAAACATATTGAGGCGCAAGGGTTCCAGCTCAGTAGCTGATCCGGCGCGACGGCAAAAATACACAGCCACATCTTCTGGTGCCACGACACCTTCGGCCACACGACGCTGCAATCGATTGAGAAAGTGTTCGGAATGGCTTTCAACAATCAACTGGACATGACGCTCCTTGCCATTCTCTCGCGCCTGAGTCGCTGAAATGAACACATCCGCTAACTCAGCCTGCACCTGCGGATGCAAATGAATTTCAGGCTGCTCCATCCAGATGGTGGAATTTGGTGGGCAATAGAAAGCCTGAACCAATGCAGGTAAAACCTGTGACACACCAAAGCCTACATCGGTAATCTTCACGGCGCTGGCTGCAGTGTGGGTCTTAACAACTACCTCATACTCTTTCCTTCCTTCGGCAACTGGCTCGACCGCGAAACTTTCGATGACACCCAAATCTTTGAGCCAATGCGCGATGAAGGCATCAAAGCGAGTCAACCGCATTTTAGGTCCCCGATTTAATTTTCGCTCTTGCGCGCTTGCAGCTAGAATTGCAGCAACGGCAAACTCACCTTTTTGCCCTACACTTTCAGGAGTCTCCCCTGACCATGAATAAATGCGTTTTGGGTGCTCGCGTAGTGGTCCCAGGTAATACACGCTATTTAAGGCCGCTTCCGTATTAAGGGCAAAATCGGACAAAAATTCGGCATTTTGAAATCGTGCGCGACTCTGATCAGAAATACGGTAAAACTTGTCTGGCTCATCGAGCGGCCAACTTCGCCCAGTATTACGCACAAATTTGTATTCATTTGATCCAATATCAAGCTTTCCTTTGTCATCCCTCGTGTAATCAACTGCAAGCTGATTTTCATTGTCGCGCATAAGTTGAAACTTCAACTTATCCACTCTAGGTTGTTCTTTAGCGTCAGCGGAAAGCTTGACTGAAATTCTTAATTCATCACCCGTAAATTTTCCTTGCCGGAGAGGGTCGCGTACCTCCATATCTTTTCCTGGAATTTTCCACCCCAACTCAAATTCCAAAGCTTTTTTCACGTCATGATTATGCAAACATTCTGCAAATGTGCCCAAATCAATCAGAGCATTCTCATCGCCTAAATGAAGTGGTCGCTTTCGGTCCGCTGATAGGGTTGTTTGCTTGAGCGCTAGCAGCAAATGTCCTAAACTGCTTTTACCTGCGCTATTTGCACCAAAGATCACAGTCAAAGGTGCGAGCCGGATGGAGCCCGTATCTTTCCAAGCCTTGAAATTCTTGATGTGCAGAGAAGTCAACATCAGTGCAATTTTCCTATTTCTAATTTATTTCAAACATTCAACTCGAAATGCGGAGCTATCATTTCCACAGTATTCTCGCATTTCTTTGTATCGAAGTACACGGAAAGTCTCGCCCCCCAACAGATGATGCCGAAAGGCATCGTCCATATCTCGAAATATCACATAGAAAGTGCGGATCCTACACCCGACAAACCTCTAACCGCCTCAACAGCATCTCCCGCAACACAATTTCCCCACTCTGATCGACATGCTCTAAGCCGCGCTTGAGTTCATTTTCGGCGGCATCAAGCTGCCCTAGTTTGATCAAAGATTCAGCTAACAGCAGGGATTTAAAACTGGCGGTGAGTTCGCCGTTGTATTGGCGCCAGAGTTGAAAACCCTGCTCGATTTCTGTGACTGAATCACTTTGTTCTAACTGCACCAGCGCCCATTGGCGGCTTAAGATGCCCAGGCCGCGATAGGCTTCGAAGCCATTCTTTTCTGAGACTGCGATCAGCTTGTCGGCGTAGCTCAGCACTTGTTCTGCTTGCTGCGCAAATTGGAAGAGAAAAACGGCGGTGGTGTGGGCAATCGCTTGTGAGAAGCTATGTTTTAGATAGTCGGCGATGTGGATGGCCTCCAGACAGAGTGCCTTCGCTTGCTCTTGGTCGCCCTGCAAAAACAAACTCCATGAACCAAATTGATTGGCGATGGTGCTGGCGTCTAGCCCAGTGCGGCGCAGGTATTCTTTGCTGTCAATCTGTGGGCGCAGTGCGCTGATTTTTTCGCTGATTTCTCGAACTTGAGTGAGTTCACCCATCCAGAACAAGGTATTCCCCAAAGCAATCAGTGCGCGGATTTCTGTGATGGGGTCTTGCATACTTTGCGCTGGCTCTTGCATCTTGCCGGCAATGGCGTGGGCATGCTGCAAGTGGGCGCTGACTAATTCTATCGCCCACAGGCCAAACGCCACATCCAACACTTTGTCTTTTTCTTGCGTGGAACAGCAGCAAGCTTGAATTTTTTCGTAGAGCTCTTTGACGGCGGGCGCGTTCCAGCCTTCTATCGCTCTGACCGCGTGGCTGAGATAAAACCAGACATCGACTTCTAGCTTTTTGATATCGTCCTGGTCGGACAGCTCGGCTAGCAATTCTGCGGCGCGCTGCAATTGCATGCGCGCTTCGGTGTAGGCCCCTAGGAACAGCGCCTCTTTCCATGCACGAAATAAATAGTCTATGGCCTGCTCTGGCATCAAGGCGAGATCATAGTGACGCGCCAATTCGTACAGAATCTCGTGCTCTTTGCCGCGATATAGCTCTTCTAAAATCGCGGCGACATCACCGTGCAGCAAAATGCGCTCGGAGTCGCCCATCTGCTTATATAAATATTGCTGAAAGATAGAGCTGGAAAACCGAAAATGCGAGAGTATGCTGGCACCCACGCGCACAGTTTTTCCCTCGGCGATCAAGAGATGTTTTTTGCTCAGGTCTTTGCCCCAGCCTTGTAGTGATTCGCGCTCATTGGTCTGCTGCAGTCGGGTGATCACTTGCAAAATAAATTGCGTGCCTTGCACACTGGCGATGCTGAGTATGGTTTTGAGATCCTCCTCCAGCGTCGCGAGACGACTTTCTATCACGCCTTCCATTTTGCCGGGATTTTTATTCCAGTCTAAAGTTTCACTCTCAATCCAGCGTCCCTGCATATCGAGACACAGCTCGTGATTCTCTTTTAAGCATTGCAAGAGTTCGCTGGCAAACAAAGCGTGTCCATCGGTATGCTTGAGCAATGCTTGTCGAAACCCCGTACCTAAGTTGTTCGGCTCGGCATCGACCAAGGCATTAATCAGCGCGAGCCTTTCCTCCATGCTGACTTGATCGAGATCGATCCAGATATTGCCAAACAAGCGCTTGATTTCGCCCAGCACGGGCTCCAAAGGATGCTTCGCGCCGTTGCGTCCCAAAGCAATGGAGGCATTGCGATAAATCGCGATCAGCATCACGCGCTCGCTAGCCAGGCTGCGCGCCAGATGAAACAACAAATTCGCCGATGCCGTATCACACCATTGCATATCATCGAGTATCAACACCACCGTCTGGGTGGCGCTCATCGATTTCAATATCTGGGTGTATTGCTCCAAAATTTTATCGGCTTGCAACTCTTCTCGGGCCGTCACTGGTACAGCCTCTTCCTTTTTGTTCAAACCAAATTCATTGGCCGCATGCTTGCCTATTTTGGTGATGATTTTTCCGCCGGGGACAAAATTTTCGATCAAATCCGGCGCGCAAGCGACTAAGGTGTTGAGCACGCCTTTGGCGATGCGGGTGCCAATTTGTTCTTCTTGAGCGCTGTCGTCCTTGTCTTCGACCGAGGCCACGGCGCGGCTTTCGAGACTGGCAAACAAATCGATTAGGGCATGACGAAATGGCAGATAGGGTTCGCCCTGTCCAGAATGCGGATTAGAAAATCCCGTGGCATGGATGAAGTGTTTGTCCAGACTAGCCAAGTGCTCGGTCAACGCGTGGCTCAGAGCCGTCTTCCCGCTGCCGGATTCACCAGTCAACATCACCATACTAAATTGCCCCTGCTCCGCCTTCTCGTAGGCGTCCAGCAGTTTTTTTAGCTCGGCATCACGTCCGGCAAAAAGCGGGGTCATCATGATTACCGCGACCGGCGAAAGTACAAAGTGCGTGCCGAAGTCTGCGTATATTGCGCATTTGCCGCTGTGCCGCTGCTGGTTTGCTGCAACAACACCAGCTCACCCGTGATTCTGTCCAGCCAGCCTGAGAACGCCATAAATTTGCCTTGGTCAGTTGCTGCACTCAGCGTGAGCCCCTCCAGCGGAACACTGCTTTCTGTATGTCCATTATCCGCAAATCCCTGCAATAAATAATGCTGGCCGTCCAGATGCATATAGCCATCCAACCAGCCCGAAATCTCGTCGCGCAAAGTCAGCTCCAGCGACAAATCCAGCTCTGGCGTTTTGCAGCGCCAGGTGCCGTCGACCGCATCAGCACGCGCAGGCAACCTATGTTTGCGCACTGGTGCGATGAGATCGGCATCGGCATTATCAACCGGCACGTACACCAATTTATCGATATACGAACCGATGCCCGCCAATTGCGGGTCGGGGACGGTTGCGACCATATCGTGATTTAAAATGATGTTGGGCGTGCCATCACTTTGCAAGATCATTTGTCCGCCAAATCCAGACACCCAGTTCCAGGTCGGATCAGGCGTTCCGCCCTGATAGGAACGCCACAAAATACTCAGCGCCACGCCCACGCCATGTTCCTTGCTTGGCGCATGCACATCGCCATAGCCACACACATGATATTGCCCAGTGGCGCCGGTGCTGGAGCGATAACAGCCAAACAGAAAGCGTCCCTCCGACGCGAGCTGTAGAATCGAGCCATAACTATTGGTCCAACTACCGTCAAATATTTTCATGATCTGCTCCCCACTACGGTATCGATGCTGGAACGACTTTGTATCAAGCACGGTCCACCTACTTTATTGAACAGCCACATCCCCGCAGGGCTGAGCACATGTTTGCCATCTACCACGGTCACCGTATATTCGTAAATCGTATACAGATGATCCATCAAGGCTGAGCCCACCAATACCAGATCAGTCAAGCCCAGAGGATTAAATTGCGGCAAAGTTTGCCCCGCTTGCGGCCCCGCCTGTATCGTCACCTCATACACCTCCGGCGGCACCACTAATTCGCCTACGCTGCCATCGGCATGATTGCCCACCACGAAGCGCACATCGGGGCGTGCAGAGCCACTCACCAACGCTAACGTGGTGTTCATAATCTGGTCGTCGCCTTTAAATTGCGATGAGCCAGAGTCCAACGCAAACAAGACATTACTCGCCACCAATTGATCACCCACCCGCATCTGCGCCAAGGGTGTGGTCCAGATATATTCAACGCCCTCGAAGGCGGTATACGGGCTCCAGCGCATAAAAATCCCACTCGCAGGATCAAAGGCTGTACTGTCATATCCACCCAGCCATGCCAATCCCTGCCCGGTATCGCGGTCGGTCACAAATGACATATACGGCATTGCAGGATCGACCAAACCCATATCGAGCAAGGTAGCAAACACTGGCGGCATATTCGGATCAGCATACGCCGAGCCAGAAGGCAAACCCAAGCCGCCATCCCAATCCAATTGCACAAACTGATCCCCGCTATACGCGACCGACAAATAAAACGGCGTGTAAGGGTTATTCACCAGCGATGAAGTCGAATCAGGCATGCCCAAATAATCTTGCCCCAGCTCCACCGTCATGGTGCCCCAAGGACCAAACGACACCGACTGCTGCGCCTGACTCATCCATCGAAAGCTAGACGAGGCAGCAGGATTAAACTGTCCCTCACCATAATGTCGGCAACCATGACTGCCACACAGAGTCGATGTCATCCAAATAAAGTTCCCACCCGTATCCAGCGCCATTTTCATCAACTGCCCAGCAGAGCCGACAGGAATCTCGGCATACCATTGACTCGCACCATTGTTCTGATACGGCCCGGCTTTCAAGACGAAGCGCTGACTAGCACTCACTTCTAGCGGGGCATCACTCATGGATACTTTCAACATCGAAGGCGACAAGCCATGCCCACCTCGTCCGCTGTGCGCCACATTCATCGACAAGCGCCGTTTTACATCGCTGATTCCTCGCATGCTGACCTTCCTTCCGTGGAAATTAAAACCGGGATCAATTTTTGCTTTGATTAAAATAAAAAACAGCTTGCATCAAGACTCTCCTGTGTCACATCGCAAATTAACGTGTCGTTTGCACGTAAATGAAATTGCATTTGCATGTCAAACCAGCGTCAAAACGCTTGATACAGAAGAGAGTCAAAACCTGAACTAAGGACTGAGCAAAACTTGTGCCATTGCGTAAGTCCAATAAGTAACAGATGTAATCAATTCGTGAAGCGCCCCGTTAAGTGAGGACGAACAAACAATGAAAACGCATCAAGCAAAAGAGAACACGCAAGTCGTTGTCCCTCACATCGCACAAGCGCAAAGCGTCAATGACCAACGTACCAGCGTCAGCGCACAGCAGCAACGTCAGCAGCAATCCAACGACAGCCAACAGATACACCAATTAAAGCGCCATGTCGCCAGCTTGCGATCTACCCCAATTACAAACACAGCCCCCGTGCAAAGACGCGTCTCCGACCCCACAGGGCTTGCCGCCGCCCAAGACGAAGTCAAAACAGGTGCACGCCAAGCCCTGATCGAAACCATCCTCGATGTACGCCGCACCGCAGCCGATGGTCCTGACTGGATAGACAACACCTTGCTGCTCCCAGGCGACCGCGCTGCGATGACTGCGCTCGTGAACGCATTGAGCATTCCCAATCTCATCGTCAAAATTAATTTACTGCGCGCCAAATATCCGACCGAACAATTCGACTCCACCAATTTCGACACCAAACCCGCCGACGGCACGCCAGAAAACGCCTATGTGCAAGCGCTAGTCGCCGCGACCATCGTGAAAATGGCTGCCGCCGAGGCCAACGAAGCGGCTTTAAAAAATGTCTTTGGCGACGGCGACGTCACTTCCGCTACCACTGCCGCCGCAGCAGGGACAGCACGTGGCAAAATCACCGCAGCGCGGGTACGACTCACCGCCTTCAACAATATTTTTGTCGACACTGCTGGCGTCGCAAGGCGCGTCGGCATCGGTGGCTATGCGCAGTTTGATCAAAAGATTTTCCTGCTCGTCAAAGACGCCATTGATGCTGCGCCCAGCTCGGCAGCCATCTCCACGCTCTTTCACGAAACCATGCACGTCACCCATGCCGAGATTTTAGATGCAGGTGGCTACACCAGCGCGGGCGCATCGTATCGAGAACGCAGCGTCGCCGCCAAGCTCAGAAATGCCGATCACTACGCAGAAATCGCCCGCATCATTGATGGCAACTCTGGTCATCCCGTGCCATTTACCCCAGTCGCCGCGGGCGCCGCCGGTGGCGCACTCACCAACGCCGCCGATACACCGCAGACCATGGCAGTGCGCAGCAACGTCATCCATCGTGGACGACTCTTATGGTCGGGCGCAGCCGACTTATTCATGGCATCGGTCCGCAACAAACGTGCGTCCAGCACCACCGGAGCAAGCAACGCCTCACGCCAACTGAACATGACCTATCACAATGCGCCGTGGTATCGCTGGCCCGATCTCAACGAAGTCGATCTCTCTCTCGCCGAGGCCTCGGTCAATCGCATACAGCGCTTCACCGGCAGCGTCAGCAGCTATGTGCAAAACGCTGCCGACGCCAATTACACCTTCATCAATGACCGCTATGTCGCGGCCGCCGGAGCTGGGGCAGCAAAAGAACAAGCCGCAGGGAAAGAAGTCCTTGTTGACTTAGGCGTCGCCTCACCGATCTTAAGTCCCCAAGACAAGCTGCCCTCAGTACGCCAAAAAATCGACGACATGTCACGCGCAGGATAATCAACAAACTAACATCAACCTCACACGAGCGAGACCAAAATGAAGACATCAAAAATCACACAAAATGAAAAGACAGCGCCTTCAGCGCCAGTACAACAATTCAAAAATTCAGTGGGCATCATCGACCATCGCCCCACCGCCAGCGCGCAATTACAAAGGCAAAAACTCTCAGACCAAAGCCAGCAATCCGCGCAATTAAAACAGCACCTCGGTCATTTGAATACAGATCAACACACCACCGCACAACGGCAAATTGAAGAAGAACCAACGCAGAAGAAAGCCGACATCACCCAACGCGAGAAAGAAGAAGAACCCGCACAACGTGCCAAGCTCGATGAAGAACCAAAACAGGGCAAATTTGCCACAGCACAGAAAATGAAAGAAGAAGAGCCCACGCAAAAAAAATCAGCAGGGCCAATCAACAACACTGGCCTGCCCAATCAATTAAAGGCAGGCATAGAGTCGATGTCTGGCATGAGCATGGATCACGTCAAAGTTCACTACAACTCCGACAAACCCGCACAACTTAACGCTCATGCCTACGCCCAAGGCAGCGACATTCACGTCGCCCCGGGGCAAGAACAACACGTCCCACACGAAGCCTGGCACGTCGTCCAACAAGCCCAGGGCCGCGTCAAACCGACCATGCAAATGAAGATGGGTGTGCCGGTGAATGATGATGCGGGGTTAGAGACCGAGGCTGATGTGATGGGGGCGAAGGCGATGCAGCTCAAATCCTATGATGGCTCGGTCAAAGTCAAAACAGCGATCACCGCGCCCGATCTCAACGACTGGGGCGTCGTGCGTTCCAAATTAGACGGCGTTGCCAAAGGCGGCGATGCTTACGAAATCGGCCCACGGGTCGACGCCTCTCTCGCCAAGCTTGGCTTAGCGACAGGAGAATCAGCGATGAGCGCGCACATGATCCCCAATCGCATCGGCGGCTCGGGAAAGAAAGACAACGTTAGGCCGTGGAAAGACAGCTTTGAACGCGGCACCTGGGAAACCAGTGTCGAAAACGTCTTCAATCAAGAACTGTTAAGTGCCAAAGTGAATGATGTCGTCGATTACAAAGTCAATACGACGGAACTCGGTAGCGACAAAGCCGACGAAATCATCGCAACCAGCGCCGTCGACACCGAAAAAACCAAACCCGAACACAAAACACGACTCATGGAAATCCCCACCGACGTCTCAGCCACCGTCGGCAGCAAATCACTGGGCACGACCGATGAGCCGTTTAAAGGACTCATTAAGGGTTATTGAACGAACCCACACCAATTCACGACCGAGGACATTCATGGTTTCCCACTTCGCCAAACCAAGCAAGGACAGCGCAAATGCAATGTCAACACAGGCACCTAAACAAACACAACAAGCGACGCAAGACCTGCGCTCACAACACGTCGCGCAGCAACGTCGGCAAGACACCGCGAATAGTAGCCATCGCGTCGCCCAGTTAAGGCAAGTCCACCCGCAAACCAGTGGGGGCGTCGCGCTCGCCCCGGTGGGCGCCGCCGCAACCTTTGATGATCAAGCACCAGCCACCTTGAATCACTACACCGTGGCGCTACCGGCTGCAGCCGACCGCAACACCGCCATTCAAAACATACAAACTGAATACCGCGCCTATGGTACTAGTTTAGGGAATGGCGCTGACTCCTTTATCTCAAGAGGCAAGCTCAACGAATGGCGCGGCGCCTCCGCAGCTCAAGGCAATCAAATCTATCAACGACTCACCGGTGCAGGCGTACCCATCCCAGCGCCTGCAGTAGCGAGCGATCAAAATCGCAGTATGGCGGTTCACACCTATTCCCCCGGTGGAGAGAATGCGGGCATCGCATGGCGCACACCCGCCATGATGGATCATTTACTCAATTGGGCAGCTTTGCCATTGGTTGATCCCGTCAAAATCTCAGTCACCAGTCCTATCGCAGGCGGTGGCAATGTCGCAACCGACATCGAATTTACAGAGGCACACCGGGGCTATGTCACGCGCGTCAACGCCCTAGGTAGCAATGCCCCGATGGCGCGCATCGCCAAATACGGCGATGGAAATAATGGCACACGTGATGGCACATCGATCGTCAATCCGCTCGACACTTACAGCATGACTCACCATAGCGATTCCGATACGACGGTTGATGAACAAATGGATGCGGCAGAAGCGGCCGGCTCTTCTCTCGCAGAAAAAGAAGAAGGCGTCGATGCCATCACGAAAGTGATTGCAGAAGGTGGCCGCTTTAACTGTGTTGCCGCCCTTGGCGCCAATCTCAGTAATGCGTCCAGGTTTTACACCACAGAACCCGGTGAGCACGACCGCGTGATCTACATGGACTTTAGCACTCTATGGGTGCAATGGACTTCGCTCTTTGGCAAGCGCTACGGCATCACCAATGCCACAGTGAGAAACCAAATTCGTGACCTTTGGTTGGTCGAAGGCCAAGGTCGAGTGGACTCCATGGAAGAAGATGCCGCAGGTGCCAGCGACTACGATCTGCGCGCTTAAAAGAGACCTTCATGCCGACTTTCGCCCAGCCACAACATCAAGACGCCGCAAACGAACAGGGAGCACGCGTGGACAGCTCCGCTCAACACAGTGCGCAGCTAAGCACACATTCCTCCATGCTTCGTTCACAGCACCAGCAATCACTAGCGGACCACAGTCAAAAAACAAGGCAACTGCGCACCACACAAGCACTCATGGCGCAAAAGATCGCGCAACGACATCCATTGCCACCATCCGCATCTGTCCCATCACCAAGCCAAACAAACGTCATTCAAAAAATGAGCAACACCGAGCAAAAAATTTGCGACGTCATTGGCGCAGAAGAAAACGGCAAAGGATGGGAGATCGCTCAGGAGATCGATCAATGGGTGACCGATGCGGGGCGCAATGAAGAACTCGCGGCTGATGAAATCGACCTAACACAACAAAATCTCATCGAATCGGTCATCAAAGATGAAGGCTATAACGATGCCAATGCCGCACGCTTGATTACAAAAAATCCTTACGCCAAAGGCGATATTGCTGGCAAAACCACGATCAAGGATGGCCCCACGCAAAACCTTGACGACGGCCACCAACTCACAAAAAAAGTGGAATCTTTTGACGAAGACGACCTGGGCGTTGACAACATCAAACACCAACTATTTTTCCGCATGCTCTACGCAACAAGCGACGAAGGCGCAGCAACCCAAGACTACATCGCCCGCAACCCATTATTAGCAAGTTTCAACACCAGCGATGTCGTCGAAGAACAGGTGATGTTACTAAAAAACGCATCGTGGGCTCGCGACGAAGAGTACGAAACCACGGTGATGGAGGCTGCATTCACGTGGAATAACATCCTCATTAGTGACCTTATCAATCAACAATTCCTCACTTGGTGGGACAGTGGCGAACCAACTATCAAGAGCAACTACGAAGAAGGTGGCGAACTCAGCTCAGAACATCGCGACTACTTCTTGCAAAATATCCCCAATGGAAAACTCGCGCTCAGAAATGCGCTGGCAGCCAAGAAAACCGTCGAAAAAATCGAGGTTGAAAAAGAAGATGGTGATGGCAGAGCGAAGTGGTCATTCATTCTCAGATTAGCTGCACAAGAAGAAGCAGCAGATTAGTCGAGGGTGACAAATCAAAAAATTGGAGTGCTGTCATGAACTGCAGAATCAATTTCTAAGAAACTTATGCAAACACGTATACCAGCACCCGCGGAAGCGAATAAACAGCAAAACCACAGCGCACAACAGCCAGCACAATTACTAGCCGAGCAGCAGAGCGCGTTTGAGGATCATCGCCCTCAATCGGCGCAGCTTATATCGCTACAAGCAATGATGAGCAATAGCCCGCCGCAGCAGCGCATGCAAGCAAAGATGAATGTCAGCGCTCAGGCTCTGCAGATGCGCACGCTACAATCACGGATGTCCAGTGGTGACGTGGCGCAGCGGGAAGAAGTGGAAGAACCATTGCGGGCGCAAGTGGATGGCGAGGCGGTGCAGCGCGAGGAGGCAGCGACTACGGCTCAAGCCCCTAAGCCGAACAATACCGGCTTGCCCGACAATCTTAAATCCGGTATCGAATCATTGTCTGGCATGAGCATGGACCATGTGAAAGTGCACTACAACTCTCCCCAACCAGCGCAGTTGAATGCGCATGCTTATGCACAAGGTAGCGAGATTCATGTCGCACCCGGGCAGGAACAGCATGTACCGCACGAAGCTTGGCATGTGGTGCAGCAAGCGCAGGGGCGGGTAAGGCCGACGATGCAGATGAAGAGTGGTGTGGCGGTGAATGATGATGTCGGGTTGGAGACTGAGGCGGATGTGATGGGGGCGAAAGCGGTTGAAAGTGGGCGGCGGATCGTACAGCGTAGAGAAAATCATTTACTCGCTCAAGGGATGCCGACTGCGCATAACTTTGGAACTGTACAGTGTGTGATTGATACTAGTGTCGCAGGTATCAATGGTTGGGCACAGGTTGCGGCAATGCCTGCGGCTGGGAATCTTACGGCGTATCCAAATGCTTCACGTATGGTAACGGCAATGACCGCGACCACAGCAGCAGCAGATCCACCTGGGGCGCAGGCCATACGTGATCTTGGTGATAATTACTTGAGAAATCCAGCAACTGGACATAATTTGACGCGCATGCATGCGATTCGCGGACGATTTGGTGGTCCAGGGCAGGCGAATAATATGTTTTTAGGTACCGCATTGAGTAATAATTTTAATGATCAAAGTCACTTTCGTTTGGTAGAGAGTCCTTTACAAAATTTTTTGCAAAATCCTGGCGCTGGTGAGACGCGAGGTTTTCATTATTCTGTCACTGGGATCCAAAATGCTCCTCCAGCCTATATGACTAACAGGATAGGTCAAGCACCCCAAGCGCATCGAGCAGCATTAAATGCATTCGCCAATGCTTACATGCCAGCCCAATTTCAATGTAGTGCACTTTTGTATATAACGAGGACTGAAGGAGGCGAGCAAGTCACAAGGGTGAGTGGTCAGCGTCAGCAAATGGTAACAACGGATGTTGGAGTAGATAATGATGATGATAATGGCGGCGAGTTGAGTGAGGATGAAGAGGATGAAGAGGAAGTAGAGGAAGTAGAGGCAGGAGGTGGTGATGCAATGGATGTAGTTGAAGAAGATGGCGACGACGGCGATGATGATGCGGCTATGGGCGCACGAGGTGGGGAAGCTATGGAGGGTGGAGAAGATTAATTCAGGAGAGCCTGTTAATAAATGTCTGGCATCCAATACCCAGAAAAATCTGGGTATTTGCATAAAGTCGGTGGCAAAAATTCCAGTACCTCTTCAAGCCCGCGCAATCCTCAACATCCCCTCAGGCACATCACGCCGGAACATGCCCTTGAACATATCAGCCGCTTCGATGGCTGCCTCTTCAAATTGCTTCGCGATGGTTTCTTGCGCTTTGGGATCGTCTTTCGCGGCGAGGTAGTTCTCTTGGAGCGTTTGCATGCCACGTAATTGATCTTGCAGCGGCGTGGTGTTGTCGGTGGTGGCATTGCCGCCTACGTACACGCCCTGGCTTAAGCCCATCAGCATCAGCAAGGTATCAGAGATGCGGATGTTGCCGAGTTGGTCGGCTCCAGCGGCAACCACGTAAGCAGAAATCACGATGGTAAAGACCAGCATCTGGAATTTATAAATATCGAAGCGATTATTCGTCAACAAAAGCTGCGAAGGCAACGCGCCATAATGGCCGCCGCTGATGGGGGCGGTGAACCAGCCTAGTTGCTGCAAGTAGGCATAGACTTTGGGATCTAAGGTTTTTTTCACGGAATTAGCCAGCTGTGTTCCGCCCGCGCCCAGAGTGGAAATGCCCATCAGATACAAAAGATCGGTCGAGATATCTTGCAATAAGCCCGTGCGCATCCACTGATAAAACAGCAGGGTCGCCACGATCAAGGTGAACAACAACATTTGCAGTTGAGAGAGACTCGCTTGTCCCGATGACCCCACCATATACCAGGGCGAGATGCGATGGAAAAACAAACGAAAACGCGAATGCGTAAAGCGCAATTTACCTTGCGCCACCGCTTCTGTCCAACGATCATCCGTGCGAAACCCCACCGTCAACGCCGCTAACAAATAGCAAGTCAGGCAGAAAAGTAAAGCAGCAAACACGCTCGCTTTTGACTGAGAAATGGAGACTGGAATTTCGCGCCCTAAGGACGCTTTTATTTTTTGCGCACTTTCTGGGTCATAAGTAAATGCGGCAAATTTCAACTTCACATGTTCATGCTTCGCCCAAAATTGCCAAAATTTATCTTTGTCCATATCAGAAAAATTGTCTGAACTCGGCGCACGAAAATAAATCCGGCTCGCATCCACCGTCAACTTGGCATCTTTAGGATCGGGAACTTTCACAGTCTCAACATGATCGATATCGAGTGGTTCGGTGTTGCCACCTTTATTCTCTTCGCGGTCAAAATAAAAATAGCCAAGCACACAGACATGCTTTAAATCCCCGTCAAGATTGGGAGTGATGGTGAGATAACTCAATTTGCCGCTGGCAAGCGCGGGCGAGGAAAACTCCACCTTAGAATTATCGAGCGCAGCAATCGCCTCCGCCAAAGGTGCCTGCATTGCCGCGATGCGTTGTGCCTCGCTAAGTAGGCTCATCTGTGCAGTTGAACAAGCATCGATCTTCGCTAGCTTGTCGTTTGCAGGCAGCTCTGTTTGCGCCTGCGCCAGCACCGAAAAGAACACAAATAAAACAATCAGATAACACTTGAAGCTTTTCATTTTCACTCCCTCTCATGTAGGACGCTTAAGCCAAATGCGCCCTCGTTATCAACTGCTGCAAATCATCCTTACTTCCCGCAAAGCGATCCAAATCAACGGCCCCAGTCACACCCGGCACAGTGCCGCTCTCCGAATACTGCCAAAAATTCCAATTCGTCCAACCATTCGGAATCGTCGGCGGCGCGCTGCTGTAACGTGCGATCCACAATGGATAACGCCCAAACTCAGCCGTCAAATTAGCATTCCAAAAGGCACAATTGGTGTAAATGATGGGCGTACACTTAAGCCCTTTTTCAACCGCATCCAAACAAATTTGCAGATTCGCCGCGAGACTGTTGTTACCAAAATTTCCCTTGGTCGATTCGATGTCAATCACAGGCGGCAAATCGGTTTTTGCCAACGCGCCCACAGCCGACAAAAAATTATTCGCTTGCGTCACAGGGTCATCGTTGCTCTCATAAAAATGATAGGCGCCGCGCGGCAAGCCAGCGGCCTGCATGCCTTGCCAGTTCTTTTTGAATTGCGTATCCTGATAGGTATTACCATCACTCGCTTTGGCAAAGGCAAATGCGATTCCCGCTGCCTTGACCGCTGCCCAATCTACATTGCCTTGAAAATGCGAAACATCGACACCAGAAAGGCTCGCACCACCCGTGTTCACCGTCATATTCAATTCTCCTTATCGTTGGGCTTATGCATCAACACCGTAAAATCATCGGGCAAATAACCCGCCACAATGCGCGTATGCGGATCGAGCTGTCGACAAAATTGCAGCACTTCGTCTTGCTCATACGCACACAACACTTCATCGCTTTCAAAATATGCCGCGTCCAGCAAATTAAACACCACGCCACGCTGCGCCACCTCCCACATACGACTAATCGTCTGCCAGGGATGCAGTGAATTTGAAGTACGATAATTCAGACTGCCGCAAGCAATCACCACATCGACCTCGGGCAGACCTGCGGTCAAAAAATCAGATTGAAAAAACTGCGTATGCGGCAGATGCCCATAACGCTGCTGCGCGGCATCGATAAACTCTTTTAAAAAATCGACGCCCAGATAAATAAAGTCACGGTAATGCTGATCTAAGAATGGTCGCAAATCACCATAACCACAGCCCAAATCCAGCACCGAACAGCCGCTCATCTCTCCCCAATGCAATAAGGCCTGAAAGCGCCGCTCCTGACTCTCATTCGCCCGATAACCCAAGGCATGTAATCTATTTCCTTGCAGACGATCACGATGAAAGGCGAGGACGGTGGCTTTTTCTAGGAGGTTCATGTTAAGTAAAGTCTTTCAAGAGGTGAGCGCGTTCTGTTGACAAGCAATGCGTGCCTTTGCTTGTGCCAGAGCCTTGTGTAATTTGGATTTCAGAATTTCTTTTGATGGCAACTCCAGCCAGTATTCCGATACATGAATATGATCCTGCGCCAAATCCATCAATTCCACCAACTCTTGGTCTTTGTCGCTACAAAGAATAATCGCAATCGGTGGCTCTTCGTTGTCTTGCTGCTCGTATTTCACCAACCATTTTAGATAGAGCTCTACTTGTCCTTTGTGCTCCGGTTTGAACTCACCCAATTTAAGTTCTATCACCACCAAACGCCGCAGTTTTCTATGATAAAAAAGCAGATCGATGTAGTAGTCATTACCGCCAACCTGAATTCGCTTTTGACGACTCATAAATGCAAAATCACTGCCCAGTTCCAGAATAAAACGTTCCAGTTCAGCGAGAATCGCACCTTCAATATCTTGCTCTGTGTAGCCGTCTTTTAAATCTAAAAAGTCGAGTAAATAAGGATCTTTGAGAAAGAGCGCTGGTTTGCTCGCCGTACCAAACTGCTGAAGCTCAGCCAACTCTTTACGCAAAATCGCATCAGGTTCTTTAGCAATCGCAGTGCGTTCATAAAGCATGCTATCCATACGTTCACGTAGCATGCGAACTGACCATCGCGCGTCGCTGCACATCGTCGCATAGAATTCCCGTTTGATCTGATCTTCTACTTTCAGCAACTCAACAAAGTGCGACCAGCTTAATTGTGCCGACACTGTCGTCACAATCTCGATCTGAGGAAAATACTGATAAAACTTCGCCATACGAAGAAGGTTTCTATGCCCAAATCCGTCTCCGTACTCTAGCGCCAAACGCTGCGCAAGACGCTTCACAGTCGCGTCCCCATAGTCGGCCCGGTCATTCCCCAACAACTCCGTGCGTATCATTTTCCCGATTTGCCAATAGGTCAGCACCAAGGTTTGATTGACGTGACTAACAACATGCGCTTTGGATTGTTCGATTAATTCCTTCACATCTCGATACAAACCGTCCAGCTCCCGTTCCGGCGTCAATGTTTTCAAGGTATTCATCTTTAACTCAAATCAGTATAGTTTCAAAAAATAATAAATATAAAGGAATTGCCACCGCAAAAGTAAATTTTTGCACAACAAAACAACAGCATCAGCATCCTTACACCATCCCTTCACCGAGCCCCTGGTCGCAGCTCCAGCGGGTACAATACGGTCTTAACAGAATTCTGGTTTCTCCATGTCCCACGGTCTCAATCAACCCCAACGCGATGCAGTCAATTATCTGGAAGGTCCCTGTCTGGTATTAGCTGGCGCAGGTTCGGGTAAAACGCGTGTTATTACACAAAAAATCGCCAATTTGATTGAGCTGCATGGCTACGATGCCAAGCATATTGCGGCGCTGACTTTTACCAATAAAGCGGCGCTGGAAATGCAAGAGCGCATCGCCAAGCTCTTACAAGAGCCCAAACAAGCCAAGCACATTACGGTCTCTACTTTTCATTCTCTGGGCGTCAAAATTCTGCGGCAAGAAGCGCGCGCTTTGGGCTTGAAAGATCGCTTTTCAATTATGGATAGCGACGATTGCTTTTCGCTGGTACAAGACTTGGCGATCACCACCGACAAGCAATTGATACGGCGCATACAAACCGCCATGTCTTTGTGGAAGAACGGTCTGGTCGATCCCGAACAGGCGCTGGCACAAGCGCAAGACGAAGACGAGGCGCAAGCAGCACGGATTTATCGCAGCTATGTCGCCACACTGTCGGCTTATCAGGCGGTGGATTTTGATGACTTGATTCGCCTTCCTGTCGAATTATTTCGTCACAATGAAGAGGTGCGCGACAAGTGGCAACGCCGCTTGCGTTATTTGCTGGTCGATGAGTATCAAGACACGAATACTTGCCAGTATGAGCTGGTGAAATTGCTGGTCTCCGGCATCGGAAAAAAACCGATGTTCACCGCCGTAGGTGACGACGATCAGGCGATCTACGCATGGCGTGGCGCGACGGTGGAAAACCTCGCCACCTTGCAAGTGGATTTTCCGAATCTACGCATCATTAAGCTAGAGCAAAACTACCGCTCCAGCACCCGCATTTTGCAAGCAGCCAATGCGGTCATCGGCAACAACCCCAAGCTGTTTGAAAAAGCCCTGTGGTCAGAGCATGGCTTGGGCGACGCCATCAAAGTGCTCACCATGCCCGACGATGAGCAAGAAGCGGCGCAAGTCGCCATCACGATTTCTGCGCATCGTTTTGAACGCCGCGCGGCCTGGGCTGACTACGCGATTCTCTATCGCGGCAATCATCAGGCGCGCATCATAGAACAAGCACTGCGCAAAGAGCGCATCCCTTATACCATCTCAGGCGGGCAAAGTTTTTTTGATAAAGCCGAGATCAAAGACATCATCGCCTACCTGCGCCTCATCGCCAACGAAGACGACGATCCCGCCTTCATCCGCGCCATCACCACACCCAAGCGCGGCGTCGGGCAAGCGACCTTAGAAGCCCTGGGTTCGTATGCCGGGCAATGGCAATGCTCGCTGTTTGAAGCGGTGTTCAAAGGCGGTATAGAAGCGATTTTGACCGATCGTCAATTACGTCCACTGCGCGAATTCTGCACCTTCATCAACAACGTCGAAGCGCACGCCCACCGCGAAGGCCACGCCGAACATTTGCTCGACGATTTGATGAAAGAGATCAATTACGAAGCCTATCTCTACGACAGTTTTGACGATCGCGCCGCGCAATCCAAATGGCAAAACGTACTCGACTTCACACAATGGCTCAAACAAAAAGGCAGCGGCGGAAAAGACGGCACCGATGATCATCGCAGTCTGTTAGATTTGACGCAGATGGTCGCATTGATGACCATGATGGAAGGCAAAGATGAAGAGCCCGACGCCGTGCGCATGTCCACCCTGCACGCCTCCAAGGGATTGGAATACCCGCACGTATTTTTGGTCGGCGTAGAAGAGGGCATACTGCCACACAAAGGCGACCCCGACGCCCCAGTTGAAACCATCGCCGCCCGTATAGAAGAAGAACGCCGCTTAATGTACGTCGGCATCACCCGCGCCCAACGCAGCTTGCACGTGAGCTGGTGCAAAAAACGCAAACGCGCCGGCGAATCGGTGCATTGCGACCCCTCACGTTTTATCAAAGAAATGCAACTAGATCAGGGCGACGCTGTGCCCAAAGAAGATGAAATCATCACGCCGCAAAATCGGTTGGCTAGTTTGAAAGCGCTGCTCAGTCGGGGGCGTGAATAGCAACTCGGACTTCATTATCTACCCCATACAGCACCCTGTTACCAACAATATCTCATGCCTCTATTTGAGATCTGATGTGCCTACATTTATGCACACATCCGCGCCTTGGCCTTGTCGTCAGAAGGCTTTATGACTCCATAAAAATAAGCGTTGAAAACTTCTGTATCTAGGAAGTAGAGTCGTGATACATTGTCAATTGTTGTTAAATGCGACAGTTTAGTTTCATATAGATTTCAAAGAGGAGCGAACAGTGGGTGCAGAGTTTCTGATGGATTTTTTTTATAAAAGCGGACGTATTTCACGCGCGACGTTTTGGTTTCGACTCATTTTTATAGGCTTAATTTGCACTGCATTTGGAATGCTAGCTGGAGAGCTCATCGGTCAAACTGCGTGCGCTGTTTTTGCCGCGATATTCATTTGGTCCGCAATCGCGTTGTCAGTGCAACGGCTTCATGATGGTGGACAAAGCGGTTGGCACGTCTTAGCTGTCGCCGTTCCTGTGTTCGGCGTCATTTACCTCATTTTTTTACTCGCAAAAAAAGGCGCGGACGGCGTCAATCGATATGGCGTAGATCCATTATCTAGAGACGGTTATTTGACTGTCGATATCTCACGCTAAGGATCTTTATGCCAACCATCAATGATGTCACACAAATAAACCGCTCCCCCGTTTTGGCAGTCGCCACCCCTACATCGAATTCTGAAATTCAAACTTGTCTGAGAAATTCGAGTTTGCCAATTTCCATCGGCGGCGGACACTTTAGTATGGGTGGGCAAACTGCCAGCCCTGGTAGTCTGCATTTGGATTTACGTCAAATGAATCAGATTTTGCATTTCGATTTAAATGCGAAAGCGATTCGAGTTCAAGCAGGCGTGCGTTGGTGCGACATTCAAGCTTTTGTTGACCCTCATGGGCTTGCGGTGAAGATAATGCAGACCTATGCAAACTTCACTGTGGGTGGTGCATTGTCGGTCAATGCGCACGGCCGTTATATCGGACTTGGCCCAGTCGTCATGTCTGTTCGTTCAATAACACTGATACTTGCAAGCGGTGAACTGATGCACGCCAGTCGCGAGGAAAATAGTGAATTATTTTTTGCAGCAATAGGCGGCTATGGTGCGATAGGCATTATCACCGAGGTCGAACTAGACTTAGTGGAGAATGTGCGTATTGAACGCAGCGACTGCAAAATGCAGAGCGAAGACTATCTCCATTGGTTCGATAAACATGTCAGACATCGCGAGGATGCAATTTTCCATAATGGCGATTTGTACCCGCCCCACTTCACCCGCGTCCGTGCAGTTTCCTGGTTAAAGACAGATAAACCAGCAACGACTCAATTTCGATTGCAACCTCTGCGACGCATCTACGCTTTAGAAAAATATTTTCTTTGGGCGATCTCCGAAACTCCGTCGGGCAAGCTGCGTCGTGAATACATCATCGACCCACTTCTATATTTATCGAAGAAGGTTTATTGGCGTAATTTTGAAGCAGGCTACGATGCAGCAGAATTAGAACCTATCAGTCGCGAACAGCGCACCTACGTACTGCAAGAGTATTTTGTGCCCTATGAACGTTTGATGGAATTCACCCCGAAAATGGCCGCAATTTTAAATAAGTTTTCGGTGAATACCATCAACGTCTCAATTCGTCACGCCTTGGGAGATCCGGGAACAATTATGGCTTGGGCACGAGGTGAAACGTTTGCATTTGTCCTCTATTACAAACAACGAACCAACGAAAGCGCAAAAGACAAAGTTGCTATTTGGACGCGCGAATTAATCGATGCAGTCATTTCCTGTGGCGGCACTTATTATTTGCCCTACCAACCGCATGCAACTCACGAACAGTTTCATCGCGCCTATCCTCGCGCCCAAGAACTGTTCGCGATGAAGCAAACGTTAGACCCACAATATCGTTTTCGGGGCGCTCTTTGGGACAAGTATTATGCGCCAACCCTCACCAACAACCACCAAGAAAAACCCATGACGTCTCTGTTTCAACGCGTATATCAAGATCCAAAACAAGCAGATCGTTTCTATGCATTCTTACAGAACATCTTCCATCTGTATCCTGAAGACCGCTTTCATACTTTGATCAAACAAAGCATCGCCTTATATGGCGATGCGCCAGACGCCGATGAAATGATCTACCGTCATATCCAAGCGAAGCTGCCATCGATTACGCCCGCACTCTCTTTATTGCGTTTCGCTTTGCCATCCTTGA